>CAYNGO010000001.1:0-31379 GCA_964397025.1 uncultured Weeksellaceae bacterium
GTAAATGTAAATACCGAACCAAGGAAAGGATTCATTCCAGTCATAAACATATGATGTCCCCATACTATAAAAGATAAGAATGCAATTAATAATATAGCGCCTACCATGGCTTTATATCCAAAAATAGGTTTTCTAGAATTTACAGCAATAACCTCAGATACTATTGATAAAGCGGGAAGTAGTATAATATAAACTTCTGGATGTCCTAAAAACCAAAATAAATGTTCAAATAATATTGGGCTTCCTCCAGAGTTATGTAGAGCCTCTCCATTTATAATAATATCCGAAAGATAAAAACTTGTGCCAAAAGATCTATCAAAAAGCAATAATAGACCACAAGAAAGAAGTACTGGAAATGATAAAACCCCTAAGATTGCTGTTACCAATAAACCCCATACTGTTAAAGGAAGTCGTTGCATAGACATTCCTTTAGTTCGTAAATTTAAAATTGTTACAATATAATTTAACCCTCCTAAAAGAGAACCAACTACAAACAAAGTAATACTGTATAACCAAAGCGTCATTCCAGTTCCAGATCCAGGAATGGCTTGTGGCAGAGCGCTTAATGGGGGGTAAATAGTCCATCCTCCAGAGGCAGGACCTCCCTCAACATAGATTGATGATAATAAAACAACAGTAGCAATAAAGAAAAACCAATATGAAAGCATATTAATAAATCCAGAGGCCATATCTCTAGCTCCAATTTGTAATGGAATTAAAAAGTTTGCAAAAGTTCCTGACAGACCTGCTGTTAAAACCCAAAAAACTAAAATTGTTCCGTGCATTGTTACTAAAGCCAAGTATTTATCAGGGTTAAGAGCCCCTTCTGCATTTACCCATGCTCCAGGAAGTAAATTGTATAAAACTGAAGCTTCTCCAGGGTTTGCTAATTGAACTCTAAAAATTGCAGACATAAGCATTCCAACAAGAGCCATAAACATTCCTGTAATTAAGAATTGCTTACCGATCATTTTATGATCTGTTGAGAATATATACTTTGTTATAAAAGTTTCTTTATGATGATGATCTGACATTATATCTTATTTTAATGTTAGTGTATTTTTTAATGTTTTTTGAGAACTAATCCATTTGTTATAATCCTCTTCACTCTCTACAATAAATTTCATTTGCATATTAAAGTGCGCAGAACCACAAATCTTATTGCATAGTAGTACATACTCGAAATCCTCTCCCTCTGATTCTTTCATCTGCGCAGTTGTTTTGGTAGGAGTGAATGCAAATTGAGTTGAAAGACCTGGTACGCAATTCATCTGAACTCTAAAGTGTGGTAAAAAAGCGGAATGAATTACATCTCTAGATCTAAATTTTAACAAAACTGATTTATTTACTGGAAGATGAACTTCTCGAACTACAATATCATCTGTGGAGTTTTCATCAAGCATGTCAACCCCCAAAACATTCTTACCCTCAACAAGTAAAAAGCTAGATTCTCCTAATGTATTATCTAATCCAGAATATCTTGCGGTCCAGTCGAATTGTTTAGAATAAACTTCAATTACTGTAGATTCACTTATATCAGGATTCATAGCGCGATCCCAAGTTTTTAAACCATATATAATTAAAGTAGTTAATATAATTGTTGGAATTACTGTCCACGCAACCTCAAGCTTGTTATTGTGAGCGAAAAAATAAGCAGTATTCCCCTTCTTTCCTCTATATTTATATGCAAAGAAAAATAACATTGGTGTCAGCGCAAAAAACACCACAAGAATTAAGGTCATCGAAACCTTCATTAAGGAGTCAATTTCCGCTCCATGAAGTGAGCTTGCTGGAGGCAAAAGTAGATGATCCCAAGTTACCATTTGCCACACAACAAAAGCTAAAAATCCAGAGCCAATTATAATAAAGAGAATTCCATTTGTATTATTATCTTCATCAGTAACAGCATTTGTATCAGTATTTGTTATTTCTGAGAGTAACTCATTAACTCTGACTAACTGAACCAGTGCAGCAATGGTTAATAAAACAACTAAAGCGATTAATATATTTGTCATTTTTTAATTTTTACGAGGGCAAAAGTAAGTATTTAGATTAGGTATTTAACTATAATTATGCCTATTTTTTAATATTATTTTAATTATTTAAACTGATTTTAACTATGTATTTTATTATTGATTATCATCAAGACACCATTCTGCAAATGAATTAGCTGTTTCAGATAATACAACTTTATATAGTTCAATATTTTCTGGAAGCTTATCTTGTATTATGCTAACAAAATCATTAACTAAATTTTCTGAAGTTGGTTGATACGGAAGGTGGAAAACTTTTTCAAATGCAGAAAGATCAATATCTGCATGAGGACTATTTGCGTTTAAAACTAAAGCATGATCGTACTTATCAATAATTGAAGGCTTAACAAGTTTTTTGAGTAGGCTAAAATCTAAAACCATGCCGTCTTTTTTATGACCAGCTTCATCCCTCACCTCTCCTCTTAATGTTACCCATAATTTATAAGAATGACCGTGAATATTTTTACATAAACCATCATATCCATGTAGTGCATGTGCCATTTCCATTTTAAATTGCTTTGTTATCCTGATTTTTTTCATTGCTTATTTTTTAAGATTTAGTTTAACTTTTTTGTGACTATAATATATTTTTTTATTCTCAACACCTTGTCTTAATTGCTTTCTTTTTTCTTCAGTCATTTTTGCAATTTCTATGCATTCAATAGAGCAACAACCTAGATGATACTGTTTACATTTTTCACACTGCAAAAATAGAAGGTTACAATTAACATTTTTACAATTTGTATGCAAATCACACGCTTCTCCACATTGGTGACAGCTACTAATAACGTCATCTGAAATCCTCTCTCCTCTCCTTTCATCAAACACAAAATTCTTACCTATAAATTTATTATCAATACTATTATCCTGCTTTATTTGACGGACATAATCAATAATCCCACCATGCAGTTGGTTAACATCATTAAAACCGTGATGCTTTAAATATGCAGACGCTTTTTCGCATCTTATTCCGCCAGTACAATATAGTAAAACAGGCTGGTCTTCCTTACCACTTAATATATCTTTAACAATAGGCAACTCTTCTTTAAAAGTTTCAACCTCAGGACATATTGCGTTTTTAAAACGACCGATTTCACTCTCATAATGATTTCTCATATCAATAACAGTCGCGCCGTCATCAATTGCCTTATTCCATTGCTCGGCATCTAAATGGCGACCCACATTAGTAACATCATAATCACATTCTGACAGGCCATCTGCAACAATTTTTTTTCTAATTTTTATAGTTAATTTAAAAAAAGATCTACCATCATCCTCAACAGCAACCTTAAATGGAATCCCTTTTAATAATTTCTCAGCATTAAGGCTATCAACAAATAAAGACCAATTATGCTCAGGAATACTCATTTGAGCATTAATACCTTCTTGAGCTACATAAATTCTACCAAAAACTAACAACTCACTCCATTTAGCATATAATTCATCTCTAAAACCATCAACATTGTCAATAATTACATATTTATAAAAAGACAGTGTAATCCTCTTAAAAGATTCGTTTTCAAGCCTAAATATAGCCTCTTCTCTTCCGAGTTTATTAAATAATTTTTTTTTACCTCCGTTAGGATCCATTTAGCATATTTATAAGCGCTTACAAAGATATAAAAACCTATGATTTTAATGAATATAAAATTATCTTAAAGGTTTATTCTTTAGTATTATATTTGTAAAAAAAAGATATAGATGCAGGATAAAATTTTAGTTATTGGTTCTTCAGGTCAGATAGGTACTGAATTAGTAGTGGAGCTTAGGAGCTTATATGGAGATAGTCATGTAGTTGCTTCTGACATCATACCTTCATCAGATGAAATCATGAGCTCTGGTCCTTTTGAAAAACTTGATGTTACAGATAGTAACTTACTGTTAGAAATCATAAAGAAACACAAGATCTCACATGTCTATTTATTAGCTGCTATTTTATCAGCAAACGCTGAAAAAAATCCTAGTCTATCATGGAAGCTAAATATGGATTCTTTATTTAATATCTTAAATCTTGCAAAAGAAAAAATAATTAAGAAAATTTTTTGGCCATCATCAATAGCTGTTTTTGGGCCTAGTACTCAAAAAATATTAACACCTCAAATTGCAATCACAGAACCCAATACAGTTTATGGAATAAGTAAACTTGCTGGGGAAAGATGGTGTGAATATTATCACAATAAATTTAATGTTGATGTAGTCTCAATTAGATATCCCGGATTAATAGGATGGAAATCCAATCCTGGAGGTGGAACGACAGACTATGCTGTTAATATTTTTCATGAAGCTCTGAAACATAATAAGTATACCTGTTTTCTTTCTGAAAAAACAACATTACCAATGATGTATATGCCTGATGCTATTAAGGCTACAGTTCAGATAATGCAAACAGATTCTAAAAACATAAAAGTTAGGTCTTCATATAATATAGCGGGCTGTAGTTTTAACCCCTTAGAAATTTCAACTTTAATAAAATCTGAAATTCCTAATTTTACAATAGACTACAATATAGATTTCAGACAAGAGATTGCTGACTCGTGGCCACAAAGCATAGATGATAGTTCTGCTAAGTTAGATTGGAAATGGGAAAAAGAATATGACCTTAATAAAATGACTGCTGATATGATGGGGAATCTAAAAAACAAATATAATCTCTCATAAAATGAAAGAAAAAATATTAATTTATAATACTCTAAAAAGAAAAAAAGAAGTTTTCAATTCTATTACAAAAGACTATGTTGGAATGTATGTTTGCGGACCAACAGTATATGGAGACCCTCATTTAGGTCACGCTAGGCCAGCAATTACTTTTGATGTTGTTGTAAGATACCTTAAGCACTGTAAATACACAGTTCGATATGTTAGAAACATTACTGATGCCGGACACTTAGTTAACGATGCTGATGAAGGTGAGGATAAAATTACTCAAAAAGCAAGATTAGAGCAATTAGAGCCTATGGAGGTTGTGCAGTTCTATACTCTAAGCTACCACAGAGCTATGAATCTCTTAAATTGTGAGCCTCCTTCTATTGAGCCAAGGGCAACAGGTCATATTATAGAGCAAATTGAAATGGTGAAAAAAATTCTAAATAATGGCTTTGCATATGAAAAAAATGGATCAGTATATCTAGATGTAAATAAATATAATGAATCTTACCCATACGGAGTCCTCTCCGGTAGAAACATTAAAGATACACTAGAGGGAACTCGGTCTTTAGATAGACAATCTGAGAAGAATAGTCCAATAGATTTTGCTATTTGGAAAAAAGCCTCAAAAGAACATATAATGAAATGGACCTCTCCATGGGGGGAAGGCTTTCCAGGCTGGCATATGGAATGTTCTGCAATGGGGGAGAAATACTTAGGTAAAACCTTTGATATTCATGGGGGCGGAATGGATTTAATATTCCCACATCACGAAGCAGAAATAGCACAAAGCCATGCAAGTAATAAATGTATGCCTGTTAATTATTGGATGCATAATAATATGATTACAGTAGATGGAAAGAAAATGGGGAAATCACTTGGTAATTTTATGAACCTTGAAGACTTTTTTTCAGGCAATCACGAAAAACTAAGTAAAGCATATTCTCCAATGACAATTCGTTTCTTTATATTACAAGCACACTACAGAAGCACTTTAGATTTTGGGGATGATGCACTACAGGGTGCAGAGAAAGGGATGTATAAATTAATAGAGGCAATTCATACGCTTGAAAAATTAGAAGTTAGTGAAAATTCTAGTTTTGAACCTGACAAATTAGAAAAGAAATGCTACAGTGCTATGAATGATGATTTTAACACCCCTATTTTAATCGCTCATCTATTTGATGGTGTGAAAGTTATTAATTCTGTTAAAGATGGTAATGCTAGCTTAAATGGTGTTGATTTAGCAAAAATGAAATCAATTTTCCAAAATTTTGCAGTTGAAGTATTGGGTCTTCAGCTTTTAAAAGATAATAATAATAATCTTACAAATGAAGTTATGGATTTAATTCTTCAGCTAAGAAAAAATGCTAAAACAAACAAAGATTTTAATACAGCTGACCTAATTAGAGATGAACTAGAGAAAAAGGGTATTGAAATTAAAGATGGTCGACAGGGCAGTAGCTGGGGATTAAAAAAATAATCTGATTAAATGAAAACATTTATTACATCCTTACTTGCAATTTTTCTTTTAATCTCTTGCTCAAATGATCACAAAAAAATAAAAAAAGAAGCAAAACCTAAGATTGAAATTCCCCAGTTTAATAGTGATAGCGCTTATTCTTTTGTAGAAAAACAAGTGAGTTATGGCCCAAGAGTCATTAGTACTAAAGCCTGGGATGAGTGTTCTAAGTACTTAGCAACTAAACTTAAATCATTTGATGCTATTGTCAAAATCCAGAAAGCTCCTATAAAAACATATGATGGGAAAGAACACGTTTTAAGAAATATTATTGCAAGTTTTTCTATTGAAAAAAATAGTAGAATAGCTTTATTTGCGCATTGGGATTCTCGACATGTCGCAGATCATGATACTATTAATCAAAACCAACCAATTCTTGGCGCAAATGATGGTGGGAGCGGTGTCGGAGTTTTACTAGAAATTGCTAGAAATATTAGTAAGAAAAACCCTGAAATTGGAGTAGATATAATACTTTTTGACGCTGAGGACTATGGACAGCCAGAAAACTCAAGCTATCCTATTATGACAGATTCATGGTGTTTAGGCTCACAATATTGGTCTAAAAATCCACATACAACAAATTATTATGCAAAATACGGCATATTATTAGATATGGTAGGTAGTGAAAAAGCCAGATTTCGAAAGGAGGGAATATCATCATACTATGCTTCTAATATAATTGAAAAGGTCTGGGGTATGGCTCATCAAAGTGGTTATTCAGATTACTTTATTTATAAATCAAGTCCGCAAATTATGGATGATCACTATTATGTTAACACATTAGCAGGCATTCCTACTATTGATATAATAGAATTCGACCCAGCTACTGAAACAAATTTCAATAAACATTGGCATACTCATGCGGATAATATGGATAATATCAATAAACAGACACTTAAGGCTGTTGGACAAACTGTTTTAAATGTAATTTATTCAGAATAAAACTACTGCTCATCACATCCTTGAATATATGTGATTTCAAAATCATCTACTTGCAAAAGAGAGTCAGTATTAATAAAAGCGTAAAAATTAGTTTCTATAGGCAAATAATCCATCTCTGTAACCGATAAATACAAATCAATTATATATAAAGAATCTTCATTTGGAAAAATCAAATCAAACTCTTTAAGGCTCTTGGAATCTTTATAAATATGTTGTCCCTCGCCATAAATCCACCATCCTGAAAAAACCTCAATTGTATACTCTTTATTAAAATTAGTTGACTTTGGAGCATTCACACATGAACTAATAAAAAGACTAATGCATAAAAAGCTTAATAAAATAACATATAAATATTTCATCAAAATTTATTTATAAAAATTCATTTCTTCAATATAACCGTAGGCTTTTGGTGGGATTAAAGATGATACATCCTTACCCTCTTTAATAGATTTTCTAATAAACATAGCTGAAACACCCATCATTGGGACCTCATTTAAATATATAATATTCTTATGCTCTAATCTAAAATCACAATTATATCTTGGATAAACATAGATTGTATAATCTTCTAAAATTTCTTGGTAATTTTTCCATTTTGATAATGTTTTAACATTATCTGCTCCCATAATAATAGAAAAGCAATAATTAGAATACTTCTCTTTTAAATTAACAAGAGTATTAATCGTGTATGAAGGGATGGGAAGTGAAAGCTCAATATCCGAAACAAATAAACTATCATTATCTTCAATATCTCTTCTAATAATTTGCACTCTATGATTTTGATCGAGTAAAGTTGTTTTATTTTTTAGTGGGTTTTGAGGTGAGACTACAAACCAAACTTGATCAAGATCAGTAAACTCTGAAATATAAGAGCCAACAACCTTATGGCCTATATGAAAGGGATTAAAAGAGCCAAAAAATAAACCAATTTTCATTTTGTTATTTTAAAAAATTCTTAACTAAAATTAAAACTTCCTCACATGCAGTAGTAAAATCATCATTCAATACTATATGGTCAAAATCGCTTCTCTTCGCGATTTCCTGCTCAGCCTTATTTATTCTTTTATCAATGCTTGATTGTGTTTCAGAACCACGACTTAATAATCTCTCTTCCAACGCACCAACTGAAGGCGGTAGAATAAAAATTGAGATGCAATTAGAATGAAATCTTTTTTTCACATTTATACCACCAGCAACATCTATATCAAAAACAACATGTTTATTTTCACCCCATATTCTTTCTAATTCAGAATTTAAAGTGCCATAATAATGATCTGGATACACTTCTTCCCACTCTAAAAAATCACCCTTGGAAATCTTTGACTTAAAGGTTGACGAATCTAAAAAATAATAGTTTTTACCATTAATTTCATCTAATCTTTTTGTTCTACTACAGGCAGAAATAGAAAAACTTAATGATGGGATTCTACTTAGCAGGAAATTTACTATAGACGTTTTTCCCGCTCCAGATGGTGCTGATATTACAACTGTTTTGCCTTCCATCTATAAAATATTTAATAACTGTTCTTTAATTTTTTCCAACTCATCTTTCATTTGAACAACAATCTTCTGCATATCAGCATTAGAAGATTTTGAACCAATAGTATTAATTTCTCTACCAATTTCTTGAGCTATGAATCCAAGTTTTTTTCCATTTGACGTGTCAGCATTAATAACCTCTATAAAATAATCAAGATGGGTTTTAAGACGAACCTGTTCTTCAGTAATATCTTGCTTTTCAAGATAGTAAATAAGCTCTTGTTCTAATCGGTTTTCATCAATATTTTTCTTATCAATTTCCTCTAATTTTTCTGTTAAACTTTTTTTAACTTTTATGATTCTTTCTTCTGCAAATGGGAGTATTTTATTTAACAGTCGGCTAATCGTATTAATTCTTGAGCTCACATCTTGCTCTAATTTACCTCCCTCATCTAACCTGTATGTAATCAAATTATCAATTGCTATATGTATTCCATTAATGATTTCCTTCCATTCATTTTCATCAGCTTTGTCTTCTCCTTTTTGCATTACCTCTGGCATTTTTAATAATGAAGGAATTAAATCTGCTTCAAAAGAATTCATAGTAAGCGTGTTACCGTTAATTCCAAGTTCTTTTTTTAACTGTTGTATTTGATTGAAATAATCTTTAATTAAAATAGTATTTAAAGAATATTTAAAAGATGATGCGTGCCTTTCCTTCCAAACAGAAAGTTCAATCTTTCCTCTTTGAAGTTTTTGAGAAAGCAGGTTTCTGAGTGTAATTTCTTTGTCTCTATAAACAGATGAGATTTTAACACTTGTATCAAGCTGCTTAGAGTTAAGAGATTTTACTTCAATTGTAAAATTAGCCTGTTTCAGGTTTAATTCATGCCTTCCATATCCTGTCATTGAGTGAATCATAATTACTTATTTTATACAAAACTATAAAAGTTAATTTGTAATAACTTTTTTTGAAGGTATACTTACTAAAAATACTGCTGTGAAAATAAAAAAAGATGAGAGTATTTTTATGTAATCTATAGAGTCACTATTATAAATTATTGCAATTACAGATGCTAGTACAGGCTGTAGATAAATATAAATACTCACTACAGACGGGCTTAGTGTCTTTAATGCAAATGCATTAAACAGATAGGCTATAAAGGTTGTACATATAACCACAAATAATACTTTTAAATAAATATCTCTACTGAATAACTCAATATCAATAGAGGTTAATTGCTGATATCCAAAAGGAAAAACAAAAAACAATCCAAATAAAAAAACAAAAAACATTACCGTAAGAGGCTGGTATTTTTTCATTAAGCCTTTAACAAGTACTAGATATATTGCATAGCTAGTAGCATTTATAAAGACTAAAAGATTGCCAATAAAAAAATTATTATCAAAGCTAATACTGCCTGAATTTAAAATCAAAGTTCCAGCTCCTACTATACCAAAAAATATACCTAATACTTTTTGAGGTGTAATCTTCTCTCCAATTAAAAAAGCAGATATAACAATAACGAGAATAGGATTAGTAGTCATAATAATAGCTGCGTTAATTGGAGTTGTTAGATTTAATCCTTCAAAAAAAAACAATTGATTAATAGCAACTCCAAATAAACCGCAAAGAGCAAAAGAAAAATAATCTTTTTTATCTACTCTCTCATTAATAAAAAAAACATAGAAGATTAAAAAAAGGAATACCCCACCCAAAACTCTTAATAAAATAAAGCCAGAAGGCTCTATATAATACGGCATTACATCTTTTGCTATTGTATAATTTAATGCATAGATTAAATTAACTATAAAAAGAGCTGTATGTGCTAAGAAAACTCTCTTCATGTTAGATAGTTATAGATATTGATAAAATTGATTTCAGAATCTGTTTTTGATACTTTTGTAAAAGTATATAATCTATACAGTATTAAATAGATTATAAAAAAATTGATAAACTCATTAAAAAATTAAAATGTCTAAACATGTTCTGTTAACTGGTAGTAGCAAGGGTATTGGCAAAGAAATTGCTATTCTATTACTTAAGCAAAAATTTAAGGTTTATGGGTTTTCTAGATCTAATTCAATTAATCATCAGGATTTTATATTTAACAAGATTGATTTATCAAAACCCACAGCTATAGATAAACTAGAGCTTCCGGATATTAAAAAAAATGAGTATGTCTTTTTGATTAATAACGCTGGGGATATTGGAGAGATCGATAGTTTGGGTAATAAAAACAATAATGAGATTATTAGTGAATTCAATGTTAATTTAATTTCTCCAACAATATTATGCAATAAGGTTATAAAAAAGTATAGTTTGAAAACTAATAATATTGTTATTATAAACATAAGCTCAGGAGCAGCTCTTCGAGCTATTGAAGGTTGGGGAACATATTGTCAAAGTAAAGCGGCCATTGATATGTTAACAAGAATAATAGAAGCTGAAAACAATACAAAGATTAAGGTTTTTTCAATTTACCCTGGTATTGTAGATACAAATATGCAGCTTAAAATCAGAAGCACTAAAGAAGAAAAATTTCCATTACAAAAGAAGTTTGTAGAGTATTTTCAAAATAATGAACTTGTTGAGCCATTAGTTGTCGCTAAAAAAATAGTACACATAATGACTAATTTAAACAAATACCAAAGCAATATGGTCTCTTTGAGAGATTTATCAATTTAATAGCTAAAAACTAAGCAAAAATAGTTTAAAATAGACTTAAACTGTTGATTGTCAAATAATTAGTTGGTTTTTCAATTTTTAACAATAAAATGTTGAAAAAAGTCATTAAAAAAAAGGTTTATTCTTTTAAAAAAACAACCTAAATCATTGTAAAACAATAAGTTAAAAAAATAAAAATCTATTTTAAATATAGTTAACAGCAATATAGTTTAGTAAAATACTTTTAACTTTAAAGCGGATGACCAATGTCTTTTATTTCTAAGTTTGTCGACAGTATTAACCAAATTATTAAATTATGGACAATGTATTTAAATATTTCAATGGCTTTTTTAAAGGCTTAACTGGATTAATAATGACTGTATTAGGTCTAGGTGTAGCAGTGGAAATCCTTTTCGGAGGAGGTTCAATGTTTGGATTGACAGTTATTGACAATGTAATGGCAGTAATCAATGGACTTGGTGGAGCAGGATTTGCTGGCTTAGTTGGATTATGTGTTTTATTCTCACTTTTAACAGCCAAGTAAGAATACTAATATGCTTTAATTAAAAATAGCCCTACTATCAAGTAGGGCTATTTTATTTTAAAATTTTGCTTACCTTTATCTCATCTTTAAAATACTAAATCATGGAAAAATTATATAATTTCATACTTGACACGTTAAATAAAGCAATAAAATTATTATTAACTTTCTTGTGTCTTGGTGTAATTATTCAATTATTAATTAATGATGAGCTTTTAAATTGGGACCCTGTTGGTAATATTCAAGACGCTGGACCTTCTTTCATTGGCGTAATATCCCTTGTTGTGCTTTACATTCTTTTTAGTAAAAAAAACTAGTGGGCCTCTAACCAATTCGCTCCAGTACCTATATCTATAACCAAAGGAACAGATAGATCACAAGCATTACTCATAGAGTTCTGAACTATTAGTCTTAAATCACTTTCTTCTTCAGGCAACATGTCAAAAACTAGTTCATCATGAACCTGTAGTATCATTCGTGATTGCATGTTTTTATCTTTAAGTTTGTTTTCAATAGTAATCATAGCTATCTTTATAATATCAGCAGCAGACCCTTGAATTGGGGCGTTGATAGCATTTCTTTCTGCAGCCCCCCTCATTATAGCATTACGTGAGTTTATATCTTTTAAATAACGTCTTCTACCAAAAATTGTTTCTACATACTCTTGTTCACGCGCCTTCATTATACATTTATCCATGTATGCTTTAACATCTGGAAATTCATCAAAATATTGATCAATAATTATTTTTGCCTCTCCTCTGCTTATTCCAATATTTTGCGCTAAGCCAAAAGCTGAGATTCCATATATAATACCAAAATTTACTGATTTTGCATGACTTCTCATTTTTCTATCTACATCATTTATATCAACATTATATACTTTAGCAGCAGTTGCAGAGTGAATGTCTAATCCATTATTAAAAGCCTCTATCATGCTTTTATCTTTACTTAAAGAGGCCATTATTCTTAATTCTATTTGAGAATAGTCAGCAGCAAGTAATACATATCCTTTTCTAGCAATAAACGCTTCACGAATTTTCATTCCACGATCGGTTCTAATAGGAATATTTTGCAGGTTTGGTCTTACTGAACTAAGTCGTCCTGTTGAAGCTACTGATTGATTAAATGTCGTGTGAATACGCTTGGTGTTGATATCAATAATTTCTGGAAGCGCATTAACATATGTTGACAGTAGTTTTTTTACTTCTCTATAATCAAGTATATAATCAATTATTTTATGTTCACCTCTAATTTTTTGTAATGTATCTTCAGAAGTTGAATACTGTCCTGATTTTGTTTTTTTAGGTTTTTTAACCAGCTCCATTTTCTCAAATAACACTTCTCCTAACTGCTTTGGTGATGATATATTAAATTTAGTTTCGGCAAGAGAATGTATTAAGCTTGTAGTGTGTAAAGCTATTTTTTCTAGCTCTACAGAATAAATACTTAGCATATCAACATCTAAATTTACACCTTCTAGCTCCATATTACTTAGTACTTTTAAAAGTGGCATTTCGATATCCTGAAAAAGCTGTACTACTCTATTTTTATTTAGCTCCTCATTGAAAATACCATGTAACTGATAAATTACATCCACCTGGCTATTAAATCTAAAAGAAAGAGATTCTATACTAAGTTCAGAAAAAGTATATTTATTCTTGCCTGTTTTTTTAATATCTAATTCTAATGAAACCCCTAAATAATTTTCTGAAATTAGATCTAGATTATGACGAAGGTCTGGGTGTAAAATATAGTGCGCTATAGCAGTATCAAAAATATCTCCTGATAAATTAACACCGTACTTGGTAAGTAATTTAATTTGCTCTTTTATATTATAACTAATTTTAGTGAATTGTTGATTGTCAAATAATGGTATTAACAAATGCAAATAACTCAGTTTATTTTTATCATTTAATGGGATGTATATTATTTGATCAGCAAAGAATTTTATTGAAATTCCGAGAATATCTTTCTTATTATTTGCCTCATTAATGACGGTATTAAAAGTTAGTTTACTATCATTAGCTCCAATTTTCAAAAAGTCTCTTAATTCGCCTTCAGACTTACAAATTATGTAGTTCTCATCAATTAATTTAATATTTAACTTATTATTAATATGACTATTCTGATCAGAAAAAAGATCAATTTGATCAGTAGCTAACTTTTGATCATCACTAGTTATTTTATCTTCATTGGTAATACTAGAGGGCTCATGTTTTTTAAATAACCTATCAAATACATTTCTAAATTCAAGCTCACTAAAAAATTCTAATACTGCATCAGGATTATCTAAATTAAGCAACATTTTATTTTCATCAAACTCTACAGGAACATCGGTTATGATTGTTACCAGCTGTTTAGAAAGCAATCCAATCTCTTTAGAGGCAATTACTTTTTCTTTAATTTTTCCTTTTAAAGAATCAACATTTGCAAATAACCCCTCAACAGAATCATATTCTGCAATAAACTTTTGAGCAGTTTTTTTTCCAACTCCAGATATTCCCGGAATATTATCTGCCGCATCCCCCATCATAGCTAAAAAATCAATAACTTGACTTACCTTTTTTATGCTAAATTTATCTAGGACCTCTTTAATCCCCCATGTTTCAGTAGGCTGCCATTTATTTCCTGGCCTATACATGAAAATATTTTCCGAGACCAATTGAGCAAAATCTTTATCTGAAGTCATCATAAAGACTTGAAAGCCTTCTTTTTCTGCTTTTTTTGCTAGAGTACCTATAACATCATCTGCCTCAAATCCATCTTTATAAATTTTTGGAATACCTAAAACCTGAAGAAGTTTGTCTATGTATGGAAGAGCTTCAGAAATCCCTTCAGGCATTGCTTCACGATGAGCCTTATAACTTGGGTAATCAATATGTCTTTGAGTTGGTTTTTTAGTATCAAAAACAACAGCTAGATGAGAAGGTTTTTGCTTTTTAATTACTTCAATTAAAGAGTTTGTAAAGCCAAAAATTGCTGAGGTATCTAGGCCTTTAGAGTTTATTCGAGGGTTTTTTGCAAATGCAAAATAAGCTCTATATATTAATGCAAATGCATCTAGTAAAAATAGTTTTTTATGCTTACTCATGTTAAAGTAAAAATACAATTTATAATATACTTTACTTTTAAATATTATACTTTTATAGTATAATTAAAAACACCAATACAGTTGAAAGAAAAATATCATGTTTTTAAAGTTTTTAAGGATCCATTTCTTTTTGTCATTATTATGTGGCTAGTAAAATCTATTGAATATTTTTATAATTTATCTTTTATTCGAAATGGGGTGTTCCCCAGAGATATTAGTGGATTGCAAGGTGTTTTGACATCTCCTTTTATTCATAAAAATATTGAACATTTAGTTAACAACACCTTGCCTATTGTAATATTAGGAGGAGGACTTTGTTTTTTTTATAAAAAAAATTATAGACAAATATTTTTATGGTTGTTTTTTGCTTCTGGAATTTTATTATGGGGCGTAGGAAGACCTAGCTATCACATTGGTGCAAGTGGGGTAATTTATTCATTGGCTAGCTTTATCTTTTTTAGTGGACTTATAAGTAAAAACCCAAGATTATCTGCTGTTTCGTTAATAGTGATATTTATTTATGGAAGTTTATTTTGGGGGTTATTTCCAACTCAAATAGAGGTTTCATGGGAAGGTCATCTGTCTGGATTTGTAGCCGGAATGATAATCTCATGGTTTTATAGAAAAGAAGGGCCAGCAAGAAAAAAATATCAATGGGAAATTGATGAAGAAGTAGAAAAATTAAATGATGAAAATATAAAAGTTATTTACGAGTATATAGAGAAATAAACTAATTCTTTTTTACAACTCCAAAATTTGATGTAAACCAAACTCTTTCATGAAAATAATAAAAAACAAATTTCACAATTCTATCTAATATCACTAAAAAACCAGCACCACCTTTTGAAATAGGTTCAAGATCAAAAAACGGAGGTAGCTCTGTTAAGATAAAATATGTAGTAGTCATTGCTAGCAGACTCCAAGTAATTGACTTAAATATATGTCGTTTACGATTTATTTGAACTTTATTCATCTCTTAGTTTTTTCCTTTTACAATAATACAAATTTAATAAGTGATTAATTTTGAAAAAATGTATTTTCGCAAGTAATGAAAAATATTAGAAACTTTTGTATTATAGCCCATATTGATCATGGGAAAAGCACTTTGGCGGATAGATTATTAGAATTTACTGGTGCGGTTAGTGAAAGAGATTCAAAAGATCAGCTTTTAGATAATATGGATTTAGAAAAGGAGCGTGGAATAACAATTAAAAGTCATGCTATACAGATGAATTATAAATTTGATAATATTGACTATGTTCTAAATTTAATTGACACTCCAGGGCATGTTGATTTTTCATACGAAGTTTCGCGATCAATTGCTGCTTGCGAAGGAGCCTTACTAATAGTGGATGCAGCACAAGGAATTCAAGCTCAAACAATATCAAATCTATATTTAGCCCTAGACAATGATCTTGAAATAATCCCTGTACTTAATAAAATAGATCTCCCAAGCGCCGAACCCGAGGTAGTTAAAGAACAAATTGTAGATTTAATAGGATGTGAGGAAAATGAAATCATCTCGGCAAGTGCAAAAACTGGAGTTGGTATTAGAGATATAATTGAGGCTATTATTGGTAAAATACCTCATCCTCAAGGGGATCCTGAAGCTCCACTTCAGGCAATGATTTTTGATTCAGTCTATAATACTTTTAGGGGTATTGAGGCTTATTTTAAAATTACTAATGGTACTATAAAAAAGGGTGAGAAAGTTAAGTTTATGTCAACAGGCAAAGAATATCTTGCTGAAGAAATTGGAGCGCTTAAGTTTCACCAGTCACCTGAAAAAATAATGAAAGCAGGAGAAGTTGGATATATAATTTCAGGGATAAAAGAAGCAAAAGAAGTTCAGGTGGGAGATACAATAACCTCTGTTCTAAATCCCGCTTCCGAAGCCGTAAAAGGTTTTGAGGAGGTTAAGCCTATGGTTTTTGCAGGAATTTACCCAGTTGACAATGAGGATTTTGAAGAGCTAAGAAACTCAATGGAGAAGCTTCAATTAAATGATGCTTCACTTACATATGAAACCGAATCATCTGCAGCATTAGGATTTGGTTTTCGATGTGGTTTTTTAGGTATGCTTCATATGGAAATCATACAGGAGAGACTTGAAAGAGAATTTGAAATGACTGTTATAACAACAGTTCCAAATGTATCATATTATGCTTATAAGCATAATAATGAAAAATTAATTATCCATAATCCAAGTGATTATCCGGATCCAAGTACATTATCACATGTAGAAGAGCCATATATCAAGGCCCAAATAATAACAAAGTCAGATTTTATTGGTCAAGTGATGAACTTATGTATTGCAAAGCGGGGAGAATTAAAAAACCAAGTATATTTAACAACTGATAGAGTTGAAATTACATTTGAGATGCCTCTTGGGGAAATAGTTTTTGACTTTTACGATAAACTAAAGTCTGTTTCAAAAGGATACGCTTCTTTTGACTACTACCCTATAGATTATAAAATATCGAATTTAGCAAAGCTTGATATTTTATTAAATGGAGATCCTGTTGACGCCCTATCTGCTTTAGTACATAAAGATAACTCATACACATTAGGTAAGAAATTATGTTCAAAGCTAAGGGAATTAATCCCCAGGCAACAATTTGATATTGCAATTCAATCTGCTATTGGGTCAAAGATAATTTCAAGAGAGACAGTTAAGGCTTTAAGAAAAGATGTTACAGCTAAATGCTATGGAGGAGATATTTCTAGAAAAAGAAAATTATTAGAAAAGCAAAAGAAAGGTAAAAAAAGAATGCGACAAGTTGGTAATGTAGAAATCCCACAAGAAGCTTTTTTATCTGTTTTGCAATTAGATGATTAATGTATTATTTTTGATAAAAACACATAGGGATGGGTAGAGCATTTGAATTTAGAAAGGCTAGAAAAATGAAACGTTGGTCAAAAATGGCTAAAACATTTACTAGAATAGGAAAGGATATTGTGATAGCTGTTAAAGATGGTGGAGCTAGTCCTGAAACAAATTCAAGACTTAGGCAGGTCATGCAGAATGCAAAAACCGCCAATATGCCTAAAGACAATGTTTTACGAGCAATTAAAAAAGCCAGTAGTAATGATACTGCAAACTACGAAGAGGTTTCTCTTGAGGGATATGCAGTAAACGGAGTGGCTATTTTTGTTGATTGTGCAACTAATAATAATAATAGAACTGTAGCTGATGTTAGGTCTTATTTTAGCAAATGTGATGGTACTTTAGGAACTAATGGATCATTAGAATTCATCTTTAATAGAAAAGGTGTTTTTACTATTGATCCAAATCAAATTACTATATCGACTGAAGATTTGGAGATGGAACTTATTGATGGTGGATTAGAAGAATTAGAAATTGATGAAGAAGCTATAACAGTTTACTGTGATTTCTTAGATTTTAGTAATATGCAAAAGAAAATTGAAGAATTACAAATTGAGGTTACCAATTCAGAATTACAAAGAATTCCAACTAATACTAAAAAAATCACTGTAGAACAATCAAAAAAAGTCTTAAAACTCCTTGATTTATTAGAAGAAAACGAAGATGTACAACAAGTTTTCCATAATATGGAGCTAACTGAAGAAATATTAAAAACTATGGAAGAATAATGAATATATTAATACTTGGTAGCGGCGGTAGGGAGCACGCACTTGCGTGGAAAATATCCAAAAGCAGCTCTTGTAATAAATTATTTATAGCCCCTGGAAATGCTGGCACAGAATTAGTAGGTCAAAACATCCAAATTAGCGTAACAGATTTTCAGAGCATAAAAAAACTAGTAATAAAAGAGGAAATTGTAATGGTTATTGTAGGGCCTGAAGACCCTTTAGTTAAAGGTATTTTTGATTTTTTTCAATCTGACAAGCTCCTTAATCATATTACTGTAGTTGGGCCATCAAAAGAAGGGGCAAAACTTGAGGGAAGTAAAGAGTTTGCTAAAGAATTTATGTTTAGAAATAATATCCCGACAGCAAAATACAAGTCCTTTACAAAGGATAATATTAAAGAAGGATATGATTTTTTAGATTCACTTAAACCACCATATGTATTAAAAGCAGACGGTTTAGCTGCTGGTAAAGGGGTTCTAATTATAAATGAACTTAAAAAAGCAAAAGAAGAATTAGAATTAATGCTTCTCAAGTCTAAATTTGGAAATGCAAGTGAAAAAGTTGTTGTAGAGGAGTTTTTAGATGGAATAGAGCTTTCTGTATTTGTTATAACTAATGGTAGCTCTTATAAAATTCTTCCTTCAGCTAAAGATTATAAAAGAATTGGAGAAGGAGATACCGGTCTTAATACGGGCGGAATGGGAGCTGTTTCACCGGTTCCTTTTATTGACAGGTTTTTTATGGAAAAAATTGAACAAGAAATTATTAAACCATCTATTGAAGGCCTAAAAAAAGAAGGTATCCGCTATCAAGGCTTTTTATTTATAGGATTAATTAAAATGGGTTCAGAGGCAAAAGTAATTGAGTATAATGTCCGCTTAGGAGACCCCGAGACAGAAGTAATAATACCTAGAATTAAATCTGACCTATTAAACTTATTAAAGGGTATTGGAGATGGAACCTTTAGTGAAAAAGATCTAAATATTAGTGAAGACGCTGCTGCAACAGTAATGTTAGTTTCTAAGGGTTATCCAGAGAGTTATGAAAAAGGTCATGAGATAACAGGCTTGGAAGATTATGAAAATAGTATTGTTTTTCATGCCGGCACTAAAAAAATAGATGAAAAAACCAGAACTAGCGGGGGAAGAGTTATGTCAATAACATCTTATGGTAAAAATATTGATGAGGCTTTAAAAAGATCCTACAGCACTGCAGAAAAAATTGTTTTTGATGGAAAAAAATACAGAAAAGATATTGGGTTTGACTTATAGAGAACGATGTTCTTCTCCATTTTTTCTATGTTTATACATCATAAGAATCCAGGTAACCAAAAAGAGAAAAATAACAAGAATATATACGTAGTTTATTTTATTACCTATTAAAGGCATAAATTCAAAAGTAGCTGTAAAAAAATCGCCAATTGCTGTCCAAAAATTTTTCATCATAGTCTTTATATTTAAAAGTCAAATTTATATATTTTTGAATTAATACATGCTACTAAAAACTCTTATAAATCCTAAGCCAAAAATAATAGTTTATTTCGTTCTTTTCAGCGTAATATTTCTTTGCCTTCCTATTATTAGAAATAATAGTTTTGAGCTTAATAATCATTTAGGTTATTCTGCGTGGCTTTTCTATATACTCTCTGCAATTCTTGTGCCTTTGCATGCATTTGGATTGAATAACTTAATTTATAAAAACAATATTATTAAAAAAGAAAATTTAATTATAGCTACTGTTTTTATACTACTTAATTCCTTTAATATAGATGTTGTAACAAATCTTATTACAAGTTTCTTAATGCTTTTTTTCATCAACTACTTATTTGCATCATATCAAAAAGAATATCCTTTTAATGAAATATTTTGCGCCTCTTTAATACTAGCTATAATTGTTTTTCTAAATCCTATTATGTTAGCTATGTACTTGCTTTTTTTAACGAGTTCATTTATATTTAATTATCTAAACTGGCGAAGCTTAGTCGTCTCAATACTAGGTTTTTGTATCCCTTATATTTTATATCTTTTTTATTTATTCATTACAACAAATGAATTAGATATCACTTCTATCATATCACTACCTGTATTTACTTATAATGAACAAGTGTTATTAGCTATAGCTAAAGAAAAAATAATTTCAGTGTCTTTTCTTATACTAATTTTAATAGCATTCTTTGAGTTTTTTGGTTGGTTATATAAAAAAAGTATTAGGTCAAGAAAATCATTTTTTATTATACTAATGTATTTTTTTATAGCATTAATAATATTATTTTTTGGATCAATAAATAATTGGTATATCATTATTAGTCCGCTAAGTGTATTTATTGCAAATTATCTCACCTACGCTAGAAATAGAAATCTAGCTAATATTTTATTTTATATTTTTATTATCAGTTCTTGCTATTATAGGTGTATGATTATCATTTAATATGTAAATTTACAGCAAAAATTATACTTATTATATATGAAATTTGGTGTTGTTGTTTTCCCAGGATCTAACTGCGATAAAGATATTATTCTTGCTTTGGAAAATACAATCAATAAACAAGTAGTTGAGCTCTGGCATAAAGATACTGATTTAAAAGGCTGTGATGTAATTTTTTTGCCTGGCGGCTTTTCTTTTGGTGATTATTTACGCTCAGGAGCCATAGCTAAATTCTCTCCTATAATGAAAAAAATAATTGAGTTTGGAGAAAAAGGAGGTTATGTTATTGGTATATGCAATGGATTTCAAATTCTTACTGAAAGCGGCTTACTACCCGGAGCTTTATTACACAATACTAGTAATAAGTTTATATGTAAAAATGTTAACTTGAAAGTTGTAAATAAAGATACTTTAGTTACAAAAAGAGTCAAAAAAAATATTGTAAAAATACCTATAGCTCATGGTGAGGGGAGGTATTTTGCTGATGAAAAAACTATTAATAGTTTATTTGAAAATAATCAAGTGATATTTCAATACTGTAATGAAAATGGCGAAACTGAATCTTCTGCAAATCCAAATGGATCATTATCTAATATTGCAGGAATCTGTAATAAAAACAGAAATATATTTGGCATGATGCCTCATCCCGAAAGAGCAGCAGAATCTGATTTAAAAAATACAGATGGAGTTGCTTTATTTGAAAGCATATTAGCCTCTTTAGAATCATAATTCTTTAAAACCTTATTCTCTTTTCTATATTATTAATTGTTTACAAAACTGTTAACAAAGTTTAGGTTTTCGTGTATGGCAAATTTTATAATTTTTTAAAATTGTAATAACTCAATTAAATCTTAATTTTTAATATTATAATCTAGATAGATATGAAATCATTATTAGCAGAAGATAAAAGTGAATTAAAAAAAGATCTTGTCCAAAAAAAATATTCTTATGATGACACGTTAAAATGTTCAGTTGATTATTTTAATGGTGATGAACTCGCGGCAACTACTTGGATGAATAAATACGCTATGAAAGATTCTGCCGGTGATTTTATTGAGATTTCTCCAGACTGTATGCATAGAAGAATGGCAAAAGAATTTGGAAGAATTGAGCATGATTATAGATTAAAATATAACTTAAATGGCAGTGCTAAGTTTTTATCAAAATATGGGCAAGAGCGTGAGGTTTTAGATGAAGATAAAATCTATAACTTTTTTAAAAAATTTAAATATATAGTACCGCAAGGAAGTGTTATGAGCTCATTAGGCAACCACTATAAATTAGCTTCACTATCAAACTGTATAGTTGTACCTGAACTTCATGATTCTTACGGAGGAGTTTTTTATACAGATCAACAACTAGCTCAGCTTTTTAAAAGAAGGTGTGGTGTTGGTGTTGATATTTCAAACTTAAGGCCTTCTGGCGCTAAAGTATCAAATGCAGCAGGTAGCACATCGGGAGCAGTATCTTTTATGAATCGTTTTTCTAATACTACTCGTGAGGTGGCTCAAAATGGAAGAAGAGGGGCTTTAATGTTAACAATGGACATTGCTCATCCTGATATTGAGGATTTCATAACTATTAAGCAAGATCTCACTAAAGTTACCGGCGCTAATGTTTCTATTCGTTTATCTGATGAGTTTATGGAGGCAGTTGAAAAAAACAATCAATATACTCATAGATGGCCAATTGATTCTAAAGATCCAAAATTTAAAAAAGAAATAAATGCTAGAGATTTATGGAATACAATTATTAAATGTGCTCATCACACTGCAGAACCAGGATTAATTTTTTGGGATAGGCAACATTGGTATTCAACATCTTCAGTTTATCCGGAATATAAAAACACTTCTACAAATCCTTGCTCTGAAATTGCAATGCAGGGTGGTGATAGTTGCAGACTAATTGCTCTGAATCTCTATAATTTTGTAGAACACCCTTTTACTGATAAAGCGATTTTTAATTTAGATAAATTTTATAAAACAACATATGAATCTCAGAGATTAATGGATGATTTAGTTGATCTTGAAACAGAGGCTATAGAAAGAATACTAAATAAAGTCGCTACAGATGATGAGCCTCAAAATATAAAAGAAGTAGAAAAAGAGACTTGGGAATTACTATTGAAAACTGGAAAAGAAGGACGAAGAACTGGATTAGGGTTCACTGCCTTAGCTGATATGATTGCAGCACTAGGGTTTTCAATTGATTCAGACGAAGCAATAGCTTTTGTAGAGAAAATAATGAAAGAAAAATGCCGCGCAGAGTTTGATTGCTCTATTGACATGTCATTAGAAAGAGGAAGTTTTGTTGGTTTTAATAAAGAAATTGAAAACTCTTCAGAATTTGTGCAAATGCTTAAACAAGAACTTCCAACAGTCTATGAAAGAATGATGAAGTTTGGAAGAAGAAATATCTCCATCAGTACAGTAGCTCCAACTGGAACACTTAGCATGCTAGCACAAACCTCATCGGGAATTGAACCTGTCTTTATGACTCATTATAAAAGAAGAAGAAAACTAAATGAACATGATGCTGAAGAAAAGGTAGATTTTATAGATGATTTAGGTGATAAGTGGCAAGAATTCACAGTCTATCATCATAAACTAAAAAAATGGATGGAAATAACAGGAGAAAGCGATATATCTAAAAGTCCATATGCCGGTTCAACTGCTCCAGAAATAAATTGGCAAAAAAGAGTTACAATGCAGGCTGTTGTTCAAAAATATGTAACCCACTCCATTAGTTCTACAATAAATCTACCTAATGATGTGTCTTTAGAGGAGGTTGGATCAATATATCTAAATAGCTGGAAAGAGGGTTTAAAGGGCATTACGGTTTATAGAGATGGGTCCAGGTCTGGAGTATTAGTAGCTGTTGACTCTGAGAAAAAAGAAGAAAAAATAAATGCAGATTTCAAAGAAACTCAAGCCCCTGAAAGACCTAAAAAAATTGACGCAAAAGTTGTGAGATTTCAAAATAATAAAGAAAAATGGATTGCTGTTGTTGGATTAATTAACGGGAGGCCATACGAAATTTTTACTGGTAAAACGGAGGATGTTTTTTCTGTTCCTCCACAAATAGAATATGGATGGGTTATTAAAAATAGAAAAGAAGATAACACAACTCAATATGACTTTCAATACGAAGACAAGGAGGGTTATAAAGTAACTATGGGGGGGCTTTCAAGATCATTTGATAAGGAATTTTGGAATTACGCAAAATTGATCTCTGGAGTTTTGAGACACGGTATGCCGCTGCCATATGTTGTTGAATTAATAAGTACAATGAATCTATATGATGAAAATATTAATACCTGGAAAAGTGGTGTTGTAAGGGCTTTAAAAACATTCATTGCTGATGGTACTAAAGTGAACGACCGTACTTGTAATGAATGTGGAGACCAAGGACTTATTTATGAGGAAGGCTGCTTAAAGTGTGTTAGTTGCGGATATAGTAAGTGTGGTTAAACCATATTTATTTAAGAATAAAACTAATCTTTATTATATGAAAATATATTTTTACTGTATACTAACTGTTTTGTTTTTATCCAGTTGTGCCAATATTATCATGCCTGATGGTGGGGAAAAAGACACAAGCGCGCCAAATCTTGCTAAAATATATCCGCCTTCAAAAGCTATAAACTTTAAAGAGAAAAAAATTACATTTTATTTTGATGAAAATATAGCTGCCAATAATTGGAATGACTTTTTTTTTATATCTCCATTATTAAAAGGGGAGATTAAACATAAGATTAAAAATAAAGAACTAACTCTTTTTTTAGATGATACTTTAAAAGATAACACTACTTATTCATTAATTTTAAATAACTGTATTAAAGATGTGAATGAGGGAAATATATTAAAAAACCTTGAATACCTGTTTTCTACTTCTGAACAAATAGATACCCTTACCATAAAAGGGAAATTGATTGATGCTAAAACTTTAGAACCAAAAAAAAATACTTGGGTATTTTTACATAAAGAATCTCTTATAGATAGTCTAAGCTTTAAATCTAAACCCACCTACATTACTAAAAGTAACGACGAGGGCTACTTCAGTTTTGGAAACATTAATGATTTAAAATATAACATATTTTCTATTTCAGGTTTAGACTTTACGTATCAAGAAGGGGATGAAATTGGTTTTAAAAATGAGTTAATATATTCTGGAAAAGACAGTAATTTAATTATATATATGTCAGACCCATTATATAAAAAAGATACAATAAAAACTACAGATACATTAGAGCAAGTTGAAAGTAAATTAACTGGAAGCCTTAATATTGAAAGTAATCTGGATACGAATATTATTATTCAACTTTATAAAGGTGACAAGCTGTATAAAGAAGACTTTTTTTCAAAAAGCCCATATATAATAAATAATATTCCTGCTGGAGAATACACTTTGTATCTAATAATAGATGATAATAATAATCATATTTGGGACACGGGTAGCTTTGCAATTAAACAACAACCTGAAAAGGTTTACTTTTATGAGAAGCCTGTTAATATAAGAACTAATTGGGATTTAGAAGTTAACTGGGCTATTAGTGAATAGTAAAATTATCTCTATCTTGTAAGAAGTTCATCTGTCTTCTTTTTAGTTGCAGATCATCTCTTGATATAGTAATACTCTTAACAACATCAATCTTATCTCCAAGATTTAATAGGTTTTTTCCAAAAGCATCGTATACGGATGATGAGCCAGAAAAATAAATATCAGAATTATCCTTACCTACTCTATTTATTCCAACTGAGAAACATTGATTTTCAATAGCTCTTGCTTTTAATAATGTGTTCCAGGCATCTATTCTTTTTTCTGGCCAACTGGATAAGAAAATTAACACATCATAGTCATCATTATTTCTACAAAAAACTGGAAATCTTAGATCGTAACAAATCAATGGACATATGCGCCAGCCCTCTTCAATGATAATTTTTCTTTTATCTCCTTTTGAGATAGTTTTTTGTTCTTTTATAAGTGAAAATAAATGACGTTTATCATAGCTGTGCTGTGATCCATCTTTTGATATCCATATTAATCTATTGTATATTTTATTATTTTCTGTAATCATTAGAGTTCCAGCAACTGCACATGCTTTCTTCTTAGAAAGAGATTTCATCCATGCAACTGTTTCTCCATTAGTCTCTTCTGCTAAAGAAATATCAAATGGACAAAATGAAGTATTAAACATTTCTGGAAGTAATATAATGTCTGTATTCTCTATATCACAAACTATACTATCAATCTTTGATAGGTTTTTTTTCTTATTCTTATGAAAGAGATCTATCTGTAAAAGTGATATTTTTAAATACTCATTCACTTTGAAAAATTAATTATTTTTTTTCTGAGCTTATTGTTGCTGAGATATATTCTCTATTCATTCTAGCTATATATTCTAGCGAAATACCTTTAGGGCATTCAACTTCACAAGCTCCTGTGTTAGTACAATTTCCAAATCCTTCTTTATCCATTTGATTGACCATATTAACAACACGATCTTTAGCTTCAACTTCACCCTGGGGAAGATATGAGTACTGCGACACTTTAGCTGCAACAAAGAGCATGGCAGATGAGTTTTTACAAGTCGCTACGCATGCGGCACAGCCAATACATGCAGCAGCATCAAATGCCTTGTCAGCATTAGCTTTAGGAATAGGTACAGCATTTGCATCTTGAGTATTACCAGAAGTATTAACCGATACAAACCCTCCAGCCTGTTGTATTCTATCAAAGGCACTTCTATCTACAACTAAATCCTTAATTACAGGCATTGATTTAGATCTCCAAGGTTCAATATAAATTGTTTCACCGTCGTTGAAAGAACGCATATGTAATTGGCATGTAGTTGTTCCTCTGTCAGGACCATGAGCCTGTCCATTTATATACATTGAACACATCCCGCAAATACCCTCTCTACAATCATGATCAAATGCAATAGGCTCAATTCCATCATTAATCAATTTATTATTTAAAACATCCATCATTTCTAAGAATGATGAATGTTCAGAAATCTCAGTAATATTATATGTTTCTATCTTGCCTTTTGCCTTACTATTTTTTTGTCTCCAAACTTTTAATGTTAAATCCATAAAATCTATTTATAAGAGCGTTGTTTAAGTTCTATATCATTAAATTCTAGATGTTCTTTATGTAATATTGCCTCAGAAGGCTCTCCCACAAATTCCCAAGCAGAGGTAAATGCAAAATCGTTATCGTTTCTTAAGGCCTCTCCTTCTTTTGTTTGTGATTCTTCTCTAAAATGACCTCCTGCAGATTCTGTTCTCTCTAACGCATCTTTAGCAAAAAGCTCTCCAAGCTCTAAAAAATCTGCAACCCGACCTGCTTTTTCAAGCTCTTGATTTAGCTCATTCTTTTCTCCAGGAATATTAACACTTGTCCAAAATTCATCACGAATATCTTTAATCTCTTTTATTGCATGCTTTAAACCACTTTCACTTCTAGCCATTCCAACAAATTCCCACATAATCTTTCCAAGTCTCTTATGGAAATAATCAACCGTCTTGTCTCCTTTAATGCTTATTAATTTATCAATTGTTGAAGAGACTTTTTGCTCGGCAATTTCAAACTCCTTAGCTTCAATTGAAATAGGTCCTGTTCTAATATCACTAGCTAAATAATCTCCAATTGTATAAGGAAGAACAAAATAGCCATCAGCTAAACCTTGCATTAGAGCTGATGCTCCTAACCTGTTTGCTCCATGATCAGAAAAGTTAGCCTCACCAATACAATAACATCCAGGTATAGTTGTCATAAGATTATAGTCTACCCAAACCCCTCCCATGGTATAATGAACAGCGGGGTAAATCATCATGGGTGTTTTGTATGGGTTTTCTGCAACAATTTTTTCATACATCTGAAATAAATTACCATACTTTTCTTTAACAACCGCTTCTCCAAGTTCAATAACTTTTTCAAGATTCGGATCTTTTATACCAAGTATAAGTGCTTTTTCATTTCCATATCTCTGAATTGCTGCTGAAAAATCAAGATATACCGCTTCACCAGTAAAATTAACTCCATGTCCAGCGTCACAACGTTCTTTAGCTGCTCTAGAAGCTACGTCTCTTGGTACTAAATTTCCAAAAGCTGGATATCTTCTTTCTAAATAATAATCTCTATCCTCCTCTTGTAACTCAGTTGGCTTTAGCTTTTTTTGACGTATTAATTCAGCATCCTTTAAGTTTTTAGGAACCCAAATTCTTCCATCATTTCTAAGTGATTCAGACATTAATGTTAACTTAGATTGATTTTCTCCAGATCTCGGTATACAAGTAGGATGTATCTGAGTATAGCATGGATTAGCAAAAAAAGCTCCATTTCTATGAATTTTCCATGCAGCTGTAGCATTTGAACCCATAGCATTAGTTGATAAAAAGAAGACATTTCCATACCCTCCGCTTGCTATAACAACTGCATGTGCAGAATGCCTCTCAAGATCACCAGTTATTAAATTTCTTGCAATAATACCACGAGCTTTACCATCTACCTTAACAAGCTCCACCATTTCATGCCTATTATACATTGATATCTTACCTTTAGCAATCTGTCGATTCATAGCCGAATATGCACCAAGCAAAAGCTGCTGTCCTGTTTGTCCTCTAGCATAAAATGTTCTTGAAACCAATACGCCTCCAAAAGATCTATTATCAAGTAATCCACCATAATCTCTAGCAAAAGGAACTCCCTGTGCAACACATTGGTCTATAATGTTAACTGAAACCTCAGCTAATCTATAAACATTTGCCTCTCTTGCTCTGTAATCACCGCCCTTTACAGTGTCGTAGAATAATCTGTATATAGAGTCACCATCATTTTGGTAATTTTTTGCAGCATTAATTCCTCCTTGAGCAGCTATTGAATGAGCTCTTCTTGGGGAGTCTTGGTAGCAAAATGACTTAACATTATACCCCATCTCAGCTAATGAAGCTGATGCAGAACCACCAGCCAAACCAGTTCCTACAACTATAATATCAATATTTCTTTTGTTCGCAGGACCAACAACATTAATGTTGTTTTTATGATTTGTCCACTTATCCTTTATTGGACCTTCTGGTGTTTTGGAATCTAAAATCATTTACTTAAAAGGATATTGATTAATAAAATGAAATATAGCGATTGTAGAAAATCCAAGTGAAATCAAAACACTGTATAAGGTTCCTGCAATTTTAATGCTTGGATTGTACTTTTTATGATTAGCTCCTACTGATTGAAATGCTGATTTAAATCCATGATTTAAATGAAAGCCCAGTACAATAAAAGAAACAACATATACTGCTGTATAAAGTGGATTAGAAAATAAATTAACGACTAAGTCGTAATCTGTTATTCCTTCTGGCAATCCAATAAATTTTAGTTCATAAAAATAATCCCTCAAATGCAATACTAAAAAAACCAAAACTAAACCCCCAGAAATTATCATAGATCTTGATGAAAGATCAGCATTTTTATGTGATTGATTAAACGCATAGTTTTTTGGCCTAGCTAGTTTATTCTGGATAGTTAACTTAATACCCATTCCAATATGTATAATAAATCCTAATGCTAAAACATACTGCATTAAATATATTACAGGATTTGTTGCCATAAAGTGAGCGGCATCATTAAACAAATCTTTAGAAGAGGATAATGTAAATGAATTAATTATCAAATGGGTTATTAGAAAAATAATTAAAAAGAGGCCCGATAAGGCCATAATAAATTTTCTAACTATAGAAGATAATTTCATGTATATGATAATTATTGTTAGACAAAGGTATGACTCGTATACCACAAAAACAACATTATTTAGTAATTCAGAATGATTATTGATAAAATAAGTATTTTAATATCTTTGTAAAAAGAAATTTTATAATGAAATACACTACATTAGACTCTAACTTATTTATTCGCAATAGAGAATTACTATCCAGAAAGCTAGATAATAAATCAATTGCTATTTTCAATTCCAATGACGTTATGCCAACTAACTCAGATGGAACTATGCCTTTTAAGCAAAACAGTGATTTATTTTGGCTAACAAGTGTTGATCAAGAAGAAAGTGTTTTTGTGATGATAAAACACAATGATCTTATAAAAGAGATTTTATTTTTAAAAGAAACTAATGAACATATTGCTATCTGGGAAGGCGCAAAGCTCACAAAAGAAAAAGCAAATAAAAACTCAGGAATTCAACAAGTATATTGGCTTACAGAAATGGAAAAAATAATTCACAATGAAATTACCGTTTTAGAAAAAATATACTTAAATAAAAACATGCATAGCCGATCAACCTCTGAGGTTCAAACTCGTGATGATAGATTTAGAGAAACTATGATATCTCAATTTCCAAATAAAGAAATTAAAGAGATTGCTCCTATTATGCATGAGTTAAGATTTATAAAATCTGATTTAGAGGTCGCGCTAATTCAACATGCCTGTAACATTACAGATAAGGGATTAAGAAGGATTCTTCCGCTTATTAAGCCAGGAATAATGGAGTATGAGATTGAAGCAGAGCTGATGCATGAATTCCTGTCAAATAGATCAGCCGGATTTGCATATCAACCAATAATTGGCTCTGGAATAGATTCATGTGTTCTTCATTATATTGATAATAACAAAAAGTGTTTAGATGGAGATATCTTATTAATGGACTTTGGTGCTGAATATGCCAACTACGCATCTGATCTTACAAGAACAGTTCCTGTTAACGGTAAGTTTTCATCAAGACAAAGAGATGTGTATAATGCGGTTCTAAGAGTAATGAAAGAAGCAACTAACATGCTGCGACCTGGAACAGATCACAAAAAAATGCAGCAAGAAGTTATTAAACTTATGCAAGAAGAATTAATTAAACTCGGATTATTTGACATGCATGATGTTAAAAATCAAGATCCTAAAAACCCATTATATAAAAAGTATTTTATGCATGGTACTTCTCATTCTTTAGGACTAGACGTTCATGATGTTGGTGACACAAGTACGCCTATGAAGTCAGGTATGGTTTTTACATGCGAGCCTGGAATATATATTCAAGAAGAAGGACTTGGAATAAGGTTAGAAAATGATATTCTCGTTACTGATAACAAGCCATTAGATTTGATGGGTAATATTCCTATAGAGCTTGATGAGATAGAGTATTTAATGAGAGGCTAATCAGCAACTATCCATTATTTATAAATTCAAGGCAAGACTTTTCATTCTTCAAGCAATAAAAGACCTCTTAATTTAAGGTCTTTTATTTTATGACATCTGATATCTTTTGTAATTCGTTTTATAATAATTATACATTATCATAAACGTTCCAGAGATAAGAATCCCATAAACAACTAAGTGATTATGAATATCTCTGTAAAATTCAGAATTATTTATTAAGAGCCACATAATTGTTGAAACTAAGCCTGCAAAAACTAAAT
>CAYNGO010000001.1:31479-108456 GCA_964397025.1 uncultured Weeksellaceae bacterium
GAATTATTTATTAAGAGCCACATAATTGTTGAAACTAAGCCTGCAAAAACTAAATACCTTACCAGTATATTGCCAAGAGAGTAATGAATTCTTTTGTCTTTTAATGACGGTAATTTGTAGAGCATTGAAAGTAAATTACTTTTCTTGCCAAAATATATATATGCAATGAAATTACTAAATGAATATTCTTTTTCTACTGGATAAAGTTTAACAGGTTTAAATGATATTAGGTATAAGGTGTAGCAAGTGTAGATAGTTAATATTCCTATTACAAGTAAAAGCCAGAACCAGTTAAATCCTAATACTGAAACTAAAGGATTAGCTTCTTTTGACAAATCAGGAGTATGCTGAAAAGTACAATATGCATCATAGCTTTTAGTAAACAACATCCAAAATAATATTATAAAAAACTTCAATCTTTTCATATTGAAATATATAAAAACTAAATTAAAAACCTTTTACTACTGTTCTTTCGTACTATCCCATCCTTGAGCGGTTAAAGGGTGAACGCTTCCATCTTTAGTAATAAAATTATTTCCTTCTGAAATATCAGTAATATGACCAACTATTGTAAAATCAGGATCTTTTTTTAATTTTTCATAGTCATTTTGACTTATTGAAAATAATAACTCATAGTCTTCTCCACCAGACAAGGCGCAGGAGATTGGATTCAAATTAAATTCAGTAGCTAAATTCATTATTGAATAGTCAACAGGTATTTTGTCTTCATAAAGACTTACTCCAACATCAGATGATTTTGAAATATGTAATGCTTCCGAAGATAATCCATCAGAAATATCAATCATAGATGTTGGCGTTATAGAAAGCTCATCTAGAATTTTTAAATATTTAATTGGAGCTTCTGGCTTTAGTTGGCGCTTAAGAGCGTAGTCGTGTCCACTAAGATCTGGCTGAATACTCGGGTTTTCTTTGAAAATTTCTTTTTCTCTTTTTAAAAGTTGTAATCCAAAATAGGAAGCTCCTAAATCGCCTGTTACAACCAATAAGTCGTTAATCTTAGCGCCACTCCTATATGTGATTTTTTTCTTTACAACTTCTCCTAAAACTGAAACACTAATTACAAGCCCTGATAATGAGGAGGTTGTATCTCCACCTACCAAGTCAACATGATATTCTTTACATGCTAACTTAATTCCCAAATACAATTCATCTAGTGCTTCTACGCTAAATCTATTAGAAACAGCAATACTAACTGTTACTTGACTAGCATTTCCATTCATTGCGCATATATCTGAAACATTAACAGCAATAGCTTTAAAGCCAAGATGTTTTAAGGGTGCATAAGCAAGATCAAAATGAACGCCTTCTACCAACATATCTGTGCTTAAAAGTCTATAGTTCTTTTCTCCTTTTAAAACAGCACAGTCATCGCCAATACCTTTATGCGTTGTATTGTTTTCACACGTAAAATCTTTAGTTAATCTTTCTATTAATCCAAACTCACCAAGTGATGAAATAGGTGTTGTATTAATACTTTTGTCATCTATTAAAGTCATGTGGTAAAGATACTCATTATATGTAATTCATTTTGTAAATTTGCAAAAGTATCTGTAAAAATTCATAGATGATTAATATTAGTGATTCTGCTAGAGATAGACTTCTTCATATAATGCAACAAGAAAAAGAAGATAAAAACTTTGTTCGCGTAGGCGTTGAGAGCGGAGGGTGTTCTGGATTAAGTTATAAGTTAGATTTTGATAATGCTAAAAATGATGATGATGAATTAATAAAAGATAATGAAATACAATTACTCATAAATAAAAAAAGTTTTCTTTACTTAGTTGGAACCACATTAGAGTTTTCTGATGGACTAAATGGTAAAGGGTTTGTTTTTAACAACCCAAATGCTAGTAGGACATGTGGTTGTGGAGAAAGTTTTTCACTTTAAGATCCTAATTTAAATATGAAACAAGAAGAATTGTCTGAAGACGAATTATTAGAAAAGGTAACCTCAACAGAATATAAGTATGGGTTTACAACAGATATAGAGTCTGACACAATAGCAAAAGGATTAAGTGAGGATGTTGTTCGCCTTATTTCAAAGAAAAAAGAGGAGCCTGCATGGATGTTAGAATATCGATTAAAAGCATACAATACTTGGCTGGAAATGGAGGAGCCAGATTGGGCCAATGTTAATTATCCAAAGCCTAATTATCAAGATATAATTTACTACTCTGCTCCAAAACAAAAAAAGAAATTAGATAGTCTGGATGATTTAGACCCGGAACTCAAAAAAACATTTGATAAGCTTGGCATTTCATTGAACGAGCAAAAAAGACTTTCAGGAGTAGCTGTTGATATTGTTATGGATAGTGTTTCTGTTGCTACTTCTTTTAAATCTAAACTTGCTGATCTTGGAATAATCTTTTGTTCCATTTCAGAAGCAATAAAAGAACACCCAGAGCTAGTTCAAAAATATTTAGGAACAGTTGTTCCTGCTAGAGATAATTTTTTCTCTGCACTTAATGCTGCGGTATTTTCAGATGGATCTTTTTGTTATATCCCAAAAGGGTCTAAATGCCCTATGGAACTATCAACTTATTTTAGAATAAATGAAGCTGGTACCGGACAATTTGAGCGAACACTACTAATTGCTGACGAAGGAAGTTATGTTAGTTATTTAGAAGGCTGTACTGCTCCTCAAAGAGATGAAAATCAATTACACGCGGCAGTGGTTGAACTTATTGCTATGGATAATGCGGAAATAAAATACTCTACAGTTCAAAACTGGTATCCAGGTAACAAGGATGGTAAAGGAGGGGTTTTTAACTTTGTAACAAAAAGAGGGATTTGTCATGAAAAGGCTAAAATTTCATGGACTCAGGTTGAAACAGGTTCTGCCGTAACATGGAAATACCCTTCATGTATTTTAAAAGGAGACAACTCTATTGGAGAATTCTTTTCTGTAGCCGTAACAAATAACCTTCAACAAGCTGACACTGGAACAAAAATGATTCATCTGGGTAAAAACTCAAAAAGCACAATAATTGCTAAAGGGATTTGTGCTGGCAAAAGCAATGGTAGCTATAGAGGATTAGTTCAAATATCAAAAGGGGCAAAAAACTCTAGAAACTTTTCACAATGCGACTCATTACTTATGGGTGATAGTTGTGGCTCTCATACATTCCCATACATTGAGGTGAAAAATAGCAGTTCACAAGTTGAACATGAGGCAACCACATCTAAGATAGGTGAGGATCAAATATTTTATTGTAACCAAAGAGGTATTGGAACAGAAGAAGCAATTGCACTTATAGTTAATGGTTATTGTAAAGATGTGCTTAATCAATTACCAATGGAGTTTGCAGTAGAAGCACAAAAATTATTAGAAATTAGTTTAGAAGGTAGTGTTGGATAAATAATATTATATGTTAAAAATTGAAAATTTAAAAGCAGAAGTTGATGGAGTAGAAATACTCAAAGGAATAAATCTTTCTGTAAATAGTGGTGAGGTTCATGCAATAATGGGACCAAACGGATCTGGAAAAAGTACTTTATCCTCTGTTATAGCTGGAGATGAAACTTATGAAGTGAGTTCGGGGTCTATTTTATTTGATGATGACGATTTATTAGATCTAGATCCAGATCAAAGAGCTCATAAAGGAGTGTTTCTTTCTTTTCAATATCCAGTAGAAATACCGGGTATCTCTGTGTCAAACTTTATTAAAGCAGCTATTACAGAAAAAAGAAAAGTCCTTGGACTTGACCCTATGCCTGCAAAGGACCTATTAGGGAAAATGCGGGAAAAAATGGATCTACTTAATATGAAGCCTGGATATTTATCTCGAAATATGAATGAAGGGTTTTCTGGAGGAGAGAAAAAGAGAAATGAAATTTTTCAAATGGCAATGTTAGAGCCAAAGCTAGCAATACTAGATGAAACTGATTCTGGACTTGATATTGATGCTTTAAAAGTAGTCGCAAATGGGGTTAATAAACTTAAAAACAGTAATAATGCTACTATAGTAATTACGCATTATCAACGCCTTCTAGATTATATAGTTCCCGATTACGTACATGTTCTTCATAATGGAAGAATTATTAAATCAGGAGGAAAAGAACTAGCTCATCAATTAGAGGAAAAAGGATATGATTGGATAACTAAATTAGCTGATGAGAAATGGGGCTCTTAGAGAAAATTGAACAATATACAAATAGGGGCACTGACAAAGTATCTAACAAAACAGCTTATTCAAAGTTTATAGATTTAGGATTTCCCTCGCTAAAGAATGAAGAGTGGAAATACACTTCTTTAAAAAAAATTATAGCTAATAATTTTGAAATTGAAAATCAAGGTGAGGAAATTACTGATCAAGAAATCAAAAATAATAGTTTGGATTTAGATAATAAAGTAGTTTTTTTAAATGGGGAGCTTTACCAAAAACCCACTATATCTGGGGTGAAAATTGAAAAAAATATAGACCATTCCCCTAAATATAATGATGCTATTACAGCTTTAAATGCTGCTCTTGCTGAAAATGGATATAATATTACTGTTAGTGAAAATACAATTGTAGATAAGCCATTAGAAATCTTATTCTTAACAAAAAATAAATCAGAGAACCTTGCTCAATATAGAAATGAGATAATAGTAAAGAAAAACTCAAGTATTAAGATTATAGAACAAGTTAAGAATCTAAGCACTAATTTATGTTTTAGTAATATGTTTACTAATATTAATCTTGAGGAAAAAGCAATTATTGAATTTAACAAACTACAAAACAATAATGAATCTCAGATTATAGTAGATAATACAAATATTAATCAAGAAACAGGAAGTAATTCTACATTTAACACATTGTTATTTGGAGGAGCATTTACAAGAAATAATCTGAATTTTTCTCAAAACGGAGAAAGATGTGAGAGTAATATGAATGGAGTTGTAATTTTAGATAATTCAGAATTTGCAGATAATCATACATATATGGATCATTTAAAGGCGAATTGTGAAAGTAATGAATTATATAAAGGAATTTATTTAGGCAAATCAAAAGGAGTATTTAATGGTAAGATTATGGTTAGGCCAGATGCTCAAAAAATTAATGCCTTTCAAGCTAATAACAATTTGCTCTTGAGTGATGATTCATCAATAAATAGCAAGCCTCAATTAGAAATATATGCAGATGATGTTAAGTGTAGCCATGGCTGTACAATTGGACAATTAGATGAAGATGCTATTTTCTATATGAATACCAGGGGCATATCTAAGCAAGATGCAAAAGCTATTTTAACTTATGCCTTTGCTTCTGATGCTCTTAATAAAATTAGTATCCCTTATTTATATGATGTTGCTAAAGATTTAATCTCTAAAAAACTAAATGTTGATTTAAGCTTTTAAAGCATGAATAAAAAAAGCAATATAAGAGACCGTTTTCCATTACTAAATGTGACCGTAAATAGCAGTCCACTAATTTACTTTGACAATGCCGCTACAACTCAAAAGCCCAAAGAGGTAATTGATGAAATAACCAAATATTATGAAGAAGAGAATAGCAATATTCATAGAGGTGTTCACCACCTTAGTCAAATATCCACTGATAATTTTGAGAAGTGTAGGGATAAAGTTCAGCAGTTTCTTAATGCAGAATTTAGTCATGAAATTATTTTCACAAAAGGAACGACTGATTCAATTAATTTAGTTTCAACTTGTTTTCAAGATCAATTGCAAAAAGGAGATGAGGTAATAATTTCTGAAATGGAGCATCATTCTAATATTGTTCCATGGCAAATGTGTTGTCAAAAAACCGGAGCAAATCTAAAGGTGGTTCAAATCGATGATAAAGGTAATCTAGACATGATGCATTTTAAAGAGATTATCTCTAATAAAACTAAAATTGTTGCTATTACACATATTTCAAATAGTTTAGGAACTATAAATCCCGTCAAAGAAATTATCCAATTAAGTCATGATAAAAATGCTAAGGTTTTAATTGATGGCGCTCAGGCTGCGGCTCATCTGAAGGTGGATGTGCAGGATTTAGATGTAGATTTTTATTGTTTTTCTGCACATAAGCTTTTTGGACCAACTGGAGTTGGTGTATTATATGGAAAAGAAAAGATACTAAACTCTCTTCCTCCTTATCAAGGCGGTGGTGAGATGATCGAAAAGGTTGAGCTCTATAAATCAACATACGCCCCCCTACCACATAAATTTGAGGCTGGAACACCAAATATTGCAGGTGTAATTGCATTTAAAAAATCTATTAATCTAATTCAGGAAATTGGTTTACAGGAAATTAGCAATCATGAAGATAAGCTACTTCAATATGCTACTGAAAAACTTTTAGAAATAAAAGGTTTAGATATTATTGGAACTTCAGAGAAAAAATCAGCAATTATCTCTTTTAACATAAAAGGAATTCATCACTACGACTTGGGGGTTTTACTTGATAAGATGGGAGTGGCTATTAGAACTGGGCATCACTGCACTCAGCCAGTAATGGCCAGGTTTGGTGTTCCAGGTACAGCTAGAATATCTTTTGCTTATTACAATACATTTGAAGAAATAGATTCTTGCATAATTGCTATAAATAAAGCAAAAAAAATGCTCTTGTAAAATGAATACTTCAATAAGCAAAATAGAACAAGAAATTATAGAAGAATTTAAGTTATTTGATAATTGGATTGATAAATATGACTATCTAATTGATCTTGGCAAATCATTACCAAAAATTGATGAATCAGAAAAAACATTAGAAAATATCATCACTGGGTGTCAGTCACAAGTATGGTTAAATGCAAAAAAAAAAGATAATAATATTGTATTTACTGCAGATAGTGACGCTATAATGACCAAGGGCATTATTGCTATTTTAATTAGAGTGCTTTCTCATCAAAAGCCAAATGATATAATTAATGCTAAGTTAGATTTTATTAAAAAAATTGGCCTTAATGAGCAGCTTTCGCAGACAAGAGCAAATGGACTTACATCAATGATTAAAAAAATAAAAATATACGCTCTAGCACTAAAATAACGCTTATGATATCAAATACAGAAATAGAAGAGCTTGGAGAAGAAATTGTAAAGGTTATATGCACAATATATGACCCTGAAATTCCTGTAAATATTTATGAACTAGGGTTAATATATGATGTTGAGGTTAGCGATATAGGTGATGTGCGCATTGAAATGACACTAACATCTCCAAATTGCCCTGTTGCTGAAAGTCTTCCCGCCGAAGTTGAAGAAAAAGTTAAGGCTATTAATAAAATTAATGATGCCAAAGTAAATATTGTATTTGAGCCACCTTGGACAAAAGAGATGATGAGTGATGAGGCTAAATTAGAGCTTGGAATGTTATAATGAATAATGAAATTATAAATAAAATTGCTAAAAGTGGAATTATAAATCTTGATTTAGAAGACTATGCCCCTAAAGGTATAATAACTGAACTTGACATTAAAGATTTCTTGTTTGAGGGCTTAATTCTTAAAGAGAAATACTTTCGAGAATCACTTAAAGATCATAATTGGTCCAAGTATAGGGGCGATGTTTTAGCCTTATTTTGCTCTTCAAATAGTATAATTCCAATGTGGGCATATATGCTAGTTACAAGCTATTTAGAAAAAAACAACTTAATAAACTTTTATGGAAATAAAGAGCAGGTTTTTAATCTGCTTTTTATAGAGATTATAGAAGAACTAGATATTCACGAGTTTAAAGATAAAAGAGTAATCATTAAAGGTTGCGGGAACTTAAAAATCCATGAAAAAATATATGTCGCAATCACAAAAAAAATGCAACCAGCTGTTAAATCACTAATGTTTGGGGAGGCATGCTCCTCAGTACCAATTCACAAAAAATAAATGAACGCAAGAATAAATACAATTAACAACAATATATCTAAATATAGAAATAATATTGTTGAGCACCCGCTTTATAAATCACTAAACTCATTAAAGCATATTGGTGTTATGATGGAGTATCACGCATATGCAGTCTGGGACTTTATGTCACTTTTAAAAGCTATGCAAGATCAATTAACCTGCACTAAAGCACCTTGGAAGCCTATTGGAGATAATAAAATAAGAAGACTAGTAAACTCTATAGTTTTAGAGGAAGAGAGTGATCTTGATGAGCAGGGTAACCCCTCTTCGCATTTTGAAATGTACTTAGGTGCTATGGAAGAATGTGGGGCAAGTACAGAAAAAATTAAGGATTTTGTAAATAGTATTGATGATAAATTGGTTAGTAGTGGAAATCAAGATATTGATAGCTTTTTACAGACAACATTTTCAATTATCGACACAAATGAGATTCACAAAATTGCTGCAGCATTTACATTTGGTAGAGAAGACTTAATTCCTGATATGTTTACAGCAATTGTAGAGGACTTAAATTCTGAAAACACATTAAGTAAATTTATATACTATTTAGAGAGACACATTGAGCTAGATGGTGGTGAGCATGGGCCTTTGGCCTTTCAATTAATTTCTGATTTATGTGGTCAAGACGATAAAAAATGGAGGGAAGTAGAAGAAACTGCTATTGTTTGTTTAATTGCGCGCGAAAAATTATGGGATGCAATTTTTAATAAAATTTCAAAATAAAAGATAGCGCTGTTTAAACTATTTTATTTAATCTTTTTGCTTAAACGTTTTGATAGAGTTTTGAACTGATTGGTTAATTTGATTTAACTCCGCAGCTGTAAAATCTCTGTATTCTCCTACAGGAATATCTAATTTTATATTCATTATCCTAACTCTTTTAAGTGCAACAACTCTATAATCAAAATACTCACACATCCTTCTAATTTGTCTGTTTAATCCTTGGGTTAAAATAATTTTAAATGTTTTTTTACCCGTCTGCTTAACAAAGCATTTTTGAGTAACTGTTTCTAAAACAGGAACCCCTTCCCCCATTTCTTTAATAAACTCTTTTGTTATAGGTTTACTTACCTCAACGTGATATTCTTTTTCATGATGGTTATTAGCTCGTAAAATCTTATTTACAATATCCCCATCATTAGTTAAAAAAATTAATCCCTCAGATGGTTTATCTAATCTTCCAATTGGAAAAATCCTACTTGGGTAATTAATGTAGTCTATAATATTGTTTTTTTCTCTTTTTTGGTCAGTTGTACAAACTATCCCAATAGGTTTATTAAATGCTATATATACATTTTTCTTTTTACCAATCTGAACTTTTTTACCATTAACCTCTATTGTTTCATCGCCTATGATTTTCTGTCCCATGACAGCGATTTTACCATTAATTTTTATTCTGGCTTGTTCTATTAAAACATCAGCTTTTCTTCTTGAACAATACCCAACCTCACTTAAGAATTTATTAATTCTTATTTTTAATTCCTCTGTCATATCTTAACAAAAATACATTAAAGTTTAATTAAATGGATTTAAAATCTACTGATTAATTTAACTTATCTTTGTATGAAAATCTATTTAAAAAAACTTTCTATGTTAAAGAAAATTATATTCATATTATTATCAATTTTCCTCTCAAAACCTTTGATAGCGGATGAAGGTATGTGGCTTCCTCAATTATTAAAATTAGTTAATGAGGAGGATATGCAATCTAAAGGCTTGAAAATTACAGCAGAGGACATCTATAGTATAAATCAATCTTCACTAAAAGATGCTGTAGTAGCCTTAAATTGGGGAAGCTGTACAGCTGAAATGATATCATCTGAAGGTTTAATGCTTACAAATCATCACTGTGCTCTAGATGTTATTCAAACTCATTCAAATGTTCAAAATGATTATCTTAATGATGGCTTTTGGGCTATGAGTAATACTGAAGAATTAAAAAATGATAATTTAAGCGCTACATTTTTGATAAGTATTGAGGATGTAACAAATCGAATAAATAAGGAGATCAGCAATAGCATGACTGAGGCAGAAAGATCAAAAAAAATCTCTGAAATTTCTAAATCTATTGTTAAAGAATATACAGATTCTACAACTTATACAGCTAGGGTAAAGTCTTTTTTTGGAGGAAATGATTTTTATCTTTTAATTTTTGAAACATTTAGTGATGTTCGATTAGTAGGCGCGCCTCCTTCATCTATCGGTAAATTTGGTGGAGATACTGATAATTGGATGTGGCCACGTCATACTGGAGATTTTTCTTTGTTAAGAGTTTATATGGCTCCAGATGGCTCTCCAGCTAAATACTCAATTGACAATATCCCATATAAACCTAAACACCATCTTCCAATACAATTAGATGGAGTGGAAAATGAAGACTACACAATGATAATGGGATACCCTGGCAGAACAAAAAGATACTTAACTTCATTTGGTGTTAAAGAAGCCTTAGATATTACCAATCCAACAATAGTTGATATAAGATCTGAAAAGCTAGCAATCATGAAGGCTGGTATGGATGATGATAAAAAAATTAAAATTCAATATGCTTCAAAATATGCTAGCACTTCTAATTACTGGAAATATTTTATTGGTCAATCTAAAGGATTAAAAAGCATGGGGGTCTATAAAAAAAAATCAGTAATTGAAGATCGGTTTAGGTATTGGGTAGAAAAAAGTGACTCATCAACTAAAGCAAAATACTCTAATGTTTTAGGCAATATAGAGAATGCCTACTCTGATAATAAAAGAATCGCCTTAAATAGAACGTATCTTACTGAAGCTATATTTCAAGGATCCGAAATAATGTCTTTTTCTTATACTATGAAAAATAGAATAAATGCGCTTCCCAAGGATAAAAAAGAAAGACTTATTGCCCTAAGAAAGCTTAAAAAAATTGCCAAAGATTTTTATAAAGATTATAATCCCCAGGTCGATCAAGAGCTTTTTTCATCTATGCTTGAAATGTATTATTATAATGTCCCTAAATCACAACATGCACCAATTTTTAAAAAAATAGAAAATCAACTTTTTGGTTTTAAAAAATTAGATTTTGATTATTATGCAAAAAATGTTTTTAGAAGATCTTATTTTTCTAGTAAAGAACGTTGTTCAGATTTTTTAAAAAATCCAAATAAAATACTTGTAAATAAAGACCCCGCATATCTAACGATGAATTCTATATATAGCAAGTATCTTAAAGATTTATACCCTCAAAGAAAAGAAATAAGAGATATAATGAAAAAAGAAAATAGATTGTTTATGGCAGGTCTTAGAGAAATGGATTCTACAAAAAACTTCTATCCTGATGCTAACTCAACAATGCGAGTAACCTATGGGAATGTTGGAGACTATAATCCCGGCGAAGCAATGTTATATGACTACTTTACAACGATTGAAGGTGTAATGCAAAAAGAAGATCCAACAAATGAAGAATTTGTTGTTCATCCAAAATTAAAAGAACTTTATGAAACTGGGGACTATGGTCAGTATGCGGATAAAAACGGAAATCTTAGGGTTAATTTTATATCCAACAATGATATTACGGGTGGTAATTCAGGCTCTCCGGTGATTAACGCTTGGGGAGAAATTGTAGGAACAGCATTTGATGGGAACTGGGAGGCTATGAGTGGTGATATTGCTTTTGAAAGTAAAATCCAAAGAACCATTTCTGTTGATATTAGATATATCATGTTCATTATTGATAAGTTCGCAAACGCTTCTTACTTGATTGAAGAGATGACTATTGCGCCAAGAAGAAAAGTAAAAGATAATGAGAAATTAGTTGACACAATTGAAAGCCAAGCAAAAAAAGAAATGGATCAAGCTGTTAATGACCCAAATACTATTGTGAAAAAATTAGAACTTAGAGAGTTTTCTGGATCTATGATTCCTGTATTAGATGTGCAATCATTTGACACTGCTTTTGAATTAGCGTTAAATCAATATGGGTCTAGTAAAGAACAAAAGTTCTGGTGGAAAAATAATGTATATACAACAGAGAGGAAATAGTTAGTATTATCTTGGAGTTTACTAATAAGCCCTCTTATTATTACCCTCTACATAGTTAATAAATGCCTTGGTAACCACCTTGTTTCCCCCTGGAGTTGGGTAATTGCCGGAAAAATACCAATCGCCTGTATGATTTGGGCAGGCAATATGAAGATCTTCAATACCTTGGTAAATTATCTCAACCTCTGCCCTTGTATTTTTTGGTGTTAATATTTGGCTTATTTTTTTTGAAATCTGCTCAGCGGAAAAAAGATTATAAATACCTTTAACATGATTAACCATCTCTTCCTTTGGGAGATTAATCTGATCCTTACATTTTTCATATACATTATCAATAACATCTTCTTGTCCGGTGTCTTTAAGTAATGAAATTGCTGCTTGAAAAGCAATAAAGTCTCCAAGTATAGCCATATCAATACCATAACAATCGGGGTAGCGTATTTGAGGTGCAGAAGAAACTACAATTATTTTTTTTGGACCAAGCCTATCTAGTATTCTTAATATTGATTGCTTAAGAGTTGTTCCTCGAACAATACTATCATCAATCATTACTAGGTTGTCCTCTGAATTCACTTTTCCATATGTAATATCGTACACATGCGCTACAAGATCATCCCTATTAACATCAGAGGTGATAAAAGTTCTAAGCTTGGCATCTTTTACTGCTATTTTTTCTGCTCTTGGGCTTATCGACATAATACGCTCAATATCATTAATTAATGGATTTTTACCAAGTGCTAATATTTTTTCTGATTTTACTTTATTTAAATATGTATCTACTTCTTTCATCATTCCAAAATAAGACACTTCTGCAGTATTAGGAATATATGAAAAAACAGTTTTTTCTATATCTCCATTTATAGATTCTAAAACCTTATAAAAAACCTGTTGACCTAATCTTATTCTTTCATTATAAATATCTTTATCATTTCCTCTAGAAAAATAAATTCTCTCAAAAGAACAGGCTGTTCTAATAAGCGGTTTTAAAACCTCTTTTTCTGATACTGTTCCATTTTTTTTAATAATTAAAGCATGTCCACGTTTTATTTCCTTAATCTTAGTGTCATCTAAATTGAATGTTGTTTGTATAACTGGACGCTCAGAAGCTACAACAACAACTTCATCATCACAATAATAATATGCAGGTCTAATTGCAGATGGATCTCTTAAAGCAAATGCATCACCATGACCTAAAAGTCCACACATCACATAGCCTCCATCCCAGTGTTTTGAAGAGTTAGATAAAATTTCTTGAATATTTAATTCCTCCTCAATTTTTAGAGAAATTTCTTTTTTAGTGTAGTCTTCCTTGTGTTTTTGATATATATTCACATTAGCTTCATCCAAAAAATGTCCTATCTTTTCAATAATTGTAATTGTGTCAGATTTCTCTTTTGGGTGTTGTCCTAAATCTGTTAAATGACCAAATAACTCATCAACATTAGTCATGTTAAAATTTCCTGCCAGTGCTAGATTTCTAGTTTTCCAATTATTCTGTCTTAAAAAAGGGTGGCACTGCTCAATACTATTTCCTCCATATGTTCCATAACGTAGGTGTCCTAAAAATAACTCGCCAGTAAAAGGCATATTATTTTTCAACCATTGAATATTATTTAACTTGTCAGGATCACTGTCCTCTAAATCTACAAATCGCTTATTGATATTTTCAAAAAGATCTTGGATCGGATTCTCATTTGTAGATCTCTTTCTACTTATGTACCTCTTTCCAAGGGGAGTATCTAGCTTTACATTTGCTAAGCCAGCCCCATCTTGCCCTCTATTTCTTTGCTTCTCCATTAGGAGGTACATTTTTTTTAAACCATAAAAAGATGTGCCGTACTTCTCTTTATAAAATTCTAAGGGCTTAAGCAGTCTTAGCATAGCTACTCCACATTCGTGCTTTAGAGAATCACTCATATTTTTTAAGTTTTGAGTTGCAAATTTATCAATTAATGTCTTATAATTTCAGATAACCTACTAATTCCTGGATTCGTGTAAACTTTACCATCAATAATAAATGTAGGGATAATTCTTTTTCCATTATTAAGCTTTTGGACAATCTCTCCAGCATCTTCATTTTCAGTTATATCAATATACTCATAATCAATATATTTTTCATCAAGAAAATTCTTAGCGCTTACGCAAGATGGGCACCATAAGGCGCTGTACATTTTTATTTTCATAAAGATTTAAAGATATAAGTTTTGTTTTTTTGAATTATTGTACATAGTTGACAATGTGAAAGATATGTAAATGTATATTCTTCTTCTAAACTAAATCCTAACTTATCAATCTCAAATAACCCAGAACACTCTAAAGCTCCTAATTTTGAAAAACGACTTATTTTAAACAGCGAAGATTCTTTAATAATACAAAACCAAGAGCCTGCGCCTATTCCTGCTAGCCATTGAGAATTACTAGGGATATTTTGAGGGGTTTCTATTGGTTTTAAAATCATGAACGCTCAATACTTTTAAAATATGATTCTAGAATATTGCGTTTTATTTTTTTTACTAAATTATCTCCTACTTTATAAAAAGTAGCATTTGCAATTCCCACGTTTCTTTTAGGAGAGGGGGAAATACAGAAAGGGAGCTTTAATCTTGTGTTTTTTATAAATGTTGGACTAGAGCTTCTCATTACCGAAGCTACAAATCTAGAACAATTTGTTCCGCTAGAAACAAAAGGCCCATAAAGCACTAAACCATTATTTTGGATTTTTTTTGCATATTCATATGCTTTTTGAAATGAAACATCGTTTAATATAGAAGCGTAGAGGGTTCCCTCGCCATGAAAGGCTGTATTTTTTTTTATCTCAAATAAAATATCTTCTATGTTTACAATTTCTTTTGATTTAATCTCTGCAGTAATTTGAATACAGACATCATGATCTGTATCTTTATTTCTTACTCTTCCAAATCCTTTAGGAGTATGATATCTTCCAAAATCAAAATAATGTAATTCTCCAGTTAACCTTTCAACTAATACTGCTGCTGAATGACCAACTCTATATTTACCATTTTTAGCAAAAAATCTATCATACCAAACATCTGTTTTGGCCACCATTCCCTCTGGCCAAGCCAAAGCTATTATAAAGTCATTTTGCATAAAGCTAAAATAAACTCTTTTTTTTAATTACTTATTTTTTTTAGGTCTTGATCATATTGTTGACAAAACACCTCTAATGTTTTAAAAAACTCTAAAATTTCTGATTTTGAGTTTTCTCCATTTATTGTTACAAGTCTAATAAAACACTGCTTACGAAAGTATCCAAAACCTACCATAATTTTGTTTTTTTCATAAAGCTTAGTACAAAGATCTATTGGATCATAATTCTTATAATTAAAGCAGATTGATAGAGATTTTTCAAAACTATATAAAGTATAATCTTTATTTATTATCGTATAAGATCGGGCATAATCAGCAAGATCAAATTCGTGATTTATAATGTTACAGATTCCTTTAGTACCTATTGATTTCCACATAGTCCAAAACTTAAGAGCGTTATTTCTTCTCCCGCATTCGAAAGAATTATATCCTAAATTGTAATCAATATCGTGTGTTTGATATAAATAAGATGCGTCGTTTTTAAAAGAATTAGAAATCATTTTAGATTCTCTAACAACTAAAATTGATGTGCTTAAAGGGACTCCAAGAGTTTTATGAGCATTAAAACAAAAGGAATCAGATTTCTCAACCCCTTTAACAAGATCCTTGTATTTATCTGTGAAGATAACAGAGCCGCCAAAAGCACCGTCAACGTGCAACCATATACTATACTTTTTACATATCCTTGAGATCTCATCTATATTGTCAAATGCACACAATACAGTAGTTCCAGCAGTTGCATTAATATAAAAAGGAATGCAATCATTTGTAATATCTTCTCGAATTTGATTTTCTAAGGAGATGGTGTCAAGCTGGCCAAAACTATTACATTTTATATATCTAACATTATTCTTTCCTAATCCACTAAAAGAGGCATTTTTTGCAACTGAATAATGCGATTCTTCAGATGAGTAGGCGACAAATTTTTGTTTAAATCCTTTATTAATTATATCCTTACTTTTTTGATCTCTTGCGATGATTAATGACATAAAATTACTCATTGAGCCACCAGTAGGAAATGTTCCTCCTGCACTCTTGGGATACTTTATCAATTCGCAGACTTTAGATAATATTTCTTTTTCCACAGCAGCCTGAGGCCCCGATATTTTATATGTAGCCATAGAATTATTAAGCATAACTGCCAATAAATCTCCTAAAACCGCCTTACTATGACGACCCCCAAACAACTGATTAAAAAACATCTTTGATGATGATTTTGGAGTGGATAAAACAAGTTTTTTTAAAGTCTGTTTAAACTCCGTCTGTATTGAAGGTTCGTCAGATAAAGAGAGGTCTATTTTATTATATAAATCTTTAATTTTAATACTTTTAGAAATAGGGGTTGTTTTTTCATCCTCTAGAAAATCATCAACTATTTCATTAAATAATTTTAAGTCCTCTTTAATATTATTAAGCATTAATATTTTATTAATTTAATTATCTACAAAATTAGAAAACATATCTAAAAAAACTGAAGTTATTTCGTATAAAAAAGTTAAAAAAACCTATAAAATCTATATGTAAATATTGTTATCTTTGCATGTAAATACCTTTAATTAAAATTAAGGCTTTTAAAAAATGAAAAAAAAACATATTCTATTTTTACTTTTTTCTGTTTTAATTAACACGCTTTACTCTCAGATTGTCATAAATGAATACTCTGCGGCTAATTATGAAAGTCATCTTGATAATTATGGTGAATATGAGGATTGGATTGAGCTTTATAATACTACAAGTACTGACATAGACCTAAATGGATGGTTTCTTTCTGACAAAACATCTAACACTAATAAATGGCAGTTTATGTCTTCTTACATAATTAGTGCTAATAGTGTTGGTATTATCTATTGCTCTGGAAATGATGAGGTATTAGGAGGATTTGCGCACACAAACTTTAAAATTACACAAACAACTGGAAATGAAGTTTTCATATTGTCTGACCCTAGCTCAATTATTATTGATTCTATTACAGTCATTCCAAATTTAAAATCTCATTCCAGAGGAAGAGATGTAAATGGAGGGAGCTCTTGGAGTGTTTTCACTTCTCCAACTCCAAATATGAATAATACAGGGGCAATGCTCGATTATGCTCCAGCTCCAGTATTTTCTCAATCACCAGGCTATTATAGTGGTCCGCTTTCTCTTACAATTACTTCATCAGATCCAAATGCAATAATTTATTATACAACTGATGGATTTGTCCCTAGCAGTAATTCTAATTTGTATAGTGGGCCAATTAATATTGCTTCGACCTCTGTTGTTAAGGCAATTGCTTATAGTACAAACTCAAATGTTCCAAATAGCTTTATTGAGTATAATACCTATTTTATAAATGAGACTCATACAATACCTATTTTATCTGTATCCGGAGATAGTGTAGCTGTGCTTATTGAAGATGGGGTAAGAACTTTAGGTGGTTGGAATGGCCCCGCACATGAGCCACAAGGCACAATAGAGTGGTTTGATAAAAACGGGGGTATTATTGATAAGGGTTCTGGTGAGTTTAACAAACATGGTAATGACTCCTGGGCATATGACCAAAGAGGTTTTGACTACGTAATGCGAGATCAGTTTGGTTATAACTACGCACTTCAAGATAAGTTATTTGAAACTAAAAATAGAGATAAGTTTCAAAAAGTAATTGTTAAAGCAGCTGCAAATGACAATTATCCCGCATCATATAGTAATTCAGGAGCGCATATTAGAGATGCGTTTGTACAGCACTTATCACAAATAGCTGATCTTCGCATGGATGAAAGATCTACAACTTCTTGTATCTTATATTTAAACGGAGAATACTGGGGGGTTTATGAAATGAGGGAAAAGGCGGATGATCATGATTTCACCAAGCATTATTATGATCAGGGGAAAAATGATTTGCAGTACTTAAAAACATGGGGGAATACCTGGTCGGAGTATGGTGGAGTACAGGCTCAAACTGATTGGGATAATCTTAAAAACTATATCGCCACTAATCCAATGAGTAATCAAAGTAATTACTTAAATGTTAAAGGTCAATTTAATACGGGAAGTATAATTGATTACTTTCTACTTAATTCATATGTTGTTTGTGCTGACTGGTTAAATTGGAATACGGCCTGGTGGAGAGGTTTAGATACAAATGGAGATAAAAAGAAATGGAGATATGCTCTTTGGGATATGGACAATACTTTTGATCATGGAACAAATTATACTGGTGTTCCTACAATGTCTGTAAATGCAGACCCTTGTGACCCAAGTAGTCTTACAGATCCGGGTGGGCAAGGGCATGTTCCTATTTGGAATGAACTACTAAATAATACTAGTTTTTTTGACGATTATTTAAATCGGTGGCAAGACCTTGCTAATGGATATCTTTCATGTGATTCTATGATATATGTGCTGGATAGTATGATCAATGTTATTGATCCTGAAATGCCAAGGCAAATTGCAAAATGGGGTGGGACATATGTAGAGTGGCAAAATAATGTACAAGACTTAAGAGATTTTATTAATGCTAGATGTAGTATTATGAATGCTGGATTTGGGCCTTGTCATCCTCAACTTTCAGGACCGCATAATTTAACAATTGAGATTATTGGTGTTGGTGAAGTTGAAATGAGTAATGGTAATTTGATAAATCAAACAAATACTGGATGGGTAGATCAAAGATATGGTGGGGTAAGCACTCCTTTTGAAGTTAAAAGTGGAACATTTCAAAATTGGGAGGTAATTCCATCAGGAATATACTCTTATGATCCTCTTCTAGACACTATGAGTCTTGATTTACAAGGTGATGTTACTGTAATTGCTAATTTTATTCCACCACCTCCTCCAGTGGAAACAAGAGATATTACTTTTAAAGTAAATCCTTCTGGAACATCCTCTGCTATAGTTGTTAATGGAACAACCCTAAACTCATTCCCAACAACAATTAACTATGTTCTTGGAGATACGGTAATTATCTCTCCAATTATAGATCCTCTTTATGGTTTTAGCAATTGGACTTGTGATAGTGTAGCTTTAATGCCTCAAAATAATAATCTGACTGATTCATTTTATGTAAATCATCATGACACAATTTATCTAAATCAATATTTGCTTCCCACAATAACAGCTTTTATTTCTGGTAATGATACAATCTGTTCTAATCAGCAACAACTAGCAAATATTAGTGTCGCTTTTACTGGAATTCCTCCTTTCACATTTAATTATTCCATAAATAGTATAGAGCAAACAGAAATCACAACAAGCTCTAATCCATACACAATCTCTACATCAATTGCTGGAGAATATAATCTAGTAAGTTTTTCTGATGCAGTAGAAACTGGAGGGCTTAGCGGTCAGGCGCTAGTGACAATCTCAGAAGCTCCAATAGCTAATTTCCAACCAGAACCTAGCACAACGACTATTTTATATACAACAATTCAAATGATTGATCAATCTTCAGACAATGTTGTTAGTTGGGAATGGATATTTGGAGATAATATTGAAACAAATACTGAGCAAAACCCACTACACACTTATCCCGAAACAGTTTCTCAACACCAAATATTTTTGACTGTTCGAAATAGTTTTGGTTGTATAGATTCTATTTTTAGAATAATTAATATTACTGATGATTATTGGATTTATATACCAAATTCATTTACCCCTAACTCTGATGATGTTAATGATAAGTTTTTTATTAGCCACTATGGGGTTTTAGAGGAAACTTTCACCATTAACATTTACAATAGATTTAATGAAGTCGTCTATTCAACAAAAAACATAATAGACCTTTCTAAAGAAAATGGATGGGATGGTAGACATCAAACAAAAGGGTTTAATCTTACTTCTGGAACATACATCTACGAACTGTCTTATCAAGACTTAGATGGATGGAAGCACTTTAAAACTGATAAAGTAAATATCATTAGGTAGCCTATGCTTTACTTGTTTCAATATATCATTTCGTTAGAGAGGTTAAAAAACAACATACAGCAAACAATCTTTATTGTTCTTTTTTTTATTCCTAGTCTTGTTATTGGCCAGACGATATATAACCCGCAAATTCTATATGATACCCCTGGAGGTTTATATGAAAAAGATTCTTTAAGAGATATTTATATCAACTTCTATGATCCTAGTTATCATACAATTCTTCAAAACTCTTTTTTCACAAACCCTTCATTTCGAATTCCGGCAAGTATTACTTATTCTCATGATGATGTGACGTATGATAGTGTTGGGGTTCGGTATAAAGGAAACTCAACGTTCTGTATACCAAATGACAATGGTATTCCTAAAGTGCCATATAATATAGATATGAATTATTGGATATCTGGGCAAAAACTATTAGGATATAAAAAAATAAAGCTAGCAAATGCCTGGATGGACGCTACATTCTTAAAAGAATATACGGCTTCTAAAATTTACAAAAAATATCTACCTACACCTGAGGTTAGCCTAGCAAAACTACATGTTCAAGGAGATTATTTAGGCCTTTACGTAAATACAGAGTCTATTAATAAACAATTTGCAAAAAAACATTTTAACGAAAATAATGGAGCTTTAATAAAATGTGATGGTAGCGGCATGTTTTGTGATACCACAGGTACGCCTGTAGGTGGAGAGCCAGGGCTGAATTGGTACGGAACAGGTGATAGTACCGCATACTTTTCTAGCTATAATCTAAAATCAGATTATGGTTGGAATGAGCTTGTAGATCTAATTTACACTCTAAACTTCAATACTAATGAATTAGATTCTATCTTAAATATAGATAGAGTTTTATGGGCTTTTGCTGTAAATACAGTTATTGGTAATTTTGACACTTATAACGGTTATTATGTACATAACTATTATTTTTATCAAACTGAAGACGGCTTATTTCAGATGATTCCATGGGATCTAAGTCAAAGCTTTATTAATGCACTTCTTGGATGGGATATCTTCACACCTCAAGGCCCTTTACACCCACAGCAATTTGACCCATATTACGGAGATGACCCAAGTCTTAATAGGCCTTTAGCTTATATTTTATTAAATAATGGAGATTATAGGAAGCAGTATACTGCTCATCTAAGAACAGTTATCAGTGAATTAGACACTAATTTAATTAGAAGCGATGTGTTAAACATGCAAAGTCTAGCCTACACAGCAGTTGATAGCGACCCCAACAAACTATTTTCTATTTCAGATTATATTACAAATGTTGAGCAAGATATTTCTTTAGGGCTTTGGGGAGGATATGGTTTTGGAGGAATTATGTCGACTCTTAGATACCGAATTCCATTTTTGCAATCTAATAGCGAAATATCACAGGTGCCACCTGATTTATACGGATTAAATATTACTGGCAATATAGTTACTATTAGTGCATCAAATGAAAACTCTGTTGAGTTAATGGCAACACAAAACGAATACAATTCTAAGTTTAAATCTTTTAACATGTATGATGATGGGACTAATGGAGACGCTCAAGCTAACGATGACGTGTATTCATGCTATATGCCTTTTTCATCAGCTCTTGAGGTTAAGTTTTATGTAAAAGCAAAAAACTCTCAATCAATCATGTTATTTCCAGAAAGAGCAGAATATGAATTTTACAAATACTCACCTATTTCAGGCGCAATCGAATCTCCTTTATCAAATGCTAAAGAGCTATTAAACATTACTGATGTATTGGGGAGAAAAGCCGGATTTAGCTATAATAAACCTCTTATATATATTTTTACAGATGGCAGTGTTGAGAAGAAAATAATTGTAAAATAATTAGATTTCCATTCATTGCTTATCTTAAAATCAAAACCTATATTTGCACGAATTGGTAGTAAAAAATATGAGTAAATTTAAAGAATATAGAGAGTTAAGCCTTCCTTTGATACATAAGGATGTTTTACATTACTGGAAAAAAAACAATATTTTTAATCAGAGTATTGAAAATAAAAAAGAATCTAAAAACTTCACTTTTTACGAAGGACCTCCATCTGCAAATGGTATGCCTGGAATTCATCATGTAATTGCGCGAACTATAAAGGATCTTTTTTGTAGGTATAAAACCTTAAAGGGTTTTCAAGTTAATCGAAAGGCAGGCTGGGACACACATGGATTACCTGTTGAGCTAGGCGTAGAAAAAGAACTTGGTTTAACTAAAGAGGATATTGGTAATAAGATTTCTATTGAAGACTACAACAAAGCTTGTCGTGTTAATGTTATGAAATACAAGAAATCTTGGGAAAATATAACTGAGGAGATGGGTTATTGGGTTGATATGCAAAATCCATACGTAACATATGATAATAAATATATTGAAAGCGTATGGTGGCTACTTAAACAACTTCATGAAAAAAAATTACTTTACAAAGGACACACGATTCAACCATTTTCTCCTAAAGCAGGTACTGGTCTTAGTACACACGAATTAAATCAGCCAGGGTGTTATAAGAATGTAAAAGACACTTCTGCTGTGGCTCAATTTAAAGTTATTAATGATGAGTTAAGTAATTTTTTATTTTCTAAAACGAAAAATGAGGTTTTTTTTATAGCGTGGACAACCACCCCATGGACACTTCCCTCTAACACAGCTCTCGCTGTAGGTAAAAAAATTACATATTTTCTAGTTGAAACAGTTAATCAATACACTGGGGCCGTAATTTCAATAATTTTAGCAAAAGATCTTTTATCTAATTTCTTTAAAAAAGAAAATGAGAATAAAGAGCGTAAAAATCATATTATAGGCAATAAGAGTCTTCCTTATATTATTATTGACAAATTTAGTGGTGGTAGTCTTATTAATATTAAATACGAACAGCTACTAAAATATGCTCAGCCAGATGATGGTGAGGCTTTTAAGGTTTTAAGTGCCGATTTTGTTACTACAGAAGATGGTACTGGAATTGTTCACTTAGCACCTAGCTTTGGCGCTGATGATAGTAGGGTTGCAAAACAAAATGGTATTGGATCTTTAACTTTAGTGGACGAACAAGGAAGGTTTACTAAAGAGGTTACAGATTTTTATGGTCAATATGTAAAAGAAGAATATTATACTGAAAAAGAGGTCAAGCCAAAACTACCAGCTGATGTTCAGGTGGTTATAAAAATTAAAGAGGAGGGAAATTTATTTAAATCTGAAAAATACGAACATTCTTATCCTCACTGCTGGAGAACAGATAAGCCTATATTATATTACCCTCTTGACAGTTGGTTTGTAAAAACAACGAGTCATAAAAAAAGAATGTTAGAATTAAACAAAACTATTAATTGGAAGCCCGCTTCTACTGGAGATGGTCGGTTTGGAAATTGGCTTGAAAACTTGGTAGACTGGAATTTATCTCGTTCTAGATTTTGGGGCATTCCTCTTCCAATTTGGAGGACTGAAAACGGTGAAGAAGAGGTGTGTATTGGGTCTATAGAAGAGTTAAAAGTAGAAATTAATAAATCGGTAGCTGCTGGATTTATGATGCAAAATCCTCTAGAGAAGTTTGTAGTTGGAGATTTTTCTGAAGAAAACTATAATGTTTTTGATTTACATCGACCATATGTTGATGATATCATACTTGTTTCAAATTCGGGTTTGGCTATGAAAAGAGAGCTAGATTTAATTGATGTTTGGTTTGATTCTGGCTCAATGCCCTACGCTCAGCTTCACTATCCATTTGAAAACAAAGAGCTATTTAAAGAAAGTTTTCCGGCAGATTTTATTGCCGAAGGAGTAGATCAAACTAGGGGGTGGTTTTTTACTCTACACGCTATATCAACTCTTGTTTTTGATTCTGTTGCTTATAAAAATGTAGTTTCAAATGGTTTAGTTTTAGATAAGAGTGGTAATAAGATGTCTAAGCGGCTTGGAAATGCAACAGATCCATTTATTACAATAAATAAGTATGGAGCAGATGCAACAAGATGGTATATGATTAGCAATGCTCAGCCATGGGACAACCTTAAGTTTGATGAAGGAGGGATATTGGAAGTTCAAAGGAAATTCTTTGGCACCCTCTATAATACATATTCGTTCTTTTCACTATATGCAAATATTGATAATTATAAATATGTCTCTGGAGAGTCAAAAATTAATAACCGGGACAAAACAGATAAATGGATTATCTCAGAGCTAAACTCTCTTATAGATGATGTTACAGAAAATTACGAAAGCTATGAGCCAACAAAAGCAGCTAGGCTAATACAGGATTTTGTAGTCAACAAGCTTAGTAACTGGTATATCAGATTAAATAGGCGTAGATTTTGGAAGGGAGAGTATAATCTTGATAAAAAAAATGCATATAGTACTCTTTTTGAATGTCTAGAAATAGTTGCTCTTATCTCATGCCCAATAGCCCCTTTCTTTATGGACAATCTATATCAGGACCTTCACGGCTCTAGTGATTCTATTCATCTTAATGAGTTTCCAAACTCAAATAAAGAGGCGATTGATATACATTTAGAAGATCAAATGCAAATTGCTCAAAAAATATCATCAAGTATTCTATCGCTTAGAAAAAAAGAGAAGGTGAGGGTTCGTCAACCATTAAAGACAGCCCTTATCACTTCATCCAAAGAGATAGTAAGACAAAATATTAATGAAATAAAAAATATAATTTTAAGTGAAACTAATTTAAAAAAATTAGAACTAATTGATGAAGACTCGACATTAGTTTCGAAAAAAGCAAAGCCCAATTTTAAGGTTCTTGGACCTAAATATGGAAAAAAAATTAAAGAAATTTGTCTTGATATTAGCACACTAAACAGTGTTCAAATAAAAAAACTAGAAAAAAACAAAGAGGTGAAGTTAGAAAGTGGTCTATCTGTTTTGCTAGAAGACGTTGATATTATATCTGAAGATATTGAGGGGTACTCTGTTACAAGTAATGATCTTTATAGCGTTGCTTTAGACATTAACATATCAAAAGAACTAAAAGATGAGGGTTTAGCCAGGGAACTAGTAAATAGAATTCAAAATATCAGAAAAGAAAAAAAATTCTTAGTGACAGATAAAATATGTGTCAATATCCAAAAAAACGAGAGCCTAGAAAGTGTAATTAAAAATAATTTGGCATATATTTGTAATGAAACACTTGCAAAAGAACTGATTTTCACATCATCGAATAATGATGGTTATGAAAAAATAGAACTTATAGATAATATTTTTTGTGAAATTTTAATATTTAAGAGCTAGTATGAAAGAAAAAACATCATATACAAAGACAGAACTCAATGAGTTTAGAAAAATTATTTTGGAAAAAATTAAAAGTGCCGAAGAAGATTTGTCAATTCTAAGGGCTTCGTGCGCAAATGATTCAGATAATGGCACAGAAGACACTTCTCCCACTTTTAAAGCTTTTGAAGAGGGCTCTACAACGCTTTCGAAAGAAGAAAATACTAAGCTAGCTGAAAGACAGGCTAAATTTATTTCAAATCTAAACAACGCACTAATTAGAATTGAAAATCATTCCTATGGCGTTTGTCGTATTACTGGTAAATTAATATCAAAAGAAAGACTCACATTAGTTCCTCATGCTACTCTAAGCATAGAGGCCAAAAAAGCTCAATAATCTCGCTTTGAAAAAAGTAATATCAAGCGCATTAATTCTAATTATAATTGATCAGGTTTTAAAACTGTGGATTAAAACTAATATGTTTCTTGGTCAAGAACATAGGGTTTTTGATTGGTTTATAATTCATTTTACAGAAAATAACGGAATGGCTTTTGGCTTAGAGCTTGGTGGTGATATTGGTAAATTACTACTAACAATTTTTAGAATAATTGTAGTGGTTTGGGGATTAATATATGTTTATAGATTATCTAAAAAAAACATGCCTAGCGGAGCCCTTGTTTCATTAGGACTAGTTATAGGGGGTGCTATAGGAAATATTATTGACAGCGTCTTTTATGGTTATATTTTTAATGATAGTTATAATAAAATAGCAGAGTTTTTTCCTGCATCAGGAGGGTACTCTTCATTGTTGAAGGGAAAAGTAGTTGATATGTTTTATTTCCCTATTATTAACACACATCTTCCAGAATGGCTTCCTGTTTTTGCAAATAAGCATTTTATTTTTTTTAGGCCTGTTTTTAATATTGCCGATGCAGGAATCTCAGTTGGAATGTTTTTATTGATTGTTTTGTATAGAAAGCGGTTTAGCTAAGCTTTTTATATATTCATAAGCTGCAACTACTGTAACAAGAATCTCAAAACAATAAATTGTATCTTCAATTGGAATATTTAAAATTCTTAAACCTATTATATGTGATTCGTTATAAATAACAATAGCATTATTTGTAAAACTTCCAGTTAGCATTCCGTTAACCAAAAGAAATGGGGCTAAGGACAACAAATACATAAACAGAAAATCTTTCCACCAATATGGCTTCTTTAAATATATTAAAATCATAGTCGCTCCCGAAATGCTAAAGTAAAAACTAGTGTATATTTTATCATAAAAGAATATAGCGAGAATAACAAGCACAATACCACAAAGCAAAGTAAGGTTATACGTTAGTTTTGAAGCAGTAGAGGTTTTAAAGAAATGTTTTGACACTTTATAAATAAATAAACAGGCAAAAGGAATGATGATAAAAAAAAGCCATTCTTCAATTGGAAGATCTGCTAAAAAAAACCCATAAACAAGATTGTGATTAAAGCTCCAAACGCCTAGCTTTGTAAATACAATATCTATTGGAACATGTATTATCATCATTATACAAATAGCTGGAAGTAACGAATTCCAGCTTTTATAAAATTCTATTCTTTTTTCAAAACTTCGTAAAATAGGATAGCTAATTGTTATGGCTAAAACTATAAAATAAAAATATCTACTATTAAATAAGTCCATGTTTAAAATATTGAATTATAAAAAACGATAATTGAGAACCAATAACTGCAAAAGCAATTTTTTGATTAATTTTTGCTTTTGAAAAAACAATTAGAAGCTGAGCAATAATTGCACAAAAGAACCACCCAAAATAATTATGAATAGGAACAGTAATATATTCCCATGACCAAAAATCAAGATTAATTGCAATTGGCTCAATAATATAATCGAGAAATACCATTAAAAGAGAGCTAAGTATTATTAGCCAGATTTTTTTGTCAGTAAAGAAAGAAATAATTCCAAAAGATGCGAGTGATAAGTTTATCCAATTTACACCCATAATTAATGGAGTGCTAAATAAAGTGAGCCCAAGTGTTTTTCCATATGTATATTCTCCAAAAATAATTCCTGTATTTACTCCTATAACCTCAACAATAAAACCAAAAATAAATAACTGCAAACAAAGGAAAACAAAGCTTCTAGAGTAATTATTATTAACATAGAAAAACAAAGAAAAAATAAGTAAAAGATTAACTGGAGTAAATAAGAGTATTGATGGTTTTAATAATGGAGAAAACAATGCGCAGGATCCAATTATGTTAAAAAAAAACAATAAAAAAACCGCTATATTATACCTATTTTTTTTCATATTCTTCGGATATTAGTTCATCAACTATTTTGGCAGAAGAAAGCACTAGTGGAATACCGCCTCCAGGATGAACGCTACCTCCACAAAAATACAAACCTTTAATGTCTTTTGAAAAATTAGGATGTCTAAAAAAAGCTGATTCCTTTGAGTTAGAAGATGTTCCATATAAAGCGCCTTTAAACGAATGTGTTTCGGATTCAATACTTCTTGGGTCTACTGTATCCTCGAATACAATATGATCTTCAATACTTATTTTTAAGGTGCTATTAATTTTCCTTATTATGTCTTTACGTGCTTTTAGTATTAAATCATCCCAGTCTTGTTTTTTATTATGAGAAACATTTATCATAACAAACCAGTTTTCTGAATTGGGAGGCGCGTCAGATGTCTTTTTCTTTGAAGTAATATTAATATAGACTGTTGGATCGTTAGAAATTGTTTTTCCTTCACTAATATGTTTAAATTCTTCTTGATAATCTCCAGAGAATAATATATTATGTAGCTGTAGTTGATCAAAAACCATATTAATACCCCAATAAAAAATGATAGCAGATGAAGATCTTTCTTCATCTTTTTTATAATTATTTAATTGGTCTTTTGGAAGAAGATTATTATAAACATAATAAATATCGGTATTGCAAACAACAAGCTTAGAAGGAAAAAAATCTTTTCCTACAACAACACCTTCAATCGATTTGTTATTAACTTTAATGCTTTCAACTTTAGAGTTAAAATAAAATTTCACACCAAGCTCTAAGGCTAATTTATATATTGACTTCGGAATAGCACTCATACCTTTTTCAGAAAAAAAAGCTCCTTTTTTAAATTCTAAATTTGAAATACTGTTTAAAACTGCTGGTGCTAAATAAGGGTTTGAGCCATTATATGTAGCGTATCTATTAAAAAGCTGAACAATCTTTGGGTTTGAAAATCTTTTCAAGTTTACCTCATTCATTGTAGAAAATAAGTTTAAAAACGGGATTTTCATTGCAGAATACAAAACCTTTAATGATAAATAGGTTTTTATTTTATGAAGTGATTTTTCAAGAAACAAATAGCTTGTTGCTTTAAAAATAAACTCGTTCTCACTTAAGTAACGTTTTGTTTTATGTATTGGTGTATTTGTTTTTTTAAGTATTTCCTCAGAAAACTTAATAGGCTCTGAATATGCTTTTATTACTACTCCATCATTATAAAAATATCTACAACTCTCATTTAGTTTAGTGTATTTAAAATAATCTTTTGGGGATTTTCCTGCTAAGACAAACAATTCATCAATCTTTTCAGGCATTGTTAATAATGACGGTCCTTTGTCAAATCGATAGCCATTTGATGAGAACTCTGCCGCCTTACCTCCAGGCGAACTATTGGATTCATAAACACTTACCTTATATCCTTTTAATGCTAATCTAACAGCAATAGCAAGTCCTCCAATTCCCGATCCAATGACTGATACTCTTTTCAACAGACTATTTTGTATAAATTATATAAGATTATTAGTAATCAAATATTCTGCTATTTGGATTGTATTTGTTGCAGCCCCTTTACGAAGGTTGTCCGAAACAATCCACATATTAACAGTTTTTTCTTGAGAAAAATCTTTTCTTATTCTTCCAATAAAAACCTCGTCTTTCCCTTTTGAGTTTATTGGCATTGGGTATGTATTATTCTTTACATCATCTAAAACAATTAAACCTTTATTTGATTCTAGTGTTTTTCTAATGTCATCAAGACTAGCATCTTTAGAAAACTTTATATTAACACTTTCACAATGCCCACCCTCAACAGGAATTCTTACTGCAGTAGCTGTAATCATAATATTCTTATCAAGAATTTTATGTGTTTCATTTACAATCTTCATTTCTTCCTTAGTATAACCATTATCTTCAAAAACATCAATATGAGGAAGTGCGTTTCTATAGATTGGGTGTGGGTAGACCATTTCTCCAGAAACACCCCTTTCTTCATTCTCTAGTTGGTCAACTGCTTTTTTACCTGTTCCTGTAACTGATTGGTATGTTGAAACAACGATTCGTTCAATGTTAAATTTTTCATGTAGTGGAGCAACAGCCATTAATAATTGTATGGTAGAGCAATTAGGATTTGATATTATCATGTCGGATTGCATTAATTGCTCTCCATTTATTTCTGGAATAATTAATTTATTATTAGCAGACATTCTCCAATAAGAAGAGTTGTCGATAACCTTACAGCCTTTCTCTGCTAATCTTGGGGCCCAGATTTTTGATATCTCTGAGCCTGCACAAAACAATGCTAAATCTGGTTGGGACAAAATCATCTCTTCCAAACTCATAACTGTAAAAGATTGATTATTAATTATTATTTTTTTTCCTATTGACTTCTCAGAAGCTACTAAAATTAATTCAGTGTATTTAAATTTTCTTTCTTGTAAGATATTTAATATTTGAACTCCAACCATTCCGGTTGCTCCAATAATTGCTAGTTTCATAGTGCATTCTTTACCTTTCAAAAGTACTATATTTACAAACTATAGCAACAACTTATAAGGGTTTTTAAAATGTCTAAAAAAAACACATTAGCCGAAATAATTAATAATATTCCAAAGAAGCCTGGCGTTTATCATTATTATGACAACAATGATAAAATAATATATATTGGAAAAGCCAAGAACCTAAAAAGTCGAGTCTCTTCATATTTTACAAACAAGCATGATAATTTAAAAACTAAAATTTTAGTAAGCAAAATCGCTAACATTACATGTATAATAGTTGAAACCGAGATTGATGCGCTATTGCTAGAAAATAATCTTATTAAAAAACACCAACCTAGATATAATATTTTATTAAAAGACGATAAAACATATCCTTGGATATGTATTAAAAACGAAGAATTTCCAAAGGTTTTTCAAACAAGAACCGTTTTAAAAGATGGGTCAGAATATTATGGACCTTACATGTCTACATATGTAATAAATGTACTGTTAGATTTTTTTTCAGAAATATTTTATGACAATGGATGGACACCATATTCATATTTAAACGGAAATATTAAAAAAGAGTTAAAGCCAAAATACTTAGAAACAATTTCTCAGATTAGACAAATATTAAAAGGCGATCTTAAGATTATAAATTCAAGATTAAAAGAAAAAATGATGGAGTTTTCTAATAATTTAGATTTTGAAAATGCTCAAAAAATAAAAGAAAAACTAAACCTATTAAACAACTACCAATCAAAATCTTCTATTGTGAGCTCAACAATAAGCAATGTTGACGTTTTTAGCATTGTGTCAGAAAAAAATATTGCATTTGTAAATTATCTTAAAATTACAAACGGAGCAATAATACAATCTCATACTGTTGAAGTGAAGAAAAGATTGTCTGAGCAAGATGAAGATATTTTACAATTTGTTATTACTGATCTTAGAAATAGATTTAGTAGCGTTTCTGAAAAAATATACTGTTCTCATAGCATCTTAAGTATTTGGTCAAATACAAAGCTGTCTGTTCCTAAAATAGGTGACAAAAAAAAGCTTATTGACCTTTCTTTAAGAAATGCAAAATACATGCAATTTGAAAAGAAAAAACAAAATATTTTACTAAGTGAAAAAAAACAAAACAATAATAGTGTCTCTCAAATCCAAAAAGATTTGCGACTAAAAAAAAGACCAACTCACATAGAGTGTTTTGACAATTCTAATTTTCAAGGAACAAACCCTGTTGCCGCATGTGTTGTGTTTAAAAACGGGAAGCCAAGCAAAAAAGATTATAGGCTTTTTAATATTAAAACTATTATTGGCCCTGACGATTTTGGGTCAATGGAAGAGGTTGTTTTTAGAAGATATAAGCGATTACTTTTTGAAAAAAAACCTCTTCCTCAATTAATAATTGTTGATGGAGGTAAGGGGCAATTAAGTTCTGCTATAAAAAGTCTAAAGAAGCTTAATCTTTATGGAAAAATAGCAATAATTGGTATTGCTAAAAAGTTAGAAGAAATTTACTTCCCAAATGATTCTGTTCCTTTATATCTAGATAAAAGATCTATAAGTCTAAAAATAATTCAGCAATTACGTAATGAAGCGCATCGATTTGGGGTAAACCATCATAGAAAAATACGCTCCAAAACAAATCTAACATCTTCTCTTGATGAAATAAAAGGCATTGGTCCAAAAACAACAACCTTATTAATTAAGCATTTTGGTTCTGTAAAAAAACTTATGCAAAGCAAAATTACAGATGTAGAAGAGATTATAGGAAAAGCAAAAACTAAAAAAATATTTAATCTCTAAGAAACGATTAATCTTTGTTTTTCATTTGAGGAAAAAATAAAACATCTTGTATAGAATTACTGTTTGTCATGATCATCGAAAGTCGATCAATTCCTATTCCAAGGCCGGCAGTTGGAGGCATTCCATATTCTATAGCTCTAATAAAGTCTTCGTCTAAAACCATCGCCTCTTCATCACCTCTTTTTGCTAACTTTAACTGTTCTTCAAATCTTTTTCTTTGATCAATTGGATCGTTTAGCTCAGAAAACGCATTACATATTTCCTTTCCATTACATACAGCTTCAAAACGCTCAACTAATCCTACTTTTGAACGATGTTTTTTTGCTAATGGAGACATCTCAACGGGATAGTCTGTAATAAATGTTGGTTGAATTAATTTTTTTTCACATTTTTCTCCAAAGATCTCATCAATTAACTTACCTCTTCCCATGCTTTTGTCAATTGGTACTTTTAATTCTTTAGCTACACCTCTTAACTCTAACTCATCCATATTAGATATATCTATGCCGGTAAACTCATGTATTGCCTCATACATTGTTAGTCGTTTCCATGGTCTTTTAAAGCTTATTAGGTTTTCACCCACTTTTATTTCTGTTGTATTGTGAAGATCAAGAGCTATTTTTTCAACCATTTCTTCCACTAAATCCATCATCCAATTATAATCTTTATAAGCCACATAAAGTTCCATTTGTGTAAACTCTGGGTTATGAAAACGACTCATTCCTTCATTTCTGAAGTCTTTTGAGAATTCATAGACGCCATCAAAACCCCCAACAATTAATCTTTTTAAATATAACTCATTTGCAATTCTTAAATATAAGTCCATATTTAATTTGTTATGATGAGTTTTAAAAGGGCGAGCGGCAGCGCCACCATAAATTGGTTGTAGTATTGGTGTTTCAACTTCAAGGTATTCTTTACTATTTAAGTAAGATCTCATTGAATTTGTAAGTTGTGTTCTTTTTATAAACGCATCTTTAACGTGAGGATTTACAACAAGATCTACATATCTTTGTCTATATCTTCTTTCGGGGTCAGTAAAAGCATCATGTATATTCCCCTCGCTATCAAGCTTTGGCAAGGGTAGTGGTTTTAGAGATTTAGATAGGATTGTGATTTTTTTAACCATTATAGAGACCTCTCCAACTTTAGTTATAAAAACATGTCCTTCTACTCCTATTATGTCTCCAATATCTAAAAGTTTTTTAAATACTTGGTTATACATTGTTTTATCCTCTCCAACACAAACCTCATCTCTATTTACATATAATTGAATTTTTCCATTTGAGTCTTGTATTTCTACAAATGAGGCTTTTCCCATTATTCTTCTACTCATAATTCTTCCAGCTACAACCACATCTAAATGATCGCCCTCTTTATATATATTCTTAATTTTAGTTGAGGTGTTGTTAACGTGAAACATTTCTGCTGGATAACAATTTATTCCAAGTTCATTAAGCTTTTGTAGTGATTCCCGTCGAACTAGTTCTTGTTCAGAATACTCTTTAGACATGTGAGTTTTTTTTTGTAAATATATAAATTCTTTGTTCCTATTATTTTGTAATATTGACTTCTTTTAAAAAACAAACCAATTATGAAAATGAACAACTACATCAGTGATTTTACCAATCATTTAAATGACGCATTAAGTATAGGTATTAGCGCTAAATTTAACTGCGCTAAATCAGATATTAATAATATCTTGATATGTGGACTTGGAGGAAGTGGGATTGGAGGTTCAATAATTACAGACATCGTTAATGATGTTATTAGCGTTCCTATTACGGCAACAAAAGGGTATGAGGTTCCTAAATTTGTAAATAAAAATACGCTTGTAATAGCCTGCTCTTATTCTGGAAATACTGAAGAAACAATTGAGGCTGTAGAGAAATGTCTAAAGAAAAATGCTGAAGTTTCAGTAATTACTTCTGGAGGAAAGCTTAAAGAGATTGCATTAGAAAAAAGCCTAAATCATATTATAATTCCTGGCGGACATCCTCCAAGAGCAATGTTTGGTTATGGGTTTACAGAATTATTCTTTGTATTAAAAAACTATAATCTCATAAATAATGATTTTGAAAATGATTTTAAAAACGCCATATCACTTCTTAATAAAGAAAAAGAAAACATCAAAATATTAGCAAGGTCAATTGCCAAAAAGCTTTATAAAAAAACACCAATCATTTACACTTGTGAAGGTTTTGAGGGTGTTGCAATTCGTTTTCGTCAGCAAATCAATGAGAACAGCAAGATGCTATGCTGGCATCATGTAGTGCCAGAAATGAATCACAATGAGCTTTTAGGATGGAGAACTAATGTTGAGGGTTTAGCTGTGGTCTTCCTAAGAAATAAAAATGATTATTATAGGAATCAAACTAGACTTGACATTAATAAATCTGTTATTAGCAAGTATACTGATGATATATTAGAAGTCTGGAGCAAGGGGAATTCTTTAATTGAAACTTCTCTTTATCACATTAATGTTGGAGATTGGGTTTCTTGGTATCTTTCTGAGCATAATAATGTAGATGCAATTGAAATAGATGTTATTGATTTTTTGAAAGATAAGCTTTCAAAAATATAAATTGTGCAAAATGTTTTTTTTAAAGATATCGGTTTAGTTGATTATAAAAAGGCTTGGGACTTTCAAGAGAAACTCTTTAATAAAACCTTAAGCATAAAATCTAAAAACAAAAAAGAAGCAACAAGTAATAAAACTGAAAATCACCTTATCTTTTGCGAACACCCTCATGTTTATACATTAGGGAAAAGCGGAAAACAAGAGAACCTATTAGTTAATGAAGAATATTTGAAAAGTCGTGGAGCTTCATTTTATAAAACAAATAGAGGGGGCGATATTACATACCATGGCCCAGGACAAATTGTAGGATATCCTATATTTGATTTAGATAATTTTTTTCATGATATCCACAAATATTTGAGGTTACTTGAAGAGGGTGTTATTTTAACCCTAAAAGAGTATGGGGTAAATGGTGAGCGTTCTGATGGAGAGACTGGTGTTTGGCTAGATGTTGGAATGCCAAGTGCAAGAAAAATATGCGCTCTGGGCGTAAAAGCTAGTAGGTGGGTGACTATGCACGGTTTTGCTTTTAATATTAACACAGATTTATCCTATTTTGAAAATATAATTCCATGCGGTATTGTTGGGAAAAACGTCACTTCATTAGAACAAGAAATTGGAAGAAAAGTAGATATTGAAAAAGTAAAAGAACAGCTTAAAAAAAACATTGAACTATCCTTTGAAATGAATTTAATCTAATTTACAACTCTTTTGTTTTGACTGCTATTCAATTAGCCCTATAAATAAAAATATTTATCTTTATCACAAGAAATAACAAATATAGCTATGAGCAATACACTTCTAGAATTTAAAAATTTAGTTACAGAGTTTCATACCGAAGGAACTACAGTAAAAGCCGTTAATAATATCAGTTTTACTTTAAATAAAGGAGAAACAGTAGGTATTGTTGGAGAATCTGGTTCTGGAAAGTCAGTAACCTCTCTTTCAGCAATGAGACTAATACCTAGCCCTCCTGGAATTATAAGCGGAGGAAGTATTATTTTTCATACCAAAAATGGCGAAAAAGTAGATTTGCTTAAAATCTCTGAAGAAAAAATGAGAGAACATAGAGGTAATGATCTAGCAATGATCTTTCAAGAGCCTATGACGTCTTTAAATCCAGTTTTTACGTGTGGAGATCAAGTTTTAGAAGCCATAATGTTGCATCAAAAACTAAAAAAAGACGCAGCTAAAAAATTAACTATTAAACTTTTTAAAAAAGTTCAACTTCCAGATCCTGAAAGAATCTATAATACCTATCCACACCAAATCTCTGGAGGACAAAAACAAAGAGTTATGATTGCTATGGCTATGAGTTGCGAGCCTTCTGTTTTAATAGCTGATGAACCAACTACAGCGTTAGATGTTACTGTTCAAAAAACAATATTACTACTAATGCAAGAACTGCAAAGAGAGCAGGATATGGGTATTTTATTTATAACTCATGATTTAGGCGTTATTGCTGAGTTGGCCGATAAAGTTGTTGTTATGTATAAAGGAAATATTGTTGAACAAGGTAATGTTTGGGATATATTTACTAATCCAAAACATCCATACACTAAAGGTTTACTAGCCTGCAGGCCTCCTCTTGAAAAAAGATATACTTTTTTACCTACTGTTGGAGATTTTATGAAAACTGATTCTAGTGGAGTAATAGTTGATAATAATATTAGTGTTGAAGAGTTTACAAAAGATCTTGTTGTTTCTAATTCAGAAAGAGAGAGAAAACAGAAAGAATTATTTTCAAAAAAACCTGTTCTACAATTAAAAAACCTTAAAACATATTTCCCAATACGGAATGGTTTTTTTGGAGGAATATCTAGCCACGTAAAAGCTGTAAATAATGTTTCTTTTGATGTTTATCCCGGTGAAACTCTTGGTTTAGTTGGAGAATCTGGTTGTGGGAAAACAACAATTGGAAGAACTATTCTTAGGCTTGAAGAGCCAACCGAAGGTGAGATGATTTATAAAAATAAAGATATTGCTAAAATGGACGCAGATGAGCTGCGAGCTTTTAGAAAAGAAGTTCAAATTATTTTTCAGGACCCATACTCATCATTAAATCCTAGGATGACAATTGGAAATGCAATTATGGAACCAATGCAGGTTCATAAAATTTTAAATTCTGACGAAGAAAGAAAAGAAAGAGTAAAAGAGCTTTTAACAAAAGTAAGTCTTGATCCTGCGCACTTTTATCGCTACCCTCATGAGTTTTCAGGAGGGCAAAGACAGCGTATCGGTATAGCTAGAGCATTAGCTGTAAACCCTAAGTTTATTATTTGTGATGAGTCCGTTTCTGCACTAGATGTTTCTGTGCAGGCTCAAGTTTTAAATCTACTTAACGACTTAAAAAAAGAATTTGAATTAACATATATTTTTATATCTCACGACTTATCAGTTGTTAAATATATGAGTGATAGAATGGTTGTTATGCAAGAGGGAGAAATAGAAGAAATGGGTGATGCTGATCAAATTTACAACTCTCCTAAAACAGAATATACTAAAAGGCTTATCGATGCTATTCCGGAGGGAAAACTTGATGATATCAAAAAACATTTAGAAGAAAAAGGAATAACTGTTAGTTAAATACTGTTGTTAAATTCATCTCTGGAATTTCTTCTGTAATTATCAGATTAGCCTCTGTAGCTTTTATTATTTCCTCTACACTTACTCCTGGAGCTCGCTCAACTAATTTAAAACCTTTCTGGACAACTTCTATTACAGCTAAGTCTGTAACTATTTTTTTAATACATGAAACTCCTGTTATTGGAAGAGTACACTTCTTAAGTAACTTACTCTCACCTTTACGGTTAGTATGGGTCATGGCAACAATAATGTTTTCTGATGAGGCTACTAAATCCATAGCGCCCCCCATACCTTTTACCATTTTCCCTGGTATCTTCCAATTAGCAATATCACCGTTTTCAGCAACTTCCATCGCTCCTAATACACTGAGCTGAATATGCTTTCCTCTTATCATTGCAAATGACATTGATGAATCAAAGAGTACTGCTCCGGCTAGAGTTGTTATTGTTTGTTTTCCAGCATTTATCATGTCTGGATCCTCTTCTCCTTCAAATGGAAAAGGGCCCATTCCTAAAACTCCATTTTCAGACTGAAACTCTACATTAATATTTTTAGGAACATAATTAGCAACTAGAGTTGGTATTCCAATACCTAAATTAACATAGGTATTATTTTTCAGCTCTTGCGCTATTCTTTTTGCTATACCAATTTTATCAAGAGCCATTTTATAATTTTCTATTTGTTTTGTTTTCAATTCTTTTTTCGAAGAAAGCTCCTTTAATTATTTTTTGAACAAAAACGCCTGGAGTATGAATTTGATTAGGATCAAGCTCCCCAATAGGAACAAGCTCTTCTACTTCGGCAACAGTGATTTTTCCTGCCATTGCCATTAAAGGATTAAAATTTCTAGCGGTACCTTTATATATTAAATTTCCTGCAGCATCTCCTTTCCATGCTTTGACAAAAGCAAAATCTGCCTCTAAAGCTTGTTCTAAAATATAATTCTTCCCATTAAAAACTCTTGTTTCTTTATCTTGCTGCACCTCTGTTCCATATCCTGCTGGCGTAAAAAAAGCAGGTATTCCCGCCCCTCCAGCTCTACATCTTTCTGCCAATGTTCCTTGGGGAATTAATTCCACCTCTAGCTCCTTAGATAGCATTTGTCTTTCAAACTCAGCATTTTCACCAACATAAGATGAAATCATTTTTTTAACTTGTTTTCTTTTTAAAAGAAGTCCTAAACCAAAATCATCAATTCCTGCATTATTTGAAATACATGTTAAATCATATATCTCTAATTTAGCTAAGGCCCCTATTGAGTTTTCTGGAATACCACTTAACCCAAACCCCCCAAACATTAAGGTCATTCCACTTTTAACTTCTTTAATTATATCATTTATATCTTTAATCTCTTTATTTATCATAATTAAAATTCTTCTTCAATTGAGTCTAGTGAATCATCGCAATCTAATTTTACATCTATAGATCGTGAAATATTAAACGGAATAGGATGTATTCCTGTATTTACAGTATCCGCATAAACTCTCTGCATGTATTCCGCAAATATTGGTAATGCCATATTAGCTCCTTGACCTGTTGTTATATCACGAAAATGGACACTTCTATCTTCACAACCAGTCCATACTCCTGTAACTAGATTTGGAGTTATTCCCATAAACCAACCGTCTGAATGATTTTGGGTAGTTCCTGTTTTTCCACCTATCTCGTTTTTAAATCCGTATTTAAACCTTAGCCTAACACCCGTTCCTGATTTTTTATTTGCTGTAGGGCTATATACTCCATCAACAACACCCTGTAAAAGACGAACCATTACGTCTGCAGTTTTCTCACTCATTGCTTCGTTAGATTCTGGAATAAATTTTTCAAGTAACACTCCGTTTTTATCTTCAATCTTTGTTACAAAAATAGGCTCTACCCAGACGCCTTTATTTGAAAATGTTGAATAAGCCCCAACCATCTCATAAACAGAAAGATCAAATGTGCCTAGACATAATGAAGGAACTGCAAGTATCTTACTTTTAATGCCTATTTTTCTTGCTAAGTCAACTACAGCATGAGGTCCAAATTGTTTCATAATATATGCTGTAACTGTATTTATTGAATTAGCTAAACCATATTTTAACGTCAATGTTAAACCCTCTAAATCTTCACCTCCTGAGTTTCTTGGAGACCAGTCTTTTTCAAGTCTCCATTTATATTTATCAAAAACAACGGGGACGTTTGGAACTTGATAACAAGGACTAAAACCCTCTTGAATTGCTAATGAATATAAAAAAGGCTTAAAAGTTGAGCCAACTTGTCTTTTACCAGATGTAACATGATCATACTGAAAGTTTTCATAATTAATACCCCCAACATAAGCCTTTACAAAACCTGTAGAAGGCTCCATGCTCATTAGGCCTGAGTGAAGGAAAAACTTACTGTATATAAGCGAGTCTCTAGGTGATAAAATTGTGTCAATTTTCCCTTGCCATGAAAATAATTTCATTTCTGTTTTTTTTTCAAAGCTTTTCCTTATCTCTTTTAGAGATTTCCCTTGAGATTTTAATCTTTTATATCTGACTGATCTTTTCATCGACTGATCAATAATAGCGTCAATCTGCTCTTGCTCAAAATCTTTTGGGAAAGGAGCATTAGTATATCCTTTCCAGTGATTATAAAAATCATTTTGGAGAGAAGAAATATGAGTTTCTACAGCCTCCTCTGCAAATTTTTGTAAGCGCGAGTCTATTGTTGTATATATCTTTAACCCATCTGTATATAAATTATACCTACTTCCGTCAGGTTTAATTTTAGTTGAACACCATTTTTTCATTTTTTCTCTTAAGTACTCTCTAAAGTATGGTGCTAACCCTTCATTGTGGCTAGCTTTTTTAAAATCTAAAACAATAGGGGTTTTCACCAAAGAGTCGTATAGCGTATCAGTAATAAATGAATATTTTTTCATTTGAGAAAGAACTACATCACGTCTTTTTGTAGTTAGCTCTAGACGTCTATTTGGATTAAAAAGAGATGGGTTTTTTAACATTCCAACAAGCATTGCCGATTCTTGAACATTAAGGTTTTGAGTTTTTTTATTAAAATAAACTCTTGCTGCAGATTTTATTCCAACAGCATTATTTACCCAATCAAACCTATTTAAATACATAAGTAAAATTTCGTCTTTTGTATATCTCCTTTCAAGTTTGGCTGAAATAACCCATTCTTTTAGTTTTTGTTTTACTCTTTCAACTCCAGAAGCAGGAGTTTTAGTAAAAAGCATTTTGGATAACTGTTGAGTTATGGTGCTTGCTCCGCCAGTTTGCCCGTCTCCAAAAAAAACTCCAATAATAGCTCTTGCCAAAGACTTAACATCTATTCCAGAGTGGCTTCTAAATCTAATGTCTTCAGTAGCTATTAAAGCATCAATAAAATTATCCGGAATATCTTGTTTAGTTGACGAAGTTCTGTTTTCAAAAAAATATTTTCCAATCACAACACTATCAACAGATATTATTTCAGTTGCTAAATTACTGCTTGGGTTTTCTAATTGATCAAATGTTGGTAGTGGCCCAAAAAACTCAAAAGAAGCAAGGTTTACAAAACTAAATATTGCAAGAAAAGGACTTAATATAATAAGCCATATTATTACTATTTTCTTCTTTCTATTCATTAATTTTTTCTACTGACAAACCCACGGCTATTAAACCTTTAAGCTTGCTAATTTTATTTTTATTTCCATACCGCATAGCCTGCTCTAGAGTTAAGCTATAATCTCCATTTTTTTCAAAGTAAAACTCCTTTTTTAAAACTAAACTAATTTCTCTGGCGTCTCCGATTCCTCTTCCTTTCCATTTGCCATTTTTTTCTGAAATTATTAGCTCCACAGTGTCTGGAACGCCTAGAAAATGAGTAAACAAATATAAATTTTGAAATTTATAATCTGTTGTATGCCTAACATTTAAAGTAAGCTTGTGGAGATCTGTAGAGTCTTTACAGGTAATCGAAAATTGAACTATACTGTCGCTATTCCATGTTTCTTCATCAAAAACATAGTACTGATCCTCAGTACTATTGTAAGAACACGACGCTGTAATTAAACACAATAAAAACAATAACTTTTTCATCAATCTTTTAAAGGGTGTTTACTTATTATTAAACAAATTTACGTTTTAGTTTTAACAACTTAACTAGACGTAACGACATATCAAATAATATAATTTTTGAGTTTGCATTTCTTTGTATATTCTTAATTATACTTTCAAAAATAGAAATAATATGCAAGCTGTTTTCTTCGTGAATATATGAAGAAAAGTTTTTAATGAACTTAGCTTCTTTTTCCGATAGGTTATTGATTTTTTTATCCGAGAAGTTATAAATAATACACTCTCGCATCAAGCTTATCGAGTAGCTAATGATTTTTATTTGATTTTCGCGTGTTTTAGCTGAGACCTGATCAACCCAAGAAGATATTTCAACAATATTATTTTTGAAACATACTCGCATCAAAGAAGAGAAGTTTTCTATAAAATTTTCCTGGTTTTCTAAATCTTCATTATAATTATACAGATTACCTAAATCACCATTAGATCTTTTACAATGATTAAGAAATCCTGATGTTTTATTATCACTAAAAAAACTAATTGTTTCATTAACAGTATATCGAGGAATATCAATTATTTGAAGACGTGACAATACTGTTGTTAGTAAAGATGTTTTATTTTCTGACACAAGCAATAAAATTGTTCTAGGAGGAGGTTCTTCTAAAATTTTTAAAAACTTATTGGCAGCCTTAACATTCATTTTTTCTGGCATCCAAATGATTACTACTCTGTTTTTAGCTTCATAGATTTTAAGAGAAAGCTTTCTGTTTAATTCTTTGATTTGATGAGCGTAAATAACCCCTTCTTTTTTTTTATTACTTACTTTTTCAATAAACATTTCTTTATAAGAACCCATCCATTTATCTAAAGATTGATAAGGATTAGAAAGGATGTTTTGCCTCCACAAACCAATAAAGTCATCGCTTATTGGTTTATCTGTTGATGATTTTTTAATTACAGGATAAATTATGTGTAAGTCTGGGTGAGCAATTTTTAAATATTTTAAGCATGAGGAACATGTGCCACATGAATCATTCTTTTTATTAAACTCACAATTAATTAATTGTGCATAACCAAGCGCTATTGCTAGTTTTCCAGACCCTTTTGGCCCATTAAAAAGCTGCGCATGAGCAATTCTGTTTTGAGAATAACTAGATGTCAGTTCTTTTTTTATCTTTTCTAGTCCTAAAATTTCGCTTAAAAGCATTATATCGTTCTTTATGTCAAAGTTAAATAAAATGACTTACAATTCTAGTTTTATTTTATTTTTGCACTATGATAGGTATTCATAATATAAGCCCTTTTAACAAACGTGTTCTAATTAGAGTTGACTTTAATGTCCCTCTAGATAAGAATAAGAAAATTACCGACATAACACGAATACAAGCTGCACTACCCACAATACAAAAAATTATTACTGGTGGTGGTATTGCAGTTCTAATATCTCATTTAGGAAGACCCAAAACAAAAGAAAAAAATTTATCTCTAAAACCTATAGCTAAAAAGCTTTCTGAACTGTTAAATCAAAAAGTTTTTTTTTCTATGGACTGTGTTGGAAACAAAGTACTTTCTGAAATAAAAAAACTAAATTCTGGTGAGGTAATCCTTCTAGAAAATCTTCGTTATTATAAAGAAGAAGAACAGGGTGATATTATTTTTTCCGAAAAACTTTCTAAACTAGCTGATATATATATTAATGATGCGTTTGGAACTGCCCACAGGGCTCATGCCTCAACCTCTGTAATTACTCGTTTTTTTAAGAAGAATTGTTTTTGTGGATTACTTTTAGAAAAAGAAATATCAAATTTAAATTTAATACTTAAGAACCCTAAAAGACCGTTCACTGCTATTATCGGAGGTGCGAAAATTAGTGGGAAAATTGAGATAATTCTTTCCCTCTTAGAGAAGGTAGATAAAATTATAATTGGTGGTGGCATGGCCTATACCTTTATAAAAGCAATGGGTGGTAATATTGGAAAATCTATTGTTGAAGAAGATAAGCTGATTTTAGCACAAAAAATAATAGAAGGAGCTAAAGAGAAAAATGTAGAGCTAATACTACCAATTGACTCTATCAATAGCTTGTTATTTAGTAATGAAGAAGAGTCTTCGTCTTCAGATATCTATAAAATACCTGAAGACAAAATGGGTTTAGATATTGGGAAGGAATCTATTTTACTTTTTGAAAAACACATACTCAAATCTAAAACTATACTTTGGAACGGTCCAATGGGAGTTTTTGAGTTTTCTAATTTTTGCAATGGCACCAAATCTATTGGGAAAGCAATATGTGTAAGCACCTTAAATGGGGCGTTTTCATTAATTGGAGGAGGAGATTCAATAGCAGCCTCTAAACTATTCGGGTTGTCTGAAGGGGTTAGTTATACATCTACTGGTGGAGGTGCTATGCTTGAATACATAGAAGGTAAGGAGCTTCCCGGAATCAAAGCTTTATCATAAACCTTTTTTAATCTTATTTGTTGCTTTCTTAGCTTTTTTCTCTATATCTTTAATAAAGTCCTGATGCTCTGTTATCTTAGGAGTTATTACAACAAGTATTCTTTCAAGCTGAGGTCTTAGTAAGGAAGATTTATTAACCTCTTTTGGGATAACATCAATTTTTTGTTCGAAAAAAATTAAAACACTTAATAAAATAGCAATTTTTATACATCCAAATATTGCTCCAATAAGCTTGCTAATTATTCCAAGAGCAAGAGCATTAGTGATTTTTTCAATTATATGTCCTAGTATTTTTATAACAACTAGAGTTGTAAAAAAAACAAGGGCAAATGAAATTAAAGGAACAAGCCCCTTATATTCTTCCATTATTTTAACCAAATAGGATTCAAAATAAATTGAGAAATTTATTGCTATATACACACCGATAATTAAAGAAACTAATGATGTTATTTCTTTTACTATTCCTCTAGAAAACCCCTTTACAGTACCATAAACTAATGGTATGACTAAGGCTATATCGAGATAATTCATTTAGTAAAGAGTTTAATAATTTTTAAAAATTCTATTTTGAGTAACTTTCACTGTCTAGTGAAATAAGCTATTCTGTACTTATTCTTTAACTAAATAAGTCTTAGTTAACAATAATTGTTTTTCTAACCAATTCTTCTTTAACTAACTTTATTACACTTTCAGCAGTATAAACATAGTTGCCCGTAGTGTATTCAACGTCAACATTAAGAATAGCTTCGTTTACAAATTCAAATTCTACATCTCCATTAACACCAGTGTAGTCCATCTTATATACATTTGCTTCATTTCCTGCAGAATTAATTAGGCCTTGTTGAGATAAAATAACCTTACAACCTCCACTTGTAGCGTCAGAATCATATGCGGCTTGCCCATCTATTGTATTAATAGTAATTATTGCTTTAGTAGGGCTTTCTTCTTGGCATGATGATAGAAAAAAAGCGATTGAAACCGCTAATAAAAAACTGATTAAAGCTGATTTAAAATTTATATTTCCCATAAAAATTGTTTCTTTGTATTCTGTATAAAACAAATATACATAGAATAATAATAAAGTGAAAGAAAAGGTATCCAAAATAACGAATGAGGTTGATTCATTTTTACCTAAATCATTAGATGAAGTGGAAGTTTTTAGACTAAAATACCAAGCAAAAAACGGTCTTTTAAATAAATTATTTAATGATTTTAAAAATGTTGATGCAAAAGATAAAAAAGAGATTGGTCAGGCTATAAATAATTTAAAAATAAAAATAAAAGAAAAGATTTCTTCTTTTTCAGAGACAAAATCACAAGTTACAACTAAAGTAAATTTTGATCCAAGCAAGCCCATCAAAGACAGTAATTTAGGGTCTAGACACCCCTTGTCTTTAGTTGAGTCTGAAATTGTACGAGTTTTCTCATCAATAGGTTTTAATATTTCCGAAGGGCCTGAAATTGAAGATGACTGGCATAATTTTACTGCGCTAAACCTCCCAAAAGAACATCCTGCTAGAGATATGCAAGACACTTTTTTTATTCAAACTAATCCAGATATATTACTACGCACACATACCTCGTCAGTTCAAGTTAGGCACATGCAAAACAACCAACCTCCTATAAGAACAATTTCACCTGGAAGAGTATATAGAAATGAAGCTATCTCAGCAAGAGCACACTGTCTTTTTCATCAGGTTGAAGGCCTATATATAGATACTAATGTAACTTTTGCCGATCTAAAACAAACACTACTTTTTTTTGCAAAAGAGCTTTTTGGGGAGAAGTCTAAAATTAGACTTAGACCCTCCTACTTTCCCTTTACAGAACCCTCTGCTGAGGTTGATGTAAGCTGTAATATTTGCTCTGGAAAGGGTTGTAGTGTTTGTAAGTATACTGGATATTTAGAAATTTTAGGATGCGGAATGATAGATCCTAACGTTTTGGATAACTGCGGGATTGATTCAAAAAAATATACCGGCTACGCTTTTGGAATGGGTATTGAGAGAATAGCGATGCTGAAATACAAGGTTAATGATCTTCGTTTATTTTATGAAAATGATATTAGGTTTTTAAGTCAGTTCTCTTCTGAGATATAAATACTACCGAAAATCCCAATTATAACTATCTAAACTCTCTACAGAACATCTTAAAAGATCTATAGAGGCTCTTACATCGTTCTTATCAACCATTTCTATTACTTGATGAATATGTCTAGTTGGTATTGAAACCGCTCCAGCTATAGAGCCTCCTGGGTTCATTCTTTGTATTCCTGATGTGTCTGTTCCTCCAGCCGGAAGAATTTCTAATTGGGTTTTTATATTATTATTTTTTGCAACCTCTTTCATATAAGCCACCATTCTGTAATCACAAACCGTACTGGAGTCCATCACTTTTATACACGCACCTTCACCCAGTGCAGAAACCTGCTCTTGCTTAGTCGAGCCAGGAGTATCCCATGCGATAGTGGTGTCTAAACCAAAACCAAAATCAGGATTTATTAGCATTGAAGACACATTTGCGCCTCTAATTCCTATTTCTTCTTGAACAGTAAACACGCCATAAACATCATATGGGGGTGTTTTTTTCATCTCTTTAAACATTTCAATCAAAATAAAAACCGACACCCTATTGTCTAATGATTTACAATTTAAGCAATCTCCCATCTCAATCATCTTTCGTTCTCTTGTAATAGAATCACCTACAGAAATTAATTTATCTAGTTTCTTTTTTGTTAGACCAGTATCAATAAAGAAATCTTTTGTTGTTGGAACTTTTAGCCTGTCAGTTGCACTCATTAAATGAATTGGCTTACTCCCCATAACCCCAATAACATCTTTACTTCCATGTATAATCACTCTCTGAGCAGTAAGCGTTTTTGGGTCAAAACCTCCTAGTGTATGAAAATAAACAAATCCTTTATCGTCAATATGGGTTACTATAAAGCCTATCTCATCCATATGAGCCCCTATCATTACTCTTTTTTTTTCTTTTCCTTTTTTTAAAGCAATAACATTACCCATATTGTCTATAGAAATTTCGTCAACATAGTTTTTAACTTCCTTTAAAACAATCTCTCTTACTCTGTTTTCGTGTCCAGGCGCTCCAGCAACCTCACAAAGCTGTGCTAATAATTTTTTATTTATCATAGTTTAATTTACTATACTTAGTTTAATCATATTTGTCATTCCCTTATCATTCGCAGGCATGCTTGCAAGGCTTATTACGGGGTCTCCTTTTTTTATTTGCTTATTTTTTTTAAGAATCTCTTTTGTTTCTTGAATAGTTTGATCTGTTGTTGCCCCTCTATCATAATAATAAGCCTGTACCCCCCACACAAGACTAAGCTTGTTTAATATTGAGTAGTTATTTGTAAAAGCATATACAAAAGCAGAAGGCCTAAAGCTTGATGTTTTAATAGCGTTATAGCCCGAATAAGTCATTGTTATTATAGCTTTAGCCTCAACTTGTTCAGAAATTTGAGTTGCGTGAGCACATATGGCGTCTGAAATTTTTCTTGGCTTATCGCCTGGATTTCCTTTTGAGTAGTTAAAATCACTCTGAAAATTATAATCACTTACTTCTATGTCTCTAATAATGTTTCTCATTGTATCAACTGTTTGTAAAGGGAATTTACCAACAGATGTTTCTCCACTTAACATAACAGCATCAGCACCATCTATAACTGCATTTGCCACATCATTCACTTCAGCTCTTGTGGCTATAGCGTTTTCCGTCATGCTTTCAAGCATTTGGGTAGCAATAATAACTGGCTTAGCACACCTAACTGCTTTATAAACTATCATTTTTTGATATGCAGGAACCCTAAAAGCAGGAACCTCTACTCCTAAATCTCCTCTTGCAACCATTACCGCATCAGATACAGAAATAATTTCATCAATTGATTCTATTGCCTCTGGTTTTTCAATTTTTGAGATAACGCCTATCTTGCTATTCTTTTTCTTAATTATTCTTTTTAGTTTAAGAACATCTTCAGCCTCTCTAACAAAAGACAATGCTACCCAAGATATATTTTCACTTAAAATAAAATCTAAGTCTTCTAGGTCTTTTTTTGTCAAACAAGGCAATGATATTTTGGTATTTGGCAAGTTAACGCCCTTATAAGAACTAAGCATTCCTCCAAAAACGACCTTTGTTTTCACAAGACTTTTTTTATCTGTAGAAACAACATGAAGTCTTAGTTTTCCATCGTCTAATAAAACTATATCTTTTGGTTTTACGTCTTTAGCAAAGTTTTTATAATTTACAAAAACACCTTTTTTACTTAACTTATCAGTTGTAATAAAAAAATCCTCGCCTTTAATAATCTTTATCGGTTTTGATAAAGCTCCAATTCTAATTTTTGGTCCCTGAAGATCTGCAAGTATTGCCGTATGCACATCAAGCTCTTGATTTATGCTTTTAATTAAAGAAATAACCTCTCTAGCTTTCTCATGAGAAGTGTGTGAGAAGTTTATTCTACATACGTTTACGCCTTTTTGAATTATTTTTTTCAAAATTGGCCTTGTAGAAATAGCCGGACCAATAGTAGCAATAATTTTAGTTTTTCTAATCATTAAAAATAAATCTATGAACTTGTTTTTCTTTATTTAAATCTATTTCAAAAATCAACAAAATTTTAGAAACTTTATTCAAATTAGATATAAATTCTTGTTTTTCTTTTAACATTAACATTGGTTCGACTTTTATAAAAAAATTAATGTTCTTTTTTTTTGACAATAAAAATCCTTTTTTTGATTTATTCTCAACTAAAACATACTTCTGTTCTCCCTCATAATGAACAAAGCTTGTAAATTGTTCTTTTTCAGAAAGAATACAAGAATCCTGTCTAGCAAAACTCATTCCAAGTAAGTTATTGATGTGCCAACATAACTTATACCCCTTATCATGACTATTGATTGCTAAAACGCTAAACTCTAGATCATTTGTCTTTTCTAATAAATGTATTTCTTTCATCTATTTTCTCAAATATTTTCTTTGCAAGAGCCTGCTCTCCTGACTTGACAGAGCTAGACCAGTAGTTTTCAACAAGCTCTCCGTTTAGCAAAAAACCAATATTGTATTTTTTGTTATGATCAGGACCTAACGACTCTAGAACTATAAAATTAATGTTTTTATTCTGTATATTAGACCATGAAACAAGCTTGCTTTTAAAATCTGCTTTTATATTGTCATTTGTTCTTGGGCGGTCAATTATCTCTTTTTTAATAAATTTTTCTGTTTTTTCAATACCCTTATCAAGATATAAAGCTCCGATAATTGCCTCTAAGTAGTTTCCGTACATATTATGAGAAATATTTTTTACTTTATGCACAAAGAGCTTATCATCTAGCATCTCTTTTCCTATTTCATTAAGGTTTTTTCTGCTAATTATCAAAGATCTTTTATTAGATAAAACACCTTCGTCCTCTTCAGGATTTGAGTTATAAAGCACTTTAGAAACTACTGCGCTTAAAACAGCGTCTCCCAAAAACTCTAATCTTTCATTGTTTTTAAACTTATTGGAAGATTTATGTACAAGCGCTTGATTATACAGTTTTTTATTTTTTGGTCTGTAACCAGAGAGCTCTTCAAAAAAATTCTTTTTCTGTTTTTTAAAACAAAAAAGCCTATTTAAAAATTTATTAGAAATTATTCTGAAAACTTTTTAAACAAAACGGAGCCATTGTGCCCTCCAAAACCAAAAGTATTGCTGATTGCATAATTTACCTTCTTTTCCTCACTGATATTAAAAGTGAGGTTTAGTTTTTTATCAATTTTATCATCTCGCTCAAAATGATTAATTGTTGGAGGTATTATATTATTTTTTACAGACATTACGCATGCGATTGCTTCAATGACTCCTGCCGCGCCTAAAAGATGGCCCGTCATTGATTTAGTAGAGCTAATATTTAATTTATACGCGTGTTGCTTAAAAAGATCGGTGATTGCTTTTGTTTCTGCTATATCCCCAAGGGGAGTTGATGTTCCGTGAACATTAATATAGTCTATTTCATTAAGATTTATTGATGCCTCTTCAATAGCTGATGCCATAACTTTTTTAGCCCCCAAACCTTCTGGATGTGGCGCTGTTATGTGATATGCGTCAGCCGTCATCCCTCCTCCAACTAGCTCTGCATAGATTTTAGCTCCTCTTTTTTTAGCATGTTCATACTCTTCTAAAACCATGGCCCCACCTCCTTCTCCAAGAACAAACCCATCTCTATCTTTATCAAAAGGCCGTGATGCTGTTTTGGGGTCTTCATTTCTAGTTGAAAGAGCCATCATAGCATTGAAACCCCCGATTCCTGGCTCTAAAACACATGCTTCTGAGCCTCCTGCAATGAATATGTCAGACTTATTCCATTTTATATAATTATACGCATCTATTAAAGCATGGGTAGATGATGCGCATGCAGAAACTGTTGTAAAGTTTGGGCCTCTAAAACCATATTTAATAGATATATGTCCAGCAGGAATATCAGAAATTAACTTTGGTATGAAAAAGGGATTAAATCTTGGGGTTCCGTTTCCAGTTCCAAAATTTACGGATTCTGAATAAAAAGTGCTCATTCCGCCAATTCCTGACCCCCAAATAACACCAGCTCTATCGCTATCAATCTTTTCTACAGACAAGCCCGAATCATTAAATGCTTGATCTGCTACGGTTACTGCAAATTGACAAAAACGATCTAACTTTCTAGCTTGTTTTCTATCAATAAAATCTGTTGGATTAAAGCCTTTTACTTCACAGGCAAATTTTGTTTTGAAATTTGTTGAGTCAAAAAGAGTAATTGGACCCGCCCCACTTTTTCCTTCTGTTAGGCCTTGCCAATATTCATTTAAATTATTGCCAATTGGAGTTAAGGCTCCAATTCCAGTAACAACAACTCTTCTTGTACTCATATATAATTACAGTGTCTCTTCAATAAAAGAAATAGCATCCTTTACGGTTGCAATATTTTCTGCTTTATCATCTGGTATTTGAATATCAAATTCCTTTTCAAACTCCATAATAAGCTCTACAGTATCTAAAGAATCTGCTCCTAAATCATTTGTAAAACTCGCATTGTCAGTAACCTCTCCCTCATCAACACCTAGCTTATCTATTATAATTGCTTTTACTTTTGTTGCTACATCAGACATGTCTATTTTTTTTAATTAATAATGTGCAAATTAAACTATAAAATGAAGATTGTGCAAACTTTATCTTTTTCTATTTTAACATCCATTTGTTTATTATATTTTTGGAGAAAAAGATTAATGTCTATTAACATCGCTGTATTTGCATCAGGAAAAGGAACAAACGCAGAAAAAATATGCTCTTTTTTTTCCAAATCTAATGATGTAAAAGTGAATTTAATTTGTTCGAACAATAAAGAGTCTAAGGTTTTTAATTTAGCTAAAAGCTTAGAAATTAGTTCTTATTTTATAGATGATTTTTCAAATGAAAACTCTGAAAAATTATATAGATTTCTTTTAGATAAAAAAATTGATTACATTGTTTTGGCAGGTTTTTTGCTAAAAATCCCTTCATTTATTATTAGTTTTTTTTCAAACAAGATAATAAACCTGCATCCTTCACTACTTCCTAAGTACGGGGGAAAAGGAATGTATGGTGCGAGGGTTCACAAAGAGGTTATTAGGAATAATGAAAAGGAGAGCGGAATAACAATTCATTATGTTAATGAAAATTATGACGAAGGAGCTGTAATATACCAACATAAGCAGCCAATATCTTTAGGTGAGACAGGTCTTACTCTATCAAAAAAAATTCAGGAACTTGAGCACTCCTATTATCCTTTAATAATTGAAAAGCTAATAAAAAACAATCTATAATGAGCGTTGTAATATATACAGATGGTTCGGCAAAAGGTAATCCTGGAAGGGGGGGGTATGGAGTTGTCTTGTTAGCTGGAAAGCACAGGAAAGAAATTTCTTGTGGATACAAGCTAACCACAAACAACAGGATGGAGCTACTAGCTGTTATTATTGGCTTAGAATCATTAACAAGAATTAATGAAGATGTAACTGTTGTTTCTGATTCAAAATATGTTGTTGATGCTGTAGAAAAAAAATGGGTTTTTAGTTGGGAAATTAAAAACTTTGCTAAAAAGAAGAATCCAGATCTTTGGATGCGTTTTTTAAAGATCTATAGAAAACACAAAGTTTCTTTTATCTGGGTAAAAGGCCATGCAAATAATATAGAAAATGAAAGATGTGACTATTTGGCTGTTTCAGCATCAGAAAAACCTCCTCTTGATTCTGACACCTGGTATGAAAAATCTAAAGAAAAAAACACTCTCTTTTAAGAATTAATCTCAAATTTTGCAAGATTAACAAACTGCTGCAACCTCTCTGCAACATCTTTATCTGTAATTTCAGTTAATTTTTGTGTTCCAAATTTTTCTACACAAAACGAAGCCATCACCGATCCGTATATAACGGCGCTTTTCATATTTTCAAAAGAAGTGTCATTTGTTTTACTTAAATAACCTATAAAGCCGCCAGCAAAAGAATCTCCAGCTCCTGTAGGATCAAAAACATTTTCTAAAGGAAGCGCTGGTGCAGAAAACACTTTTCCTTCACCAAACAATAAAGCGCCATGCTCTCCTTTTTTAATAACTAAATATTTTGGTCCCATATTTTTAATCACTTTTGAAGCCTTGACTAGAGAGTTTTCTCCAGAAAGCTGCCTAGCCTCTTCATCGTTTATTGTCAACACATCAACATTTTTAAGCGCCTCTATTAAGTCTTCTAAACAATTATCCATCCAAAAATTCATGGTATCCAAAACAATAAGTTTTGGTCTTTTTTGCATTTGATCTAAAACTTTTTGCTGAACACTTGGAACGAGATTACCAAGCATTAAAAAATCACTATCTGAATATTCAGAGGGAACAATAGGGTTAAATGTTTCTAAAACATTAAGCTGAGTGTCTATTGTGTCTCTAGAGTTCATGTTGTTGTGATACCGTCCTGACCAAAAAAATGTTTTTTCTTCTTTTATAATTTGTAAACCCTTTGTGTCAACATGATGGTCTTCAAGCATTTTTATTGCATCTTGAGGGAAATCTCCTCCAACAACAGAAACTAAATTTAAATTTTTTGTAAAAAAAGAGGCTGCCAATGAGATATATGTTGCAGCGCCACCTACTATTTTGTCTGTTTTTCCAAATGGAGTTTCAATTGCGTCAAAAGCTACCGTACCCACTATTAAGTTTTTCATTCTTGTTTTTTGTACAAATATATTGCATAATTTATTGCTTTATGCTATTTTTGCTCGCTTTTAAAATCCTCCTTAGCTCAGCTGGTTAGAGCATCTGACTGTTAATCAGAGGGTCCTAGGTTCGAGTCCTAGAGGGGGAGCAATTATTAAAAGACCTCTATATTTTAACATAGAGGTCTTTTTTTGTTTATCTGCTTTAAATTTCGTAAAATTCACTTTAATATAAAAGTATGTTATCGTAAGTTTAAACTACATCTGCAAATAAAATGAACAAACAAATTACAACCATTTCTTTTTTTAAATTTTCATCGTTAAAAAATAAAATTTGGGGTTTTGTAATGATGTTACTTGCCCATAACGAGTTATATAAAGTTAAAGGGCTTTCATTTTATCGGCTAATGGGTAGTGGTAAAGGAAAGGGTTTTAATCCATTCCCTGATTGGTCTGTATACAGCCTAATACAAGTTTGGGAGTCTGAAGAAGTCGCAAATAAATATTTTAGCTCTTCAACTTTAATTAAAAAGTACAAAACCCATACAGTAGAAATTTATACGCTTTATATGAAAAATATTGCAGCTGTAGGAACATGGATTAATAAAACCCCCTTTAAAAAAGGAGCGGATTTAGACCCTAACTTACCTATTGCTATTATTACCAGGGCAACCATAAAGTGGGGCTGGCTTTTTCGATTTTGGAAATATGTTCCTACCTCTCAAGAACCCTTAGATGGGAATAAAGGATTAATTTACACCAAAGGAATAGGCGAAGTGCCTGTTGTTCAAATGGCTACATTTAGCTTGTGGAAAAACTTTGATGCGGTAAAGGAGTTTGCCTACAACAGTAAACAACACAAGGAGGCTATTAGAAAAACTCGAAAAAACGAATGGTATAAAGAAGAGCTGTTTTCTAGGTTCCACCCATATAAATCTCTAGGAACCTGGGAGGGCAATGATCAGTTGGTTTTTAAAAATCATTGAGGGCTTGCAATAACGGTCATGATACCAAGTGAAGATGTTTTTTCCTGCAACTTTTTAGGTAAAAACTTAATCATTCCAATCACAAATTGTGTAAATTCTTTCTCCATATTCTTGTCCCATTGAACTCCTTTTTTTTCCATTTCACTCATCCAATATAGTAAATACGGATTCATGGTTCCATAAGTAAAAATTTTAGAAACTTTCCAGCCGCTTTTTTTTAGCAATAACTCTATGTTTTTAGGTGAAAATAATGAAAGATGCCTGGGAGTGTGCCAACCAGCCCAGTTTTTTCCATACTTTTTTCTGCTTAAAGAATCAAAATTAGGAATTTCAATAACCAGCGTTGTAGATGGTTTAGAAATTACTTTTAAAGAGCGCAGGTTTTCAAATGGAGTATAATCGTGTTCTAAATAATGCCACATAGTAATTACATCTGGCCGAAGATTAGATGAAAGATCTTTTATTTCTGCTACTTGTAAATTTATTTTTTTAAAATTATAAGCTTGATTTTTCCAACCTTCATCGCTAAAATCAATTCCCATTGTTTGACAATTTACTTTTTTCTGAAAAGCCTTTAAAAAAGTTGGATTTCCGCACCCAATATCTAAAATCAAGGACTCTTCAGAGAGATTGTGAATATCTTTTATTAGTTTAACCCTTTTTAAGTCTAGCTTTTGCTGGCTACTTGCTACAAATTTTTCAAATTTTCCCCAAGCTTGCGCTCCTCGATATGGCAAATAGTAAGAAGTATAATAGTTTTTAAGCTCCTCTAAATGTAATCTCGGGTTTAGGAAAACAAGTTTGCAGTTAGAACATTTATCGAAATTAAATAACTCTTTACTAGAATGCATTTGAGCTGTTGTCTTTATAAAAGAATTAAAAGAAGACGATCCGCATACTGGACAATTAGTGATTTCAATCATTAGGCTAAATTAAGTAATATGAGATTGTAATGTGTACTAAAAAGATAATGAATGGATACGCCTAATTTAGGATTAAACCTTCTTAATTAATACTATAAAAAAGAATGGTGCTGCTCTATTGCTAGCTCTATTTTCTCAACAACAACCTCAATAGTATCCTTTTCATAATTAATTTTAAGAGGAGGTTTTATGCGCATGCTTTGTGTTGTGCCTCTTTTCTTTATAAATAACCCTTGTTTATCAAAAGACCTTCTAAAGCCGTCAATAACAATTGGAATAACAATTGGTTTATTTTTCATTATAATATGAGCCGTTCCTTTGCGCACTGGCCTCCAGGGAGTTGTTGTTCCTTGCGGAAAAGTTATTACCCAGCCATCATTTAGCGCCATGTTAATATTGTTTATATCGTTGGTTTTAACCTCTCTTTTTAGGTTTTTACCGCTTTCTCTCCATGTTCTTTGTATAGGTATTGATCCTATATAAGCCAAAACTCTTGGAAGAAAACCATTGCTCATTGTTTCTTTAGCGGCAATGAAATAAAGATTAAGTTTTGGTTTAAGTAAATACAATATATTCTTTATACTATTATCTTGTCCGTTAATACTTGCGTTTAGCACATGTATAATGGCAGTTGCATCCGCAAAATAAGTTTGGTGGTTTGATATAAATAAAACGTTTTTTTCTGGCAGGTTTTTAATTTGGTTGCTTCCGCTTATTTTTAAATTATTAATTCCATTAAACCTCCTGTAAGAAAGAAGGCCTATCAGCTGTATGATCCTTTTTTTTAGAAATAAGGCCCTTCCAAAAATGTCTTTTTGAATTAGTTTCATTTTTAGTTTATTGACACTAATTTTTTAAAATTATTCTCTTTTTAACACTTCCCTTTTCATCAACAACAATTTGAAACCCGCTATTTATCTCAGTTTTTCTACCAAGAACATCGATTTTTCTTGTCTTTCTTAAAGTGTTTTGATAAAAATGTTCATTACTGCTGCTTAGTGATTTAAAAGAGGCTTTAAGGTAAACAATTTTATGTTCTGTACTGTTAAGATATACCAAGTGAGCAATTCCGTTTTTAAATTCTACATCTGGATCTATCTTTTGTCCAAAAAAACTAGTGTCTGTAAAAGACAAAGAGCCTTGCAGGGCATGAGGCCCTTCTGTAGAAAAACTCATATAACAACCTTGATAACCTTCTCTATTGTCCTGCCATACAGCTATAATTGTATCTCCCGAGGCAGATACCTCTGGATAGTTTTGAACAACCCCACTTATAAAATCAATATTGTTGTTGTAAGAATAGTTAAGATTCTGCATGCTTACATTACTGCAAACAACCTCGTTGTTTCCAGTTGCTCCGCTTCTTTTTACAACAACTATAGAGTCTCCGCTTAGCACCCCTCTAGGGGTTGTTGCAGGACATGAGGATAAGGACCATATATAATCGTCCATATCAGCTACTGATGAAAAGTTTAAGCCTCCATCTGTAGATTTTGCTATATAGCTATTACGTATATTACTTTCGTTATTTCTAAAAAGAAGAAATACATTATTACCATCACATACCAAAGATGATTTACAACAGTCACAGGGCTCTCCAAGAGCTAAAGCGCTCGCCTCAGTTGCTCCTAAAAACGTAGAGCCAAAAGAAAGGGAGGTGTTAACCATTTGTTTTGGCTCGTTCCAATTTAAAAGATACTGCATGTAACTAACAACAGGGTTTCCGTTGTTGTTAATTTCTACGTTTCCCATTCTAAACTTATGAAGAGGATTGTTTTCTGAGACTCTTATTGTATCAGAAAAGTTAATTCCGCCATCAAAAGATTTAATTAACATTATAGAGCTCTGAGTTGTTGCTAGTGATGTAAAAACAACATATACTGTATCTCCTTTTGTCGCAACTTCAGGACCATCCCAGGATGAAGGGAGTATCCCGTTTTGTAAAATATCATAAGGTTGAGAAAAACTTAAGCCATCCCAACTACTTGCTCGAAGGGTTTTTGGTGTAGCATCTTTTCTCCAAATAATTAGCGGAGCATCACCATTTGTTAGCTTTACCCTTGGCCTTCCAAATCCATCAGAGTTTTCGCTCACTGTCAAGTGCTGGTTAAACTGTATGGCTTGCCCTTTTGTTTCGTTAATAAATAAAAATATACAAATAAAAAGTATTAAGTGTTTTATCATGATTACAAATATATACAAGTCAGCTTTATAAAAGTGTGTTTGTTGTACTAATTAGTTAAATAAAGAGCTTTCTTGTATATCTTTTTTACAAAAAAGCTATATTTTGTTTTGTTTTTAACTGTTTGTTTAATAAGTAAATAAAACAACATCTCATTCTTAGTATTAATAAAAATTTAAGACTTGAACACGTAAGTCTTTTTAATTCTGCATAGTCTTTTTCATAAAAAGCTATGCTTTTGTTGATTTTGTTTGTACATTTGCACAACATTAAAAAATATAACATGAAATTTAACACACAAATACTATTATCCATATTAACCTTGTCAATAATTTTTTCTTCATGCAAAGAAGAAGAAGAGGTGGTAACGCCTCAGAACGATGCCACTGCTCGTGTACAAGTAATTCACAACTGCGCTGATTTAGCGGCATCAAGTGTGGATATTTATCTTAATAATGACTTATTAATTGATAATTTCACTTTTAGAACAGCCTCTCCTTTTATTGACGCTCCAGCTAACGAAGAGTTTTCTATTTCAGTTGCGCCTTCAACAAGCGCTTCATCATCAGAAGCTTTAGTAACATATAATTACACTCTTGCAGAAGGCGGGTCGTATGTTTTAATTGCTGACGGCACAATTAGTCCAACAGGATACTCTCCTGCCAAAGCATTTTCAATTGAAGTGTACCCAATGGGGAGAGAGGTTGCGAGCTATGCAACAAATACCGATTTACTTATTCATCATGGATCAACAGACGCTCCGACAGTAGATGTAGTTGAGACTGGAGTTGGCGCTGGAACAATTGTAGATAATGCTTCATATAAAGATTTTACAGATTACCTAGAGCTTCCTACATCTGACTACACACTAGATATACGTGACGCATCTGGAATGACAACAGTTGCAACATTTAGCGCTCCACTTGCAACGCTAAACTTAATGGGAATGTCGGCTGTTGTTGTTGCTTCAGGATTTTTAGACCCTGCAAATAATAGTAACGGAGAGTCATTTGGACTATATGTTGCTCTGCCTGCTGGAGGTGCTTTAGTGGCATTACCTGCTGGGAAAAAATCAAACAACCCAATTCCAAACCCTTCTTTTTAATAGAAGGCTTTAGTAAATAATATATTCTATAGTTACTTTATTTTGTTAAACTGCGAAAAACGCCCTTGTATAAACAAGGGCGTTTTTATTACTTTTTTTTGAAAAGTCTGGTCTTGCCTTTTCGTTTTTTTGACTTCTTTTTTGATTTGTTTCCTATTCTCTTTCCGTCCTTTAAAACAACTATTTCATACGTGCTATTTTTCTTGTCTTTTGATTTCTTTTTAGGTTCTTTAAATGTTGTACACTTAAGAGTTTCGGATCCGTTGAATGTTTTTTTAGATCTACATGAACAAAGAACTGAAAAAATAAAAAAATAAAAAACAAGATGTTTTAATGATATATGCATAATTCAACAAAATTAAAATTATTTTAGCCATAATACCATTATGAACAAAAAAGCTAGAAAAAACACTTCTAAAAAAAAAGGATTCTCTAAAACCAATCTTAAAAACTCAATACTTTCTAAGCTTAAAGAAACTCCCACAAAAAAATTTAACTACAAGCAGCTTTCTAAAATTTTAAAAATAAATAAATTAGGAGAGAAGCTTTTAATTTATGAGGCTCTTACAAGCCTTGTTCAAGATGGTCTTCTAAAAGAACACAAAAGAGGGTCTTTTGTTTTAGCGCTGTCAGATAAATCAGTAAATGGTATTATTAAAAACACAAGTAAAAGGGGGGTTTATGTTGAATTAGCAAATGAGGAGGAGGTTTTTGTTGATAAAAAAGACAGCCTATTCACTTTAAAAGGAGATGAGGTGTCTCTTATTTTATTAAACAAAAAAAAGGGAGCTCTAAATGGGGTTATTCGTAATGTTATTAATAGAGGTAAAAATTCTTTTGTTGGGGTAATTCAACAAAACAATTCTTTTAGTTTTTTTATTCCCGATGATTACAGGATTTATTTTGATGTTTTTATTCCTCCAAAAGAAATGTTAAAGAATATTGAAAACAAAAAAGTTCATGTAACTATTACCAACTGGGATACTGAAAACAAAAACCCTGTGGGTAAAATAACACGTATTCTAGGTGATGTTAATGATCATGAAACAGAAATTAATTCTATACTTATTGAAGGAGGGTTTGATTCTTCTTTTAAAGACGTTGTTGAAGAGAAGGCTAGCTCTATAGATAAGACAATAACTCCAAAAGAGGTTTTTGATAGGCTAGACTTAAGAAAAACTCCAACATTTACTATTGACCCTGAAGATGCTAAAGATTTTGATGACGCCATTTCTGTAAAACAGCTTCAAAATAAAAACTGGGAAGTTGGTGTTCATATTGCTGATGTTGGTCACTATATAAAAGTAGGGGACCCTATCGATAAGGAAGCTTTAAATAGAGGTACTTCTGTTTATTTAGTTGATAGAGTTGTTCCTATGCTTCCGGAGATACTTAGTAACGACCTTTGTTCTTTAAAGCCTAATGAGGATAAGCTTTGTTTTTCTGTGATTTTTGAATTTACAAATAGAGCTGAGCTTATTAATTATAAAATTAGTAAAACTATTATTCACTCTGATAAAAGATTCACCTACGACCAGGCTCAAAAAAACATAGACTCAAAATCAGGCTTGTTTTATAAAGAGCTTGTACAGATAAAAGATCTTTCTAAAGTATTAAGACAAAAAAGAAAAGAAAATGGTTCTATAAACTTTGAAAAAACAGAAGTTAAATTTGTTTTAGATAAAGATAAAAACCCTATTGATGTTTCTTTTAAAGAGAGTCTAGAAACGAATAAACTAATAGAGGAGTATATGCTTTTAGCAAACAAAACAATTGCTAAACACATAAACAATAAAACTAATTTTATATATAGAATACATGATGTTCCTGATAAAGACAGGCTTATAGATTTAAAAAATATTGTTAAAAAATTTAACTATTCTATAGAGGTCTCAAACCCTAAAGGCCTCTCAAAATCTTTAAATAAATTACTTTCTGAGGTTAAAGGGAAACCAGAGGAGGACCTTATAGCAACCTTAACTATAAGGTCGATGTCTAAAGCAATCTATTCTACTTCTAATATAGGTCATTATGGGCTTTCTTTTAACTACTATTCTCACTTTACCTCTCCTATTAGGAGATATCCAGATCTTATTATTCATAGATTAATTTCTGATTTTATTTTAGGAGAAAATACTTATAAAAAAGAACGATTAGATTTTATTTGCAAACACTGTTCTGAAATGGAAAAAAAGGCATCTACAGCTGAAAGAAATTCTATAAAGTTTATGCAGGTTAAGTATTTAAAAAACAAAATTGGAGAAAATTTTTCTGGAGTTATAACTGGCGTAACTGATTGGGGCTTGTATGTAGAATTAGAAAAAAACAAATGTGAGGGTTTGGTAAAAATAAACAGTATTAAAAGCGATTACTTTTCTTTTGATAAAAAAACACATTCTCTTATTGGAAATTCAACAAATATTAAATATCAGCTAGGACAAAAAGTAAACATTAAAATTATGAAGGCTGATTTAGAAAAAAAACAACTTGACTTTAGTTTAGTTTAATTCTCTACTCAACAACAAAATTTCTTGTTTCTACAAAGTCAGGCCCATTAAACTTTATAACATATATTCCTTTTGATAAACTAGAAATATCAATACTGTTTGTTCCGTTAACTTTTAAGACTTCTTTCCCTTCAATATTTATAATATTTATAAATTCTATGTTATTAGGAATATTATTAACATATAGATTATTATGTGCTGGATTCGGATAAACCATTAACTTATCAGGACCATCTAGATAGATAGTTTCAGTAGAACCTGAACAGTTATTACTATACCCTTCATTTACAGCATCAGCAACAGTAGAGGAAGAAGCATTATCTGTTTTACCTTGAGCATCAAATAACATTCCAACAATATGTATTTTATTAAGATCCCAACTTGGATCTATATCAAACTCAAAACAAACTGTTTCGTCATCACCAGGACTATAAGAGTTATTTGAAAGAGCATCTCCTAAAAAAGAAGGACTAATAGCTCTTGCAACGTGCCTATAAACCATTAAATAATCAGGAACATTTGAGGGCTTTGCATTCCAATCAGTTCCATCAACATCTACTAATGAACTACCTCCACTATAAGAATTTGCTTGATAGTATTGAGGTCCTGTTCCTGTTACGCTATCTTCAACTATTGTACATGCCATTCTCCATGTTCCATTTACAGGCAATAAAAAATCAATATCTATAGATACTTTTAATTTTGTTCCATCAATAACAGCTCCATTATCTAATCTCGCATGAGGAGGAATTATAATTCTTTGTAAAAAATCATCATTGAAAGCTGAAGGATCAATAACTGAACCTCTATCTACAATTCCACTTGGATATCCGCTAATATATCCCGCAATACCATTATCATATGTTGCATCAGTCATTAAATCTCCATTATGTACAGCTATTCCTTGCCAATATCCTTCATAATCTTGATCCATAAAATTTAAAGCAACAGCACCTCTAGGACACCATCCACACCAAGTTCCTGTTGCTTCTTCACCAACTACTAATTTTCCTTGTGCAGGAACAACAATATTAAGATTAAGTACTAGAGTATCATCTGAAGTGCTTTGAGCTTGACCTCCGTTAATATTTGATATATATACTTGTGCATTTGTAGTAGATGATAAAGTAATAGAATTATTAAAATCAACTGAATATGTTGCCATAGAAGAAAGTGTTAAACCACTTATATTTTCAGTTATTTGAACACCATTATAATCATAAGTAACATCAAAAGAATTAATATCATTAAGACCAAAATTACGAACCTCTACAGAAGGATATCTATCTTGCCCTGCTAAACCACCAAGAGCAGCTGCAGATAATATTTGACCATTTAAAGGATCTAGCTGTGGGGCTATGTAATCAATACATACATCATCAACAAAAAACTCTTGTCCTGCTGTAGGATAGTAATCAACTGAAGCTATTTGATTAACTATAGCAGAAAAAGTTCCTTTGGATACTCCATCATGAAAAACTTCCCATGTATTTGTAGAAAGATCAATTACTAATTTATTTTCAAACCATTGATTTAAAGGATATGTAGTCATTAAATATGATTGAGCACTTCCTGAAGAAGCATAATTAACACCACCTAATGGATCAAATGTAACATCTAAAGCCCAAGTTACTCCTGGGGTGTTTTCTGCTTGTAAATTATAATAAGCACCAGTTGTTATAAATAAATTATGGGTTAGTGTACAAACTCCAGCTATATATGGTGTTGGAAAACCTGTATTACTTAAAGATATTACAATATCTTCAGGTCCAGCAGCAGCAGGATTAGCATTAAATCCTAAAGAGAAAGAACCACTATTAGAATATAAATCTGTTACAAAAGCTTCGTCTGTAAAAGGAGCTGAAACACCATTCATAAGCTCAGCCCAACTATTCCAATTAGGAGATGTTTGTGCAATAGGATCTCCAGAAACATAACTTTCAAAATCATCACAAAACTGTTGAGAGGAAAGATTTAAAGATATTAAAATAGATAAAAAAGTAAGTAATAATTTATTCATAGTTATGTTATTTATATTTGAATGTGAAAATACAATTTTTTTTGTTTTAAAAATAAAAGAGTAAAAAAAACTATTGTTAGTTATATATAATTATATAAATTTTTTTTTAATTTTAAAAAGAAATTAATAATAATATAATGTAGTGTTAATATGGTTAATAAAAAAAAAAGTAATAATTAGGTTTTAATATTTACTATATGTTTTTAATAGTTATTAGTATTTATTTTAATTTAAACAAACTGAAAACTAAGATGTTATGTTTTATATTAACAAAAAATAAATATTGTTAATAATAGATTTAACAACTTAATTTTAATAAAAAAATATAAGTTTATATTTGAAAAAGTTAATAATAATAATGAAAAGTTAAATAATAATAATAATAATAATCATTGACTTTTAATTATAAAGAATGCTTAGTATTTAAATTGATTAAGCAATTTTATTTAACCTTTTATTTTAAAGTATTAACAAACTATTTATCAACATAATTTAGTTGATTTTAACAATAACTAATAACTAATAATTAAAAAATGAAAATAGGTTTAGCGTGTGACCATGCTGGTTTTTCTCACAAAGAAGAAACAAAAAAATATTTAAACAGTAAAAACTATAAAGTTGAAGATTTTGGATGTTTTTCTGAAGAGAGTGTAGATTATCCTGATTTTGCACACAAACTATCATTATCAATAATAAATAAAAAAAATGATTTAGGTATTCAATTTTGTGGTACTGGAAATGGTATAAATATGAGTGCTAATAAACATCTTGAAATTAGATCAGCTTTATGTTGGAAACCTGAAATAGCTGAACAAGCTAAATTACATAATAATGCAAATGTTTTAACTATGCCTGCCCGTCATATTACTTGGCAAGAAACCAAACAAATACTTGATGTTTTTTTAGAAACAAATTTTGAAGGTGGTAGACACCAAAGAAGGGTTAATAAAATAAATAAAATATAGTGAAAAAAAATATAATTATAATTTTAAGTTTTTTTATATATAATATATCTTTCTCTCAAAATAATATAAAATTTTCTAATACTATAAATACTAATGATCTCGAAAAACATCTAAAAATATTAGCTTCAGATTCTCTAGAAGGTAGAGAAACAGGTAAACCTGGTCAAAAAATGGCTGCTCACTATATTGCTAGTCATTTTAAAAATATAGGCATCAAGCCATATAAAAAAAATACATACCTTCAAAAATTCAAAGTAAAATCAGAAAGACATTTATGTAAATGTGAAGATTGTGATAGTGATTTTCTAAAAGCATTATTTAAAAGAAAACAAATAATTAAAGGAGAAAATGTTTTAGGATACATTGAAGGAACAGATTTAAAAGAACAGCTAATAATAATTACTGCTCATTATGATCATTTAGGAAAACATGATTCTTTAATATATAATGGAGCTGATGATGATGGATCAGGAACAGTAGCAGCTATGGAAATAGCAGAAGCATTCAAAATTGCAAAAAATGAAGGTTTTGGACCTAGAAGAAGCGTTTTAATTATGGCTGTATCTGGAGAAGAAAAAGGATTATTAGGAAGTAAGTATTATACAGATAATCCTATATATCCTCTAAAAAATACTGTAGCTAATTTAAATATTGATATGATCGGTAGACTTGATGATTGGCACGATACGGCTAACTATGTTTATCTTATAGGATCTGATAGACTTAGCACAGATTTACACAATATTAGTGAAGAGGTTAATAAAAAATATATTGGTTTAAATTTAGATTATAGATTTAATGAAGAAGACGAGCCTAATAGATACTACTATCGTTCTGATCATTATAATTTTGCCAAAAACAATATTCCTGTCATTTTTTATTTTAATGGCGTACATGAGGACTACCACAAGCCAACAGATACTATTGAAAAAATAGATTTTAAAAAAATAGAAAAAATAACTAAACTTATTTTTTTAACAGCATGGGAATTAGCCAATCAGCAGGAAAGAATAAAGCTAAATAAAAACTTATAATTTATCATAAGTATATAGATAAGCGGGCTTATGAGCCACTCCCTCTTGTTTTTCTTTTGTTTTTTTTATAACATCAATTTTAGAAATATTTTTTCTAAAATTTCTCTTGTCTAATTTTTCATCTAAAAGAATCTCATAAATATATTGAAGTTGAGAAAGTGTAAATTTAGAAGGCAGTAGGTTAGAAATTATTTTATGATCAAGTTGAGTTCTTAAATAGCGTAATCCACTTTTAATTATTTCGTTATGATCAAAAGCTAAATTTTTAGGAACCTTCTTTAAACTAACCCACTCAGCATCCATTGCAAATGATGAGGCCTGAGGAATATAATCTTCCATTTTTACAAGAGATAAATACCCTACAGTAACAACTCTTTCATTAGGGTTTTTTCTATATAATTTTAGCCAGGCCTGATCTTTTTTATCTTTAGTTCTTAGGGGATCCCCAAACACTCGAAACTGTTTTAAAAATAAATTGTTTAAAGAGGTTAAGTTTTTTAATATTCTTTTTGCCCCACAAAGTAAATCTTCATTTTCTTCTAAAAGATCTCCTGGTATTGCATATTGGAATTCTTTACTTTTCCCTATTGATTTTTTAATAAGTAATATTTTAAGTTTTTGATCATCATCAAAGCCAAGAATTACACAATCTACGGATAAGTTTATTAGTGACATTTTATTTTTTTTAATTTATTTAACATAAAAAGGAATATTTGCAGTTGCAACATTGTTATAATTATCAGATACATAAACATAAAACCTATACGGGCCAGACCTGCTAGGAGCTTTAATACTAATTAATCCTTTTTCTTGTTTTAGTATCTTGTATTTAAGCCCGTCTAGTTTAACCTCAAAATCTCCCCCTGCTTTTTTATCAGTGCTTTCTACCATTAATTCATAAGTATATGTTAAAGAGTCTTTTTCAAAATCTATAGCATCAATTAAAAACACACATTCTTTTCTTTTCTTAACTTTTATATTTTCTTTATTATTTTTATTATTTAACAAAAATGAATTTAAAATTGGAGCTTTGTTTTTGCTTTTGTTTTTTGCCCAATAAGAATTTAATACATCAACGCTTTCAGTACTTCTCCCGTCTTCAGTAAAAATACCATACCAGGTTGGAGTTTGTTCTTGCTTGTGACCCCAAAGGAAGGCGTAACTACCAATGCACATTTCTTTATCTTTTTCTATATGCTTATAACCCTTTAAACGCATTTGTGCTTTCTGAGAACTATTTGACTCAATTGATACGCCCCATGATGTTGTTGGAGATTCCCAGTGGCCATACGGCCCCCACTCAGTTACCATATAAGGTTTGTCCCATCCATATTTTCTGATCTGATCAGCCAAAGGACCTATCCCTCCATAAGTGTTTACACCAAGGATATCAATACTTGGACAAAACCTTTTTATCATTGAAACCTCAGCCATGTCTATTCCTGCTGTAACAGTCATTGTAGGGTGGTTTGGGTCTAGTTGCTTTATCAGGGCAGCTATTTCCTCAACAGCATTCCACACTCTAAAATTTGAATAAAATAAATCAACTTCATTTCCAACCGCCCACATTAAAAGAGCTGGGTGGTTTTTATATTTTAATATGGCATCTTCAAATCCTTTCAACTGAGCTTTTACAGAGTACTCGTCATTATAATCAAAACCATGTCTTTCATGATTAACCCATAAACCCATACATACAGTCAGCCCATGTTTGTGAGCGCTATCTAAAATAGCTTGACCATTTTCTATTCCCCAAGTTCTTATAGAATTACCCCCAACATCAGAGAGCTCTTTTAAATGTTTGGTTCCTCCAGCACCCTTTACATAGTAAGGATCCCCGTTTCTTAAAAGTTGAAAGCCATTTTCGCTTTTAATTATTTGGGTTGTTTCATATTTAGATTGAGAAAAAGAGCTTAATCCAAATAAAAAACAAAAAAACAATATTGTAAATAGAGGTCTCATTTTGTTATTTAATTACTTCTACTTTATGAGTATAAACAGAGCCATTAACAGTAGATCTTATTAGATATAAACCTTGATTTAAAGCCTTATATGTTTTATAACTATATGTATTTGGGCTTAGGTTTTTATTTATAAAAGTTTCTAAAACGCGGCCATTAATATCAATTAGCTCAATTAAGACAGAAGAGTTCTTAGAAATAGTAAAGGCAATATTTATATCTTCTTTTGCCGGTATAGGATATGATGATATATCAAATTCAGAACTATTTTCTAAAACAGTAACTGGCGCTGCAGAAAGCCCAAGATCATCTATATAATACTTATCCCAATTAACCATGCCTTGATCAAAAAAGAAAACAACCCTGTCAACACTCATTGATCCAGAAGAAACCGAAGATAAATCAAAATTTAATTGCTGCCAAGTGTTGTTTTGCCAAATCCCTTGCTCAAACCCAATTACTTCGCTTCCATTATTTTGAAAGGATACATACACAGAGGTTGGGGGACCATAAACTTTCATGTTAAAAAACGGATATAACCCAACCTCAAAATCGCCATTTAAAGGATAAGCAATAAAAACATCTTCTCCATTGGCGTCAGGATTTCTAGTATATTCACCACAATACTTACTATTATTAATTGTGCTGGTTTCGGGGTTATAGACTTGATTAAGCCATCCACTCATATAGTCATAAGACGGGCAGGCAGTGGCAGAAGGACACATTCCTAGGTTCCAGCTACAATCCCAATCAGCTAAATCTTTTGCAGGGTCGCTTGTAAAACCATCGCACTGGTTGTTAAGCTCCGGACCGTATAAATTATCAAAGTAATAAATATCTCCAGTGTTTGTTCCGCCATTGAAAAGTAATATTAACGAAGAAAGTCCAACATCAGACATTGAAGGGTCTGGTTTTGAATCAAAAGTAAGTACTATGTTTTCCCATCCATTTGCAACAGTTGTTACGCCAAGATAGATGCTATGTCTCCCCGTAGGGTAGTTGGTGGGGCCGGCTAATGTAGAGTCTTCAAGTGTAATTTGAACAGGAATACCTGCTGCCGGACTATAAACATCAACGCTCATAGTTTTTGTTCCGTTTACATAATCAGAAACATCCGCCATAGGCCCGTTAGCAATAATTACAAGCACATCCCAAAGCTCACCCGGGTTTCTTACATACTGGGCGCATGTGCTAGAAGTGTTAACAAAACTAGTCATATCTGGATTTGCATATCTTGTTGTCATTCCTCCATGTACAAATTCATAATAACCGATTCGCGTATCCTCAAAATTATCCCACATAACTTGTGAAAACATAAAGTTAGGAAGTATAAATAATGCTATTAAAAAAAGATAGTTTTTCATAATTTTAATTTTTAGTTAGTTTAATATTGTCAAGATTTAGCTTTGTTTGATAGGCAAACTCAAACCTAATTTGCTTGATTTTTGTTAAGTTTATTTTTGATTTTTTTATTGGAAAGCGATAAAGAGGTATAGAAAAAACAGTCCATTTTGGATCATCAGTTGTTTTTTGCTCACTTATAACATAAGAGCTTTTTACTCCAGAATAATCCTCTAAAGATATTGTAAAAGGCTTCATTTTTTCATTTTTCATTTCAAAATCAAGACTCAGGTCTTTAATTGAGCGGCTAATATCTGTGTATAGCCAATTATTCCAGCTTATTCCAAACTCTAGCCAGTCACAACTCATAGAGTCTGTGTTTATTTCTATAAAAGTGTTGCCATTAGATTTTTTAATACTCAGGTTAGAGCACTTTGGATGGTTAATACCCCAGCTTGAAATCAAGGAGTCTTCAAAAATTGTAATTGGACCAATTGAATCAAAAACCGTTAAGTTGTCCTCAAGCCTCTTATACTTATTTTCGTGTTTAACAATCTTTATCTCGTCAATATAAACATCTGTTGCGTCATAGCACTGCATTAATAGCTGCTTAACATTTGTAAGATTTATTTTGTTTTTCAAATAAGAAAAACTTTGTAGGGGCACAGTAACCTTTGTCCAGGAGGTTGTTATTTCTCCCCCTTCAATTCCAAGGTAATTAGCCGTTGCATAGCATTGATTTTCAGAGTAATCTTCTAAAATAAAAACAACAGGAAGGTTTGTTATAGACCCTTTATCAACTCTAATTAAAAACTCAATTGCAGACTTTGTCATTATTCCACTCATGTCTTTGCCCTGCCACCCATCCCATCCAATCCCCATTCCAATCCATTCACAAGATGGTTTTTTTGTTGTTTTTAAATGAATTGAATTTTTAATGATTTTTTTTCTGTCTTTTATTTTAACTGTAGGAAGTTTGAATTTACTGTAAAATTCATCAAGCTCTTGCTCGTTCTTTTTTTCAAGTCCAGACTCTTGTTTTAAAGAATAATCAATGCTAGCATCAAAAGAAGAGAAACTAAATGGGTTGCAGTTTTCATCATCCATTCCCCAGACCTCATCACTTCCTCCTTTACTAAATATTTCTGTAGAGGTAAATCCATTTATCCCTTCAGTATTTTCTATTTCTATATCATATAGAGTAAGCTTGTCCATGTTTTTACATGAACATAAAAAAACAAATATGATAATAAACACTCTATACATTTTATTGTTCCAGTATTGGGCTTCCCTCGCTCCAAATTAGATAATCAACATCAGCCTTGGCAAAACCAGAAGTTGGATTAGCCAAGAGAAGAGTTCTTATTTTAATTATTTTATTAGGCTCTCTTATTGCATTTCCCCCTGTACCACCACCACTTGGGTCTGTTGCTAATATTAAGTCACTATACCTTATAGATATCATTTTCCATCCATTCCAATCAACATGAAACTCATAGTCAAGCCTGTCTTCGTTATTTGGGTTATAATAATCATCTTGATTCTCATCTTCATAAAACTCAAGCTTAAAAAGGGAATTAGCCTCATTTGTAGGAGACAGAGTGCTGTCGCCATAAATCATCATGTTAAAAAAAACATTGTCAGGATCAGCGCTTAACACTCCTTGCTGAAGCCAATGGGATGTGGGGTAGTCTATATATCCGATTAGCCAATCCCAATCACACGTTCCCTCTTGAGACAGATATCTTTCTTTTTGACCAGCCCCACCTGTTTCTATACTCTTTGAACAGGTTGTTTGAAAAAAGCTAGTAAAATTAGGATTAAAACCACTCTCAAAATCACTTATCAAAAGCTCTTGCCCATTTCCATAGGTTTTTGAAGAAACAATATTTAATGTTTTAAAAATAGAATCGTTATGGTTGGAAAAAGAGAGCACAACAGAGCAGTTTTCTACTTGAAAAAAAGGAAGAGTAGTTACCCCTCCGTTCCAAGAGCTGTTTTCTTCATTAATAGAATTGGATTTGCCAGATATTACTTTTGTTGATCCAGAATTTTGGCCAACTATACTAATGCTCCAGTCTACAATTTTAGAAAAAGATGCGGTGAAAAAAAGATTTTCATTATTACTAAAGTCAGTAGAATCCCCAATAACTTCAAGGCCTTGAACAATAGTTAGGTCCCCATATAAATCATTTAAATTTGGCCCTTCTATCCCCTCTTTTTCACAAGAGATAAAGAAAAGCGCTAAAAAAGGTATTATAATTTTAATTGTTTTCATTTTTATAAATTCATATTAAACATAAAGTAAACTCTTGATAATGATAGCCTGTTAATATCATTGATTTTATCTGTAATTTCAATTTTATTTGTTTGTAGACTGAAATAAATATCGTTAGTAAAATTGTATTGTAACCCAATTAGCATAATGCTTTCTTGGGAATCGTAATTGTATAGGTCATAGCCAATTATTTCGTCATAATTATTTCTTTCAGTTCCAACCTCATTTCCTTTTCCAACAAAAGACTTAAGGCCAGCAATTAGCTTAAGATTTTTAAATAGCTCATAGCTTGCCCCGGCAGAAACTAATGAAGAATTAAAGTTAATTGATTCAAGCTCATAACCTCCTCTTCTAACATTTTCGGAATTAAAGCTAAACTCAGCTGTTGTTTTGTTTTTTAGATTAAGAAGCTCATCAACCTTTACTAAGACATTTGCTCCTCCTGCAAAAAAAGATCTTTTCTCAAAGGTTCCTTGCCCTATAACCTCATTAAAAAAACCAAAATCTCCCTTTGCCGTTATCGTTTTGCTATTATCGTAGCTAAAAGAATACTTAAGCCCATTTCTGTTTGGAGTTGACTCTCCATAAGGTGAGACCGCACTATATAGCGGATTGTAATTCATTAGTGATGTAGAAAGACGTTGATTATAGATATTAGGGTCTGTTGTTATGTCTAATAAGCTTACGGGTCTTAAAATAGTATTGTTAGTATAGTATGCATATGTAGATGGTGCAGAATTATACTCTACCCTTCTTGTTTGTGCCCCTGCACTTCTAAAATTTGGATCTACATAATTAAGTGTTATGTGAGAGGTTAATAAAGAAGACTTTATTTTTAAAACCCCTTTAATAAAAGAGCCGGTGATTTTGGGATGCTCAAAGCTTGTTGTTGACTCCCATCCTCGCGTAGACGCCCCCGCTTCAACAGAAAGCTTATAATCTAAACCGTTTATTTTTTTTCTATAGGAAAGCTGTAAATTAGTTACGGGATTATAATAAGTTGCTGAATCTAAGCTTGAAGACTGAACTTCAAAGGAGTTTACATGATTTAGTTTAAAAGAGATGTTGTTTTCAAGCTTTAAAACAGAGGTCCCACCAAGCATTAATAGCTCGGGCTGACCAAGCCACTCTCCACCTCTCACCCGACTTAAAAAGCCATCTAGCTCTAAAGACTTAATGCTATTATAAAAACTATAAGAAAGATTAGACTGAATACCTTGCATTCTCCAGTAGTTTTTATAATAAAAGTTTTCATACTCAATAAGATCTCTATACGCCTGAAAAACAGAAGGCTCATATTTTGCTAGCTCTTGCCTATTGTTATTTAAAGTAAAATCTGTTTGCCTTAAATATAAGTCTCCAATATTAAAACTTATACGCTCGTCTAATATGCCTTTAATAGAGAGTCTTCTTAAATCTACAGAAGAGCCAGATCCCCACATAAAACCAAAATCATTTTTAATACGTATTTCAGAGAAGATTTCTATTTCACTGTTTGGAGTAAAGTGCATTCCAAGATCTATTGCTGTATAGCCTCCACCTTCACTTCTAGTAGAGGTTGTGTCTTGGTCTTTTAGATTTCCAGAGAGCGCGTCTCTATAAAACATTGCCCTTGAGTTTCCATCATACCACACTTTTGGAGTGGCCTGACCAAAACCAAGCGCGGGAATAAGAAATCCTAAAAGCAAGATAAGGTTGTAATTTTTTTTCATTAGAAGTTTATTTTAATTTCCAAGCTGGTTTCGCTTCCTTTAATATTTGTTTCTGCAAAGTTTTTGTCTTTAAATTTAAACTGAGTGTGTCTTAAAAATAAAAAAGCCCCATCACGAATCTTTACATCAAAACCAAAACCAAACAAATTTCCCTTTTGGTTTCTTGGCTTATATGAAGGGTTGTAGTTTTGGACACCCAGATCCTCGCCAGCGGCGTCAATTGGAAAAGGATCGTAGTTATCTAAATCTGTTGAGTTATTTGTTATTACATGTTCGTACCCATGCTTTAAAACTAGAGAAACCCTCTTTGAGAGAGAGTAGCAAACATCAAATTGATGGTTGAACTGCCTTATAAAAGCATCTTTTGAATTTGCAGGTAGAACGCTAAAAAAATCCTGTGCAGTATTAAAATTAGTTAATGAGAAAAGATAAAGGTCTCTTTTAAAAACTCTTGTTTTATATTTTAGATGTAGATCTGAAGAAGAGTAAAACTTGTCAAATAAAGGATTGCCTAAAGAATCTATCAAAAGAGAGTCTGTAATATTAACATTCTCATAAACTCCGCGATAGAAAGAGTTTAACTGGCCATATGGCCCATATCCAGTACTGAAGTAAGATATTCTAGAAAGGATAAGACCGCTAGTAATGTGATTGTATGAAAATTTTGAGTTTATTCTTTCAAGTTCAGAATAAAAACCAAGGCCTCCAGAAATAGAAAAATCTCCAGCTTCAAATTCAGTATTTAAACTAAAACCCTGCCGATTGTTTGAGAGATATCCTAAATTAGTAACAGGACCCCCAAAACCGCTCATAATTGTTGGGTTTGCCCCCTCTTCAATGACTGTTGTTTGAACAAGATCTACAACAGAGCTATTTATAAAAGAAGAGTTGACATTAACAGCCTCGGGAGCTATTCTAGAATACTGTACTTGCAAAGGAACAATCGTATATTCTTTTGGTGTTGCAAAATTTATGATAATAGCCTCTCCGCTTGTTTTATCTACAGAAGAGCTTTCATAACTTCCAACTCCAAGCTCTCCAAAAACATGTATTTTTTTAAAGCTGTAGTCAAATTCTAGAGAAGCTATGTCATAAGACCTTTTCAGATAAGAGGTGGAGTCTGTTGTTGTCTTTGAGCTAAAATAGTTAAGTGCTAAACTATTATTGCTTGCTGTTTTTTTGATTATTCGCCCTCCTAAGCAATAATCATCTTTACCCACAGAAACAATATTTTCAATATTATTTTGGGTTTTTCCAAGAATTCCCTGAAATGAAATGCCATCTGCAAAATACCAAGGGAAAGCATCCCCGCTAATTGTTATGCCTTGAAAAGCAACATTACTAAATCTAATGTCCTGATCAATTGTTCCTTGATCATAGTATTTTTTATATCTGTCGGAGGCGTTTTTATTTAATGGATCATAAGGAGCTCTTTCAAAAAGACTGTACCTAAGATAGCCCTCTTCTGCCCATACCGTCAATTTGCTTTGTTTGTACCACGCTATACCCCCAGCATGAACTTTAAATTTACCAAAGTCAGAAATTAAGGTTGAATAAAAATTTGTTCCAAGGTTCAGCGCTATAGAACTATTAGAGAAATTACCGTTAAAGGAACTGTTAAGCATTAGGTCCGTTCCAAAACTAATATTTTTTTTTGCTGTTCCCCCTATAGTTAATAGCATCATAGGCTCACGGTACCCAGTCCCAATTGAAATCGTTGTTTGTTGTGGGTATATTCCGCTATAGTAACTTGGTATCGACAAAGGATACATTATAGGCAGATCTCTGACATAACCAAAAAACCTAAAATACCCTCCAAGCTTAATATTTGAAACGGGATCTTTAATTGACACGCTTGCGCTTTTAAATGCTATTTTAATAGAGTCAGATTGTGCGCTTGAATCTTTAAAAAACAATAATGAAATACATATAATTAGCAATATAGAATGTGATATATTTGATTTCAAAAACAACTTATTTTATTAGATTTATTTTTTCTTCTAAATCTCCAACATAGAATGAATGGGCCCCAATCTCGTTTGTCCACTCATTGCTTAATCCATAAAACCCAAGATCAGAGACTTTAACTTTAAAACTAACTTTTTTTGTTTCACCAGCCGATAAGGAAATTTTAGTATATCTACATAGTTTTTTTAATGGAGGAGAGATTGACGCATAGTGATCTCGAGTATAGAGTTGAACAATTTCTTTTCCTGAAACATCTCCGGTGTTTTTAATATTCACACTAATAGTTAGCTCTTCGTTTTTATTGATAGAGAGCTCACTTTTGTTAACACTAAGACTTGAATATTCAAAAGAGGTGTAGCTTTGACCATAACCAAAATTCCACTGGGGGTTAAAAAAGTCGTTCTTCCAACTATTTCCATTTATTAGTTCAGACTGCTTGTGATCATAGTGCATTATAACGCCGCTATGTCTAGGATATGTATAAGGTAGTTTACCACTAGGATTAACAGCTCCAAATAAGATGTCTGAAACGGCTCTTCCCCCTTGATCCCCAGGAAGATAAGCCTGTAGTACGGCGCTAGATAGAGGCTCTATAGAATTAATGATTTTTGGTCGCCCCTCTACAAGCACAAGAACTATAGGGATTCCTGTTTTAGAAAGTTCATGAACAATATTTAATTGTTCTTTAGCCATATCTAAACTATAGATATCTCCAGGCCTTTCTGTTGAAGGGAGCTCTCCAATACAAACAACTGCAACGTCATAATTTTTAGCTTCTTTAACGGCTTTTTTTAGATCTACTGAAGGGTAATCTTTTTCATCACCATTTTCCATCACCATTATCGAACCATTGTAGTGAACTGTTTCCTTAGCAGCTATTTTAATGGCCTCTAAAATAGTTGGGTGCTCGGTGTTATTATATTTATCATCAACACCCTGCCAAGTGTGTGTCCACGCTCCATTTAGGCAGTTTAAGCTATTTGAGGTTGGTCCTATAACCATTATTTTTTGATTCTTATTAAGCGGGAGGATGTTGTTTTTGTTTTTTAAAAGAGTAATAGACTCAGCCGCCGCCCTATAAGCTTTATCAGTATGTTTTTTGGATCCAAAGTCAGAATAAAGAATTTGTTCAGAATTATCTTCTTCAAAAAGACCTAGCTTATGTTTTACTCTAAGAATTCTTCTTACAGCATCGTCAAGTCTGGCGACGCTCACTCTTTTTTCATTAACTAGCTCTATTAACAAGCTGCAATATGTTTTATATTCAGGATTGTTTGGAACCATACTCATATCTACTCCAGAATTTATTCCCGTTGCAATAGCATCTTTAATTGTTGAGTCAGTTTGTGCCTCCTTATATAGCTTGATAAAATCTTCCCAATCAGAAACTGTAAAACCTGAGAATCCCCATTCTTCTTTTAAAACAGTAGTTAATAGATGCTTGTTTGCATGTCCAGGAATACCATTTACTTCACCGCTATTTATCATAACCGTAAGAGCCCCTGCCTTTATAGCCTTTTCAAAAGGAGGAAGGTGATGTTCTTTCATTGTTCTCTCTGGAATTAATGCTGGAGTTCTATCTCTTCCTGTTCTTGGAAAGCCATAACCAACAAAGTGTTTTAGACATGCAGCAACATGTTTATTGTCTATATCTCCCAGACCTTGATATCCTAAAATTATTTTTGAACCCATTGTTTTTGTTAGATAGACATCCTCTCCTAAAGTTTCAAAAAACCTAGACCATAAAGGCACTCTTCCCTGATCTAAAACAGGCGAAAAATTCCAAGGAACACCAGAAGCCCTAGTCTCATAAGCAGTTACCTCTCCCATCTCCCTAGCTAAAGAAGTATCCCAACTTGCTGCAAGGCCAATTTCTTGAGGAAAAAGAGTGCTGTTTTTAATGTATGTAGCTCCGTGTATGGCATCAACACCATATATTACAGGTATTTTAGAATTAGATGTGCTTGCTTCTTTTTGAATCCTATTAATTATACCGTTCCATTTTTCTAAAGAAAATGTATGGTTAGAAACATTTAAAACTGAGCCTACTTTAAATTTATTTATAGCCTCTGAAAGTTTTTTATCATCTATTTGATGGGGCTCTAAAAGAGTATTAGAACTATCTTTCTTAAGAATCGCATCAAGAGTAATTTGACATGTTTGACCGACCTTTTCTTCAAGAGAAAGAGAGCTTAGAGTTTTTTCGATAGCCGCTTCTTGTTTTTTATCTAAAGTAAAGGACGGGGGAGTTGCAGGTGTATTACAAGCGCTTATAATTAGGGCAAATAATACTATTGATATTAATTGGCTATATTTTTGCATGAGCTATTTTATTATTTGCAATTTAGATGAGATCCTGTTTTTTCCATACTCATAAATATAAAGGCCATTTGGCAGGTGTTTTAGGTTTATTTCTTCACCCTTATTAATTTGATTTTTTTCGAAAACAGTATTTCCCAAAAGGTCATTAATTTTTAAGTTGTTAATGTTTGTATCTTTAAAGTAAAATAATCCAGTGCTTGGATTTGGGTATAGAATGGCGTTATTATTATTATCATCAACTGAAGAAATAATAACAGGATTACATGTAGGCGTGCAAAGCCCCCACTCTGGACAGATAACCTTATTTTCATTAATCAATAATGTTCTGTTTGTGTATTGAGTATTGCCGTTTGTACAGCCCCAAGTGGGATCTAGATTTTCAGAAATACTCCAGTTGTCTGCACTGAACTTTAACTCATAACTTCCCTCGATCATTGTAACTTGTGTTTCCCAGATATTATCCCCATCAAGATCCTCCATTGGCCAGCAATTTCCACACCAGGAGTTAAACGTTCCGTTTACTTCAGGAACACTAAAAGAAGCACTAACGTTGTTCATGTCTACCTTAAAGGTAACTTGATATTCGCAGCTTCCATTAGAGACTGTTGCTGATGGATTGTAGTTTAGTGCTTGAGGGTCACTACAGCCAAGAACTCCTGTATTTTCATATATTTTAATATAATCAACCTCAATTTGAGCAGGAAAAGCCGTTAGTGAGTTTGGGCCGCTTTGTGTAATTGCTAAATTTAAAATTAGATACCAATTATTGTCATTAAATGGCCAATTATGCTGAGAGGGAATGCTCGAATAGCTAGTTGGAGAAATTTGATAGACTTTTATATTATCAACATACCAAGCAATATAATCCTCTTGCCAGATTACTGAATACAAGTGAAAATCATCGGCATAGTTGCCGTTTTGACTTTGATATTGATGTGAAAGATATGTGCTTGAACCAGGGCATGATCCTATATGGGCAGCTCCTGTTGTTATATTTGTAGGCCAGTCATTACCCCACTGCTCCATAATATCTATCTCTCCATCACAAGGCCAGGAACCACCAGATGGAAGCATCCAAAAGGCAGGCCAAAACCCCTCACCATTAACTGTTTTTATTCTAGCCTCTAC
>CAYNGO010000002.1:0-54644 GCA_964397025.1 uncultured Weeksellaceae bacterium
TCCTGAAATGGTAGCTATTTTTGCGCCATTTAAATTCTTCTCTAATTGTTGAATGAATTTTTTAGCAGATCGCGGGTTACAATCTCTTCCATCTGTAAATATATGTACGTAAACATTTTTGACTTGTTTTTTATTAGCCAATTCACATAACTTATATAGATGGTTCTGGTGAGAATGGATTCCTCCATCTGAAACTAAACCAATCAAGTGAAGTGAAGATTTATTTTGATTTACATATTCAAAAGATTCGTTTAAACTTTTGTTAAAAGAAATAGATTCATCTTTACAAGCATTATTAATTTTAACTAGATCTTGATCAACAATTCTTCCTGCTCCAATATTTAAATGGCCAACTTCTGAATTACCCATTTGGCCATCTGGAAGCCCAACTTTTTCTCCGTCAGTTAAAAGTTCTGAATGAGGACATGTTTTATATAAAGAGTTTATAAAAGGAGTATTTGCATTGTAAATAACATCAGATTTTGATTTATCACCATGACCCCAGCCATCTAAAATAATAAGTAATGTTTTACTGATTTTCATCTAAAACAAAGATAGAGAAAACTAATAGAATCCTGGATCATAAATTTCGTCAAAAAAACGAGCACGCATGTTCTTGTGTATAGCATTATCTTTGCCTAATCTTTCAGGATGAAATTGCACAGCAATCATAAAAGGATGTATATACTTATCCATAGCTACAGCTTCAGGTAAGCCGTCATATGATTTAGCAATTACTTTAATCTCCTCTGGAATGTCTTTTAGTCCTTGATGATGCCAGGAATTAACAGAAAATATAGTATCCCTAAATGAAGTGTTTGGATCCTGAGGAAAAATCATAGTTGTATAAGCATGATTGTTACATGCAACTACAATATCATGCATAACTTCCCCATTATTTCTATGAGTTACAAGTTCTCCAATTTCGGTGGGAAGATCTCCATACAATGTCCCTCCATAAGCAACATTCATCATTTGCATACCTCTGCAAACACCTATAAATGGAATCTGCTCAGATAAAGAAAAATCAAATAATATCTTCTCTATAGTGTCTCTACGAAAATCCATTTTCTCGCAAAGCTGAAGATTAGAACTATCACCGTACATTAACGGATTAATATCCTCACCTCCAGTTAAAACAATACCATCAGCAAGCATTAAAATACTATCTAAATTAGTACAATCATATGCATTAATAATATTTATATAAGGATCTGACAGCCAATTTACATAATTTGCAGATGCTTTAGAAAGTATAATTGTTTTTGTTTGTTTTGAATTTTCACATGAAAAAAAACAAGCACCTAAAATAAGGTATATATATTTTTTCATGTTTATTTAAATAAGTCCTTTAGTAAATCTGTAACTCGAGCATTTGGGTTATTTCTAATATCTTTTTCCTTTTCAGCAATTAAGAGAAAAATACCATCAATAGTTTTTATTGTAATATAATCTAATAAATCAAAATCTACTTTTTTTACAAGAGGGATTCGATTATACTTTTTAATAATAACACCAAACAGCTCATCTACACCTGTTTTTTCTATTTCATTTTTAGTCTTAGGATAAAATGATTGATATAAATTATCATATGAATTTCTTCTCAAATATTCAGTAGCTGAATCATCATCACCATCTAATATTTTAAGTGCATCAGTAAATTGCAAATCATAAACGGCTTCTAATATTATATCTGCAGCTTGTTGCGATACTTGTTCTGCTGTTTTATTAATTTTCTCTTCAAAATTTACAACTATCTTATTAATTCCTAATTTCTTGCAAGCCTTTTTCACTTTAATAATCTCTTTAGGAAATGTAATTTTAATTTTTTCATTTTCTAAAAAACCTCCTTCAAGTGAGGCTTCAAGACATGACTTTTGAACTGATATTTTTAAAGCTTCAGTAAGCCCATTGGAAATTTTCTTATCAGAATTAATAAGCTTTTTTGCTGAAGTAGATGCTTTTTTTAAAAGATCTAATTGGGCATATAAAGGGTTAAAAGAAAACATAAAAAAAATAAAAAAGCAAAAACCTGTACTAAATGTTTTCATGAATTATTTATTTAATAAACCTATCAAGTTCATATTGCACACTTTTAGTAATACCTTTTTTATTTGTTAATATGCCTTTTCCATTTTTCTTATCAAATAAAAAACGCCCTTCATACTTATCACCATTCTTATATATAAATGTTCCATAGCCAGAACGCATACCATTAATGAAAGAGCCACTATAAAGATCTCCGTTAAAAAAAGAATACGTTCCTTGACCGTGCATTTTTCCATTTAAAAAATAGCCAACATATTTATCTCCTTCAACCCAAGATCGGTCATCTGTATCTCCATTTTTCCAGACATATGTACCGAATCCATTGTAACAGTCTCCCTTTTCACAACCACTAAATGAATAAAATGGCATTAGTAAGCAGATTAAAAGTTTAAAGCGCATAAATTAATTTTAAACCAAAGCTAATTATAATATGTGGTTTATTAATTAATGATAATTAAAAAATTGTTTTGGTAAAAAAACAGTGTTTTGTTGTAAAAATTTGCTTTTTAGTAACAAAAAATAGCATTATTATGATAATTTAAGCATTTTTAACATAACCTCTTCACTTTGCCAAATATCTTTAATATTAGGAATTGACATTATTTGAGACATTAATTCCTCTTGTTTCATTCCAATTTTCCAGGCGTCAGAATAAGAAATATTAGAAAATGAGACCATACTATACAAAGGCATCCATTTATCAGGGTATGTTTGCGCAAATTTTTGTTCAATCTTTTTCTGTAATAAAAACTTAGGGTCTGCAGTTTTATCACGCATAACAATAAAATTATGTAATGACAAATCCTGAACTCCATCGCCATTGGGTTTTCTAATGTTAGAATACTCACTCAAACCTTTAAACATATTATCTTCATAATCTCCAATTAACTCATCTAAAACTCGACAATCTTCAAAACTTGCATTCATTCCTTGACCATAAAAAGGGACTGTAGCATGCGCAGAATCACCGATAAGAACACAATAATCTTTAATGTGCCAAGGGAAACATTTAAAAATACCTAAAGATGATGTAGGGTTAGTAAAAAACTGATCTACTAAATCTGGAATTAATATTGTAAAATCTTTAAATACAGTATTGAAAAATCGCAAAACATCTTTTGACTTAGTTAATTCACTAAAAGAATCCTTGCCTTCAAAAGGAGAAAAAAGAGTACAAGTGTAACTTCCATCTAAATTCGGTAAAGCAATTAACATGAAATTTCCCCTCGGCCAAATATGAAGAGCATTCTTTTCTATTTTATGCGTTCCATCAGTATTAGCAGGAATCAATAATTCTTTATAGCCATGCTCTATATAATGTTGTGAATACTGAAAGCGATCTTGCCTCATCATTTTACTTCTTACTGCAGAAAAAGCACCATCAGCACCAACAATCAAATCACAATTTAAATGTATTTTATTTTTTGTAATCGTATTATCAAAGGATAAAGAAGACTTGTTAGTACTAACATCTATACATTGATGATTAAAGAAAAGTTTAGCCCCACCCTTTTCAGCTAAATTCATTAATAAAACATTCAACTCACCTCTAGGTACAGAGTATATTGCCTGATCTTTATTACCGTAATATTGATCAGTTAAATTCCCTTCAACATCATGCATCACTCTTTTTGGCATTGGAATTGCAATCTTTTCAACATATTCTTCTATCCCCACCTTTCTAATAGCTGTCCAGCCCCTCTCTGATAATGCGAGGTTTATTGACCTGCCAGCTTGAACAACCGTATCTCTCATATCAGATCTTCTTTCATAAATAGATACGCTATAACCTCTCTTTAGCATAAAAAGTGCACAAAGCGAGCCTGCTAATCCGGCCCCAACTATTACTATATCTTTTTTCATATTATAATATTTCTGCTAAAATTTCATAAAAACTATAAACATCAGAATAACTATTGTACAGAGGAACAGGAGCGATACGAATTACGTCAGGCTCTCTCCAATCAGCAATCACACCATTATCAGTAAGCTTATCAAATAATGCTTTATTGCCATTTTTTACTCTTATTGAAATCTGACATCCTCTTTCTTGTGGTGTAATAATACTTATCCGGTCGGACTCAATGTTTTCAAGTAAATAAACAAGGTATGATGTAAGTTTCTTAGATTTTTCTACAAGAGCGTCCATACCAACTTCATCAAATATTGATAAAGAAGCACGAATAGCGGCTAAAGATAAGATTGGAGGATTACTAAGCTGCCATCCTTCAGCAGTTTGGATTGGAATGAATGTTTCTGGCATTTTAAATCGACTTACTTTATCATGCCCCCACCATCCTGCAAACCTATTTAAATTACTTTTATGATATCTCTCATTTATAAAAACACCTCCAACTGACCCAGGACCAGAGTTTAAATATTTATACGAACACCAAACTGCAAAATCAACATTCCATTCATTAAGAGATAAAGATATATTACCAACAGCATGTGCTAAATCAAAACCAACTTTAATTCCCTTATTATGACCCAATTTTGTTATCTCTTTCATATCAAATACTTGGCCAGTATAATAATTTACTCCGCCTAAAATAATTAAAGCTATCTCCTCTCCATCATTATTAATTATTTCTTCTATGTCTTTAGTTCTAATAAAAGATTCTTTTTTTCTAGGTTTTAATCTAATAATAGCTTTTTTAGGATTGATATTATGATGTTTAAGATGTGATTCTATAGCATATATATCTGATGGAAATGCATCCGCTTCCATAAGAACCTTAAAACGTTTTTTGGTAGGTTGATAAAAAGAAACCATCATTAAATGAAGATTAACAGAAAGAGTATTCATCGCGACTACTTCTGAGGACTTTGCTCCTAAAATTTTTGAATAGCTATCTGACAAAAACTCATGATATGGTAACCAAGGATTGCTAGCATGAAAATGACCTTCAACTCCAAGGTTTTTCCAATCCTCTAACTCTTGTTGTATGAATTCAGTTGTATTTTTACTTTGTAACCCCAAGGAATTACCACACAAATAAATATGTTTTTCTCCATTTTTCTTAAGTGGAAAATGAAACTTTTCTTGATAACTTTGTAATTTATCTTTTGCATCTAAATTGATTGCAAAATCTTTAGATATATTATAATTCATTTAGCTTAAAAATAATTGGACGACTAGGTGATGCATCGGATACAAATGGGGCAATTTGAAGATTAAGCATATAAAAACCATCCTCTATAGTATTATCTACAAAAATCATTTCAGTAATTGTACAATCTTTATAATTACCATTGTAACTCTTGTTTTTTGTATCCCAAAATATGTTATGAGAAGATAAATTCCCCTCATCAAATAAACGGTCAACTGAGGGTGTGTCTATTAATAAATGTTTAACACCTCTACTTCTGATATAAGTCATAGCGTCATTACTAATAAAAGAAGGAGGTCTCTTCATATAATCTTGTGACTTTTTAATATCTGAATTAGGAGTCGTCCTAATTACCAAGCCCTTTAGTAGATGATCAGGAATATCTCTGAGCAAATCTAACAAATCATCTTTAGTAACTACTAAGTCAGAATTAGTTAAGTTTGGAATATAAGCATCGCTAGATAATTTTGGAGAAACCGTAACTAATGTACTAGCAATAAAAACATCTTTTAATGATGAAAGTATAGACACTCTTTCATTAGTGATATGACCAATACACTCAGTATGAGTACCATTACAGTGAGGGGTTATGATATAAGTTTCAAAATTACACGGCCCACCTTTTCTTCGATCACCAATAAATTCATTATCTTGATAAGCTACAGAAGATGCTTTTGCAACTCCATATGTATTAGGTTGTTGGCCATTAAAAATAAGTGGTATTGATATATCTAATGATTTTGAAAAATCAAAATTATACTTTTTGGAATTAATTAGGACATCAGCATTCATTAAAGAAAATCTGTTTTTTTCATATTAAGAAAATCTAATGCATTACTGGAAAGCAACTTTTCTTTCACATTATTAGGATATGGTCTTTCATGAATTAATTTACCTGGCTCAAGTTCTCCAAGTGGAAAGGGATAGTCTGTTCCTAAAGCAACTTTATCCTCGCCAACTAATTCTATAATATACTCTAACATCTTATCATCATGAACTAAACTATCAAGCCAAAACTTCCCAAGGTAATCTTTAGGATTAACATTATTATCAACAGCAACAAGGTCTGGTCTTACATTAAATCCATGCTCAATTCTACCAATTGTTGAAGGAAAAGACCCCCCTCCATGTGCAAAAGCAACTCGTAGTTTTGGATACTTATGAAATACACCACTAAATATCATAGAACATATTGCTAGCGAGGTTTCCATTGGCATACCCACCAGCCAAGGAAGCCAATATTTATCCATTTTTTCCTTTGCCATCCACCACCAAGGATGAACAAAAATGGCCATATCTAGACTCTCACAAGCCTCGTAAATAGGAAATAACGAATTGTCATCTAAATTAAGATCGTTGATATGAGAGCCAATTTGGATACCCTTGAAACCTAAACTCTTTATTCTTTCAAGCTCTTTAATAGCTAAATCAGCATCCTGCATAGGAAGGTTACCTAATGCTACAAATCTTTTTGGATTTTTATTAACTGATTGAATGAGATTGTCATTAATAAACTTAGAAATCTCTAAACCATCTTTAGGTTTGGTCCAATAAGAAAACATAACAGGAACAGTAGATAATACTTGGACATCAACATTATGATGATTACAATCTTGAATTCTTGCCTCAGGTTTCCAGCAATTTTCATCAATTTCTCTAAAAAACTGATCGTTCATCATCATGCGAGCACAACAAGGCTTATGATGTTCTAAGCTAATAAATTCACCATAGCCAAACTTTTTATTAAAATTAGGGATATCCTTAGGAAGGATATGCGTGTGAATATCAATTGTAAAAATCTTTTTCATTTTTTAAACAAACCTCTTATCAGCACTCATTACTGCATTACATTTTTCACAAGTTCGTAATTCTTCAGAACTATAAAAGTCTTTAAATCTAGGTTGAAAATCTTTTTCAACATTAGTGAGTTTAAATTTTACACTATGTATAGAATGATTACAGCTTTCACAAAACCACATTAAACCATCAAGCTCATTAGCCTTTCTTTTTGCTTCAAATACAAGACCTATTGATCCTGCTGATCTTTTAGGTGAATGCGGAACCTGAGCCGGTAGAAGGAAAATTTCTCCTTCTTTCACTGGAATATCTACAGCTTTACCATTTTCTTGTATTCCAACTACAATGTCTCCTTTAATTTGATAATAAAATTCTTCTGTTTCATTGTAGTGGTAATCCTTTCTAATATTTGGACCACCTACAACCATAATAATAAAATCTTCAGACTCTGTATAGACACATTTGTTACCTACAGGAGGTTTTAAAAATTCTTTATTATCATCAATCCATTTTTTAAAGTTAAAAGGTCTTCTTATTTTATTCATAATTATTTATTTAAATAGTTGATATAATTTTTAATTCAATTGCAATGGGTGTTGGTAGGGCTTTTATCTCTATCGTTGTTCTACAAGGCTGATTATCCTTAAAATATTCTGCATAAATTTTATTATATGTGCTAAAATCATCTTTCATATTAGTTAAAAAAACTTGAACATCAACAATATTATCCCAAGAAGATCCAGCATCTTCAAGTATGTAACGAACATTTTTAAACACTGAATGACATTGCTTTTCAATATCATAACTTTTAATTTTACCATTTACATCCAATTCAACACCTGGAATTTCTTTTTGATTAGCTGCTCTAGGTCCAACTCCAGAAAGAAACAACAGACTGCCTACTTTTCTAGCGTGAGGATAAAGTCCAACTGCCTGAGGGGCTCTTTTACTATTAAATTTCTCTCCGTTCATATATTATATTTTAAGACATACATTTTTTGATTCAGTAAAGAACTCAAGTGATTTAAACCCTCCCTCTCGACCAACTCCTGATTGCTTCATTCCCCCAAAGGGAATTCTTAAATCACGCAATAACCAAGTATTAATCCAAACAATTCCTGATTTAATTGCTGCTGCCACTCTATGGCCTTTACTAATGTTTTCTGTAAAAATACTTGCGGAAAGGCCATATTTAGTAGAATTAGCCATCATGATAACTTCTTCTTCATTACTAAAGGGAATAATTGTTAAAACAGGACCAAAAATCTCTTCTTGATTAATACTACAATCATAAGAAAGACCTTCAATAACTGTAGGCTCAATATAATATCCCTTAGCTAAATCTTCAGCAAGATACTTACGATTTCCCCCAATAAGCACCTTCCCTCCAAGTTTTTTTGCCTCTTCAATTCTAGATAATATTTTATTCATATGGCTCTCAGAAACAACCGCTCCTAAATTAGAATCTGTTGCTTTTGGGTCGCCAACTATAAGATTAGAGACTTTCATCAATAAAGATTCTTTAAATTTAGAATAGATACTTTTCTCAATAAACAAGCGAGATCCACAAAGACAAATCTGCCCCTGATTTGAAAAACCTGCTTTAACAGCCATATCAATAGCCTTATCAAAATTAGCATCTGCAAATACAATATTTGGGTTTTTACCTCCAAGCTCTAGCGATATCTTTTTGAACATTGGAGCAGTCACTTTAGCAATATGCTGCCCTGTTATTGTGCCTCCTGTAAATGACACAATAGGAGTGTCAACATGAGTAGTCAGACAATCTCCAATGCTAGACCCTAATCCATGTACTATATTTAAAACTCCTTTAGGAAGTCCAGCTTCGATGCATATTTTACTAAGTAAAAAAGCAGTCATCGGAGTTATTTCCGAAGGCTTAGCAACTACAGTGTTTCCAGCGGCCAAAGCAGGAGCAATCTTCCATGTCAATAAATAAAGGGGTAGGTTCCATGGTGAAATACATGCGGCAACTCCTACAGGCTCTCTCAAAGTGTAATTTAAAGCCCTACCATCCATATCGTGAACTTCTGAAGAAAAATGTAGAATTGCAGTTGCAAAAAACCTAAAATTCTCAGGAGCTCTAGGGATATCTACAGCTCTAGCTAATGATTCTGGTTTTCCATTATCCAAACTTTCAGCTATAATTAAATCCTCAGCATGCTCTTCAAGCTTGTCTGCTAGTCTCATTAAAATATCAGATCTATATTTCTTAGTTGTTTTACTCCATGTTTTAAATGCTTCTTTTGCTGCAGAAACAGCATTATTAATATCATTACTATTACTATCGGGAATTAAAGAATAAACCTTGCCTGTAGAGGGATTATAGTTGTTTAAATATTTTTTAGAATCTGGCGCAACTAAATTACCGTCAATATAATTATAAATACTTTCCATCAATTATAAACTTGCAGTTCTTCCACCATCTACAGGAAGATTAATTCCATTAATATAACTTGCTAAGTAAGAGCTTAAAAAAACCACCGCACTAGCAACCTCACTAGCCTCCCCAAACCTATTTGCAGGAACAGAATTTTTCATTACTAATTCTACTTCACTAATTGATTTCCCCTGAACCTCTGCTTTTTTAAGTATTAAAGATTTTAAACGATTTGTATTTGTAAATCCAGGCAATACATTATTAACCGTAATTCCATAAGAGCCTAATTCTAAAGATAAGGTCTTTGCCCAATTAGCAACTGCTGCTCTAATTGTATTTGAAACACCCAATCCTTGTATGGGAGCTTTTACTGATGTTGAAATAATATTAATTATCCTTCCAAAATTATTATCTTTCATATTATCAACTACTTTTTTGACTAGTATCTGGTTATTAATCAAGTGCATTTTAAAAGCTTTTTCAAAATCTATAGATTTAGCGTTTGTAATTGGCCCAGCAGCAGGACCACCTGTATTATTAACTAAAATATCATAAGTAGATGTTAAAGTATTAATCTTATTTTCAAAATTTTCATCGCTAAAATCAACACATAAGTAATCATGTTTTTGACCTGAATTTGTGTCTAAAGAATTTACTACTTCATTTAACACATGTTCATTTCTAGCAATTAGCGTTACATTTACTCCTTGTATAGCAAGCTCTTTAGCTGTAGCTAAACCAATTCCTTGAGTGCTTCCGCAAACAATAGCATTTTTATTTTTTAATCCTAAATTCATTTCTTTTTATTGCTAAAATTATAACCTAACTCACTTTTAATATGCTCTGGTAATTCAGGTAAATAAACACGTGATATCATAAGTGTAGAAATATTTGAAATATCTTCAAACAGTCTATGCTGATCAACTGTTTGTTTTAAATAACCTTGACCTGAAGAACCTCCTGTTCCTATTTTTTGCCCTAACATTTTTTCAACCATCTGCACATGTCTAAAGCGCCATAAAGATATTTTATGATCCATTTCTACTAGCTGCCTTAAGAATTTATAAGGAAGGTGCAGTATGGGTTGTTCTCTATAAAGATTAATTAAAAGCGCAGACATTGTAGCTTTATACGATAAATTTGTAGCTCCATCTTTTATTGATTTAAGATGATTATCTTCATTAAAAATATTATTATAATATTTTTTGTTTTCATCAATCATCTTTATTCTTAGTTGCTTATCACTATTATTAAGACTTGTAGAATTGTTAATCTCAGTAGCTTCATTTTTCATCATATCCCAAACTGCCTGCTTATATTTTTTTATGAAATTAAAATCTTTCATGTTTAAAAAAGGAATTCTCTCAAGCCATTTCTCTACTAGTATAAATAATGAATCACCGTCTTCAAGATCCAGTATCTCTTGTTTTTTATCACCTGAAAACTGACTATGATAAGGACATCCTCCAAACTGATGACGCTCCTTGATCTTTAATCCTAACATGACTTCCAATTTTCTAAACTGATGAGATTGAAAGCCTGAAGCTGGAGAAAGATAATTTCTAAAATCTAAAAAATCTAAAGACGTCATTGTTTCCAGGATATCTAGTTGCTTGACTAGCACCTCTAATATCTTATTTACTCTTTCAATCCTACCAACAATCAAACCAATATTTTCTTCATCAATCTCTTCCGTCTTAAACAAAGTCATTATAGACTCTACTTCGTGTATGATTTGTTTAAACCATAATTCATAGGTTTGATGAATAATAATAAATAGCATTTCTTCATGGGCCTCATCCTTATCTAATTCGCCACTTAATGGGTGTTGAGCATTTAGTATTTTATCTAAATCTAAGTAGTTAATATAATGAACCGAAGATGTATTGTCAGACATGCGGGATATTTAAATTTTCAGTAAATATAAGAAGATATTTTACAAAAAGATTGATGTAATTATTAAAAAAAATAAAACAGACAAAGAGGAAGATTCAACCCAAAAAACATAATAGAAACCCGACTTTTTATTATCTGATCCTTTGATTAAATATTGAGTATAAAGACAACATAAAAAAGCCGCAACTAAAGCTTGCCAATTTTCAGTAAACACTAAATGTCGTAATACTTCAATTAAGACATAAGCATATAACATAACTAATGCTATTTGCTTAGATTTCTTTACACCAAACACAATAGGCAGTGTTTTTAATTCTGTAAAATCAAATTCAATATCTCTGATGTCAAAAGGGATAGTTATAGATACTATAAAAAAAAATCTTGAGAAAATTGACATCAATAATTCTGTCTCTATCACTAATTTATTTTCAAAAACTGTAATAAGCTCTGTAGATACGCACCATACTAATGCAATTATAAAAACCTTAATATAAGGAACGGTCCTTAAGCCAAATGGGTACATCAATGAAATAAATGATATGATAATAATTAAAAACTGAGTCTTATAGTTAAAACCTAAAAAAAGATTTATAGCTATAATTAAAGAGCATAGAAGAAAAAAATAAATAAATTTTTTGTTATTCAAAAACCAGCCTCTTGCCCTATCAGGGTTTCGCTTTAATGATACTATTTTTTGAAAATTATATGATATAAAAGTTGCAAAAAACAAGAAAATAACAACATCTAAATTAAAAGAAGAAATAATAAGCTGAGTTGATAAAGCTAATGCCGCAACGCATAGTGAGACGTATATCTGACTTAAAACAAGAAACCTAATTATAGAATTCAATCTAATTATTAAAAAACAATATTGATAATTTTATTTGGAATAATAATAATTCGTTTTGTTTTTTTATCTCCAATATATTGCTTCGTCTTATCGTGATCCATAACAATATTCTGAATCTCGTCCTTTGATATCCCAGCTGGCAATTCTAATTTAAATCTCATTTTTCCATTAAAAGACACAGGATAACTTATTTCTGTTTCAATTAAATGTTTAGATTCAAAAACGGGAAATATAGCAGATGTTATAGATTCATTATTACCAATCTCAGACCATATTTCCTCTGAAATATGTGGAGCATAAGGGGATAGCAAAATAAGGAAATCTGATATTATTTTTCTATCAGTACACCTATGTTCTATTAATTCGTTAAGACAAATCATTAATGTACTAACTACTGTATTAAATGAATATCTTTCAATATCATCTTCAACTTTTTTTATTGTTTTATGTATTGATTTAAATGATTTTTTTTGTGCAGTATCTTCGGTAACTGATATTACATTAAATTCATTATGAACGTGCTTCCACAGTTTTTTTAAAAAATTATGAACACCACTAATCCCTTTAGTATCCCATGGCTTAAACTGTTCTAGAGGGCCTAAAAACATCTCATATAGCCTTAATGTGTCAGCTCCATATTTCTCAACAAGATCATCTGGAGTTTGAGTATTATATTTTGATTTTGACATTTTCTCGATCTCATAACTACATTCATACTTGTCATCTTCATCTAAAATAAACTTTGCATCTAAATATTCTGGCCTCCAATTTTTAAATTTATTAATATCTAAAAAATCACTATCTACTAAATCAATATCTACATGTAGTTTTGTTGTTTGGTATTCTGATTTTTTAGAATTTGTTACAAATGTATTAGTATCCTTAATTCTATAAACAAAATTAGATCTGCCTAATATCATTCCTTGATTTATTAATCTTTTAAATGGCTCTTCAAAACCTATATAACCTTTATCATAAAGAAACTTAGTCCAGAAGCGTGAATATAATAGGTGCCCTACAGCATGCTCTGCTCCACCAATGTACAAATCAACCTGACCCCAGTATTCTGATTTTTCTTTAGAAACAAACTCCTGATTATTTAAAGGATCCATAAATCTTAGGAAATACCATGATGAACCAGCCCAGCCTGGCATAATATTTGTATCCATTCTATCTCCTCTATAAATATTCCAATCTATTTTTTTAGCCCTGGCTAATGGGGGTTCTCCATCTTTGGTAGGTAAATATTTATCTATCTTAGGGAGAGTTACAAATTCATCATCACTAACTAAATATGGCATATTGTTTTTGTAAAATACAGGAAATGGTTCTCCCCAATATCTTTGTCTAGAAAAAACAGCATCTCTTAGTCTATAATTAATTTTCTCTTGACCAATGCCTTTTTCTACTATATGTTTAATAGATAAATTAATTGCATCCTCACAACTTAAATCATTTAAAAACTCTGAATCTGTAATAACACCTTCTTTACTTTCAAAAGCAGAATCAGATATGTCTATATTTTTAAAAATATTTACAATTTCAATATTATAATGATTGGCAAATAACCAATCTCTTTGATCGCCACAGGGAACGGCCATAACGGCACCCGTTCCATAAGATGCTAAAACGTAATCAGCAATCCAAATAGCTACTTTCTTTTTAGTAAATGGGTGTATTGCATAACTTCCCGTAAAAACACCACTAACTTTTTTTTCAGACTGACGATCTCTCTCAGATTTCAAAGAAGACTCTTTTATATACTTAAATACTTGACTATGCTGATCTTCAGTTGTAAGATCAGTAATCAATTCGTGCTCAGGGGCTAATACTAGAAAGTTAACACCAAATAATGTGTCTGGTCTTGTTGTGAAAACCTTTATTTTTTTATTTTGAAACTCAACATCAAATGACATTGTTACGCCTTTAGATTTTCCAATCCAATTTTTCTGCATTTCTTTTAGAGAATCTGACCAATTAAGGTCTTTTAATGAGTTATTAAGCCTATCAGCATATGCAGTAATTCTTAAAGACCATTGTTGCATTTTTTTTTGCTCTACAGCAAAACCTCCTCTTTCAGAGACTCCGTCTTTAACCTCATCATTAGCTAATACGGTTCCAAGTTCTGGACACCAATTTACAAGAGTTTCTGAAAGGAATGCAAGTCTATAAGACAGTAGAATTTTTTGTTTATAATCCTCTGAATATGTGTTCCAGTCTTCAGAATTAAAAGAATGTATGTTTTCATCACAAGAATATTTTGCTGCAACATTGCCATTTAGATTAAAATAATTGACAACCTCAGAAATATCAACAGCCTTTCCTTTTGTATTACAGTACGAAGAATTAAATAATTGCTTGAAAATCCACTGAGTCCACTTATAGTATTTAGGGTCAGAAGTTTGAATCTCTCTACTCCAATCATATGCAAAGCCAAGCTTGTCTAACTGAGATCTATATCTTTCTGTATTCTTTTTTGTTGCTAATTCTGGATGTATTCCTGTTTGAATAGCATATTGTTCAGTTGGCAAACCAAAAGAATCATAACCCATAGGATGAAGAACATTATAACCTTTTATTTTTTTATATCTCGCGTATATATCTGAAGCAATATATCCTAATGGATGTCCTACGTGCAGGCCTGACCCGGATGGATAAGGGAACATGTCTAACACATAAAACTTTTCCTTACTACCATCCTCAATTACCTGATTTGTAAGATTATCAGACCAATATTCCTGCCACTTTTTTTCAATATTTTTAAAATCGTACTCCATTATAATTATATAATTTACTGCCACAAAGTTAATTATTACAAACAAATCTTTACAGTATTTTTATATTTTAGCATTTGCAATGAATAAAAGAAAAAACAAATCACTTAATAGACGAATTATTTCTTCATCAGTATCGGTGATTATAAGCTTATCGCTAGTTTTATTTGTTATAGGACTGCTTTCTTTAGTGCTAATAAATGCACAAAGACTTTCTAATTATGTTAAAGAGAATGTTGGGTTTTCAATAATGATTAAAGAAAACATCAAAGAAATAGACCTTCTTGAGTTTAACAAAATTTTAGATGGGGAAGACTTCACTAAACAAACAAGCTTTGTTTCTAAAGAAAAAGCTACAGATGAATTAGAAATAGAATTAGGTGAGGATTTTGTGAGTTTTTTAGGATTTAATCCAATAATGGCTTCGATTGATGTTAAGTTAAATTCAAAATATGCAAATACTGATAGTCTAAAGACTATCAGTGAAAAAATATCTCAAAATGATATTGTTCATGAGGTTTATTATCAAAAAGATTTAATAAATAAACTTAACAAAAATGTGCAGAAACTTTCTGTATTTTTAGTCTCATTTAGTTTAATACTGTTTTTTATTGCATTTGCATTAATAAATAATACCATCAGACTTTCTGTATATGCTAAAAGATTTATTATAAGAACAATGAGATTAGTAGGCGCTACAAATAATTTTATTCAAAAACCTTTTCTAATAACAGGAATATACCAAGGAATGTATAGCGCTATATTTGCAATATTCATGCTTATTGGGTCTATTCAATTAATTCAAACAGAAACAGCTAGCATTTTAAACATTAACGATTTACAGATTATTGGTTTAGTATTTATTGTTTTATTCTTATTTGGAATAATCTTAAGTGGGGCCTCTACATTTTTTGCTGTACGAAAATTTATTAACCTTAAAGAAAGTGAATTATATAACTAATCAAAAAATAAAAAATATGGAATTTATCTTTAGTAAAAAAAACTACCTACTACTTATAAGTGGCTTAATATTAATTTTATCTGGATTAGCCCTTATGGTTGGTGGAGGATCAGAGGACCCTTCAAAATTTTCTGATGAAATATTTAATTTTCAAAGATTAACTCTTGCTCCATTACTTATAGTTAGTGGTTTTGTGTTAGAAATATTTGCTATTATGAGTAAATCAGAGAGAAAAAAATAAGTGGAAGTACTAAACGCTATAATACTTGGAATAATCCAGGGATTAACAGAGTTTTTACCAGTTAGCAGTAGTGGCCACTTAGAAATAGCTAAATTTTTACTTGGTGAAGATAAACTAGCAAATGAAAGCCTATTAATGACCGTTGTACTTCATTGCGCGACTGCATTTAGCACAATTGTAATCTTTAGAAAAGAAATACTAGAGATTTTTAAAGGTTTGTTATGCTTCAATAACAACGAAAGTTTCTGGTTTTCTGTTAAAATTATCATATCAATGGTTCCTGCTGCTATTATTGGATTCTTTTTTAATTCTGAAGTTGAATTATTGTTTAATGGTAATTTAACAATTGTTGGAATAATGCTAATCGTAACAGGACTTTTGCTTTTCATGGCGGATAAAGCTAAGGTAACTGAGAAAAAAATAAATTTAAAAACTGCATTCTTAATAGGTATTTCACAAGCAATAGCAATTATACCTGGAATCTCAAGATCTGGAGCAACTATCTCAACAGCAGTTTTACTGGGGATTGACAAAGAAAATTCAGCAAAATTTTCATTTTTAATGGTAGTGCCACTAATATTAGGTAAGGTATCAAAAGATATTTTAGACTCTGAAAACTTAATATCAGATCAATCATTTTATCCCTTATTGGTAGGTTTTATTTTTGCATTTATTACTGGAATAATTGCATGCAAATGGATGATTAAACTAGTAAAAAATAGTCAATTAAAATATTTCTCATATTACTGCTTTATAATTGGATTAACTGTAATTATTTTAAGCTAATTACTATGCTCCAAAAATTAGCCTTGCTATCTAAAGAAGACTTTCAAGAAGGACAAATTCTTTTATTAAACAAAGAAATGGGATGGACATCTTTTGATGTAGTCAAAAAAATAAAAAACCTTTTAAAAGAGAAATTTAATATAAAAAAAATCAAAGTTGGTCATGCAGGAACCTTAGACCCTTTAGCTACAGGTCTTTTAATTATTTGTACTGGGAAATTTACAAAAACAATCTCTTCAATTCAAAATCAAGAAAAAACCTATACCGGAGAAATAACCTTAGGAGCAACTACTCCATCTTATGACCTAGAAACAGATATTAATAAAACTTTTGATACCTCTAAGATTACAAATGAAGCAATACAAAAAACATCACTTCAATTTATTGGAGAAATAGAGCAGAAGCCTCCAGTTTTTTCTGCTTTAAAAATAAAAGGCGAGCGTCTCTATAAAAAAGCTAGAAGAGGGGAAGATGTGGTAATAGACTCTAGAAAAATAACAGTCTTTTCATTTGATATAGAAGAATATGAACTTCCAAAGTTTAAATTTAAAATTAAATGTAGTAAAGGAACATATATACGTTCTATAGCACATGACTTTGGGGAAAGACTAAAAAATGGAGGATATTTATCACAACTATGTAGAACTAACATTGGCAAATACGATATAAATGATTCAATTACTATCACTGATTTCATAAATCAACTAAATACTTAATTTCTATTGACATAGGATATTCAATACACTATATTTGCAAAATTAAAAAATCCCAACCCTATGAAATATAAATTATCTATGTTTGGCTTCGATCTGCCTGAAAAACTAATTGCAGATACACCTGTAAAAAATAGAGATGATGCCAAGCTTATGGTATTACATAAAAAAACTGGTGAAATTGAACATAGAAAAGTTGCAGATCTAATTGACTACTTTGATGATGGAGATGTAATCTGTGTAAATAACACAAAAGTTTTTCCAGCTCGTCTTTATGCTAATAAAGAAAAAACTGGAGCAAGAATAGAAGTTTTTTTACTTAGAGAACTTAATAAAAAAAATCGCTTATGGGATGTTTTAGTAGATCCTGCAAGAAAAATTAGGATTGGAAATAAATTGTTTTTCGGAGAAAATGATGAATTAATTGCTGAAGTAATAGACAATACAACCTCTAGAGGAAGAACATTAAGGTTTCTATACGATGGTACTCATGAAGAGTTTAAAGAAACTTTAAATGCACTAGGACAAACACCACTACCACGATTTATTAAAAGAGAACCAACCAATCAAGATACCGAAAGGTATCAAACAGTATTTGCTAAGCATGAAGGTGCAGTTGCAGCACCTACTGCTGGACTACATTTTAGTAAAACTCAAATGCTAAAAATGCAAATTAAAGGAGTTGAATTTGCAGATACAACACTGCATGTTGGCCTTGGGACTTTCAGTCCAATTATGGTTGAAGATTTATCTAAACATAAAATGGAATCTGAACAGATGAATATTGAAGAGGAGGCTGCAAATAAAATTAATAATGCCATAGTAAAGCAACAAAGAATCTGTGCGGTTGGAACCACAGTAATGAGAAGTCTTGAGTCGACTGTGTCGACAAAAAACATGGTTATACCTTTTGACGGATGGACTAATATATTTATTTTCCCTCCTCATGAATTTAAAATTGCGACATCTATGATTACAAACTTTCATTTACCTAAATCATCTTTAATGATGCAAGTTTCAGCATTTTCTGGATATGATCTACTTATGAAGGCATATAAAGAAGGGGTAAAAAAGAAATATAAATTCCACACATTTGGAGATGCCATGTTGATTATCTAATATGCTAAAAACTGCGTTAATATTAGCTGGAGGCGTTGGAACAAGAATAAAAACAAAAATTCCTAAACAATTTCTGTTAGCTAATAGTCTTCCAATTTTAATGCATACAATAAATAAATTCTCGCATTTAGACCAAACTATTCTAGTAATTCCAAAAAACCATTTTGAATATTGGCATTCTCTTTGTGTCAAGTATAATTTTTTAGCTAAGCACAAACTTGTTGAAGGGGGAGATAGTAGATTTCAGTCTGTAAAAAATGGATTAAAGCATATAAACAAAAATGATGTTGTACTTATACATGATGGTGTTCGGCCAATGATCTCGAAAAACCTAATTAATAAATCTATAAAGCTTGTAATGTCCAATGTTGGAGTAATACCTATCACTCCAGTAACTAATACAATAAGACAGATTAATGGAGATGAATCTAAATACCTTAAAAGAAGCTCTCTTTTTAATGTACAAACTCCCCAATGCTTTAATTGTGTTGATATAAGTAAGGCGTATAATCAGCCATACATAGAGGAATTTACAGATGATGCCTCAGTTTTTGAAGCAAATGGGGGTCAGATTAAAACGATAGAAGGAGAGGATAACAATATCAAAATCACTCAATTTAAAGATCTAAAAATTGCAGATATGCTTTTAAAAATGTAATAGCTTAATTTTATATTATGCGCTTTATATTAGCAAATTCTAATCCCTTCTTAAAATCTGATACTAAATTAATTCCTGGGGTTTTGCCTGCTTCAAGAGTACCTAATTTTTTAAAACCAAAAATTTCGGCTCCATTTTTACAGCCAATTATAAATAGTTCCTGAAGACTAAAATTAGAATTTTTCTGAATTACACCAAGTTCTTTTATTATTGATAGCGAATCATTAGAGGCTAAGCTATCTGTGCCTACACAAAGATTATCAATATTGAAAATAGAATAATCCGGAAGTTGTTTTTCAATAAATAAATTTGCTTTCGGGCATGTGCAATAGTAATTATTTAATAATTCTTTTTTTTTGCTGTAAGTATTATGGACAAGTAGTTTTTTTTTCATTAATCCAAGCTCAACTATAGCCTTATGGCTTGACTCTCTTTTACTCCATATACTAGAGGATGCGCCAATATTATTAAGCCAATCATAGAAGGCGCCTGATTTATTAGTAAATAGTTCATTCTCTTGATTTGTTTCTTGATTATGAATACTAAATAAAACATCATTATTATCCGAGTATTTTAAAATCTGACCCATTAAATAAGGCGGGACACTATAAGGAGCATGAGGAGTAATTGTTGCCTGCATATTATTAGCTCTAAATTTACCTCTTAAAGCTAATGATTTTTTAATAGCAAAATCAGCCTTATTGTCATTAACCTCAAAGGTTTCAATAAAGTTATAATAAAGTAATTTGTTGTTATTTTTTTGATGTATTGTGTCTACAGTATTACATATATCTCCCACAGCAACAATACCATTATCAAACATTTCACTCTCTGCTTGTTGAATAGCGTCATATATTTTTTTTTTACTAAAATCATGCCTACTCTTTACTAAAGAAATAAATTGAGAGAAATCTTGTATAGTATCTGCTAGGCCTTTAAGGTGGCTTAACTCTAAGTGGCAATGAGAATTAATAAATCCAGGGCAAATAATTCCATTAAAAACCTCTATTTTATGAGATGTAACGAATGACCTATCGTTAAAAATCTCTATTATTTTTCCTGAATTGTCAATTTGGATAACACCATTTTTAATGGGCTCATCTTTAAGGGTGAATAAATAATCAGCTGATAAGAATCTCATTGGTCAAAAGTAAGTATATCTTTGCAATCTAAATGAATAATAAAAAAGACATACGAACTTCCACTAATGAAGAATTATTGCTATTCTGCACTAATAATAATTTACCCAAATTTAGAGCAAAACAAATCTCTGAATGGTTGTGGAAAAAAAGAGCTGTGAGTTTTAAAGAGATGACCTCATTATCTTTGGAGGTAAGAAGGTTGTTAGAATTAGAGTTCTCCATCAATGCTATTAAAATACATAAAGCTGAACGAAGTAATGATGGAACAATTAAATACAGTCTTAAATTATATGATAATGATTTAGTTGAAGGGGTTTTAATACCTTCTAACAAAAGACTTACCGCATGTATATCGTCTCAGGTTGGGTGTAGTTTAGCTTGCACTTTTTGCGCAACAGGAACATTAAAACTTGAAAGAAACTTAAGCTATAGTGAAATATATGATCAGGTTTTTATCTTAAATGAAGAGGCATTACTAAACTTTGGTAAACCTTTAAGCAATATTGTTTTTATGGGTATGGGGGAACCATTGCTCAACTATGATAACTTATTAAAAAGCATCCATTTAATTACAACTGATGAAGGTTTGGCTATATCTCCAAAAAGAATAACAGTTTCAACTGCTGGGATATCTAAAATGATAAGAAAACTTGCTGATGATGATGTTAAATTTAATCTTGCTATCAGTCTACATACTGCGAATGACTATAAAAGAGATGAATTAATGCCAATTAATAAATCTATACCACTATTAGATTTGAAAGAGGCTATCAAATACTTCTATGATAAAACTGGTATTAGAGTTACATATGAATATATCTTATTTAAAGAAATAAATGACAGTATTGCAGATGCAAAAGAGTTAATTAAATTTTGTAAAATAACACCCTGTAAAGTTAATCTTATTGAATATAACACTGTAGATAACATGCCTTTTGAAAAATCTACAAATCGTAAAACAGAAGAGTTTATTTCTTTTCTAACTGAAAAGAGAGTTGTAGTTAACCTTAGGAAAAGTAAAGGAAAGGACATAAATGCAGCATGTGGGCAACTCGTAAATAAATTAAAATAAGTATAAAAAAAAAATATTTTCTAGATATAAAAGTTTGTATATTAGCTTAAATTATTCAATCTATTTTGCTGAAAATTAAGAACATAAAACACCCTATATCCGAAGAGATGGGTTTGTTTGAGAATAAATTTAAAGAATCTCTTAAAACAAATGTCTCTTTACTTGATAAAATAATGCATTATATTATTAAAAGAAAAGGAAAGCAAATGAGACCAATGTTTGTTTTTCTAAGCAGTAAATTGTTTAATAATGTTAATGAAAGTACATATACCGCTGCATCACTAATAGAACTCCTGCACACGGCTACACTTGTGCATGACGACATAATTGATGAGTCTAATTTTCGAAGAGGTTTTTTTTCAATTAATTCTCTATGGAAAAACAAAATCTCTGTTTTGGTTGGTGACTTTTTACTTTCCAGAGGCTTATTACTTGCTGTAGAAAAAGAAGAATTCAAACTTCTGAAAATAGTTAGTAAAGCAGTAAAAGAAATGAGTGAAGGCGAATTACTTCAAATTGAGAAAACTAGAAAATTAGATATTACTGAAGAAATCTATTATGAAATTATTAAGAAAAAAACAGCTACTTTAATTTCAGCATGTTGCGAATCGGGAGCACAAGCTTCTAACGCAAGCAAAGAAGATGTTAAAAAAATGAGTGACTTTGGAGAGAAAGCTGGTATTGCATTTCAAATAAAAGATGATCTCTTTGATTATACTCAAAATCCATTAATTGGAAAGCCTACAGGAATAGATATTAGAGAAAAAAAAATGACTTTACCATTAATCTATACTCTTAACAAGGTTGATGATAAAACAAAAAAATATATTATAAATACAATAAAAAACGATAGTAAAAATTCTATAAAAGTTGAAGAAATTATTAGGCTTGTTAAAAATAATAACGGATTAGATTATGCGGAGAAAAAAATGAACTCATTCTATCAGCAAGCTTTAAACATTTTAGACGAACTACCAAATAACGAAGCAAAAAACTCATTAATTAAGCTACTAGAATATGTTATCAAAAGAGAAAAATGATTCCAAAAAATACTATAGACGAAATATTTGAGACTGTTAAGATTGAGGAGGTCGTTGGTGATTTTGTTTCTCTTAAAAAAAGGGGGGTGAACCTTCTAGGGCTTTGCCCATTTCATAATGAAAAAACACCCTCATTTACTGTTTCTCCTGCAAAAGGAATATATAAATGTTTTGGATGTGGAGAAGGAGGAAATAGTGTTAGTTTTTTAATGGATAAAGAACATTACAGCTATCCTGAGGCACTTAAATATTTAGCTCAAAAATATAATATTGAAATTATTGAAGAAGAGCTTACTGCTGAGCAGACGGAGATGGCAAACGAAAAAGATAGTTTGTACATACTATCTACATATGCTAAAAATTTCTTTGCTGAAAAATTATGGGATACTGATGAAGGAAGAAATATAGGTTTAAATTATTTTTCTGAGAGAGGATATACTAATGAAATAATTAAAAAATTTGAGCTAGGTTATAGTCCAAAGAAAAAAGATATTTTTACTCAAACTGCCCTTAAATCTTCATATTCTGAAGATTATATTATTAAATCAGGCCTTGGATTTAATATTGAAAACCAAGGTACAATTGATAGGTTTAGAGAAAGAGTAATGTTTCCAATTCATAGCTTTTCAGGAAGAATACTTGGGTTTGGAGGTAGGGCATTAAATCCTAATGCTAAAGCAAAATACCAAAACTCACCTGAATCATTAATCTATAATAAAAGCAAAATTTTATATGGAATATTTTTTGCGAAAAATGCAATAAGCAAGAATAACAATTGCTATATTGTAGAGGGGTATACTGATGTTATTTCTTTACACCAAAAGGGGATTGAAAATGTAGTTTCTGCATCTGGAACCTCGCTAACACTTGATCAAATCAAGCTTATAAATAGATTTACAAAAAATATAACTATTCTTTTTGATGGAGATGCAGCTGGAGTGAAGGCCTCATTTAGAGGAGTAGATATGATTCTAAAAGAAGGCATGAATGTTAGGGTCGTGCCGTTTCCAGAAAATGAAGACCCTGACTCTTATGCTCAAAAAAAATCAAGCGAAGAGTTTGCTTCATTTTTAAATAATCACTCGACAGATTTTATAACATACAAGACAAAAATACTAAATACTGAAAGCGAGCAAGATCCAATAAAACGTGTAGCTATAATCAAAGATATTATTCAATCTATTGCATTAATACCTGACTATCTAACAAGAACAGAATACTGTAAAGTTTGTAGCAAACTTCTTGATGTTAAAGAAAGTGTCTTGTTAAGAGATATTGATCAGCAAAGAAAACAAATAAGCACTAAATTAATTAGTAGAGATATAATTATAAAAGAAAAACCTAAAAGGTTTTCAAACAATATAAAGCTTAAAAAATATGAAGAAGAAATCATTAGAATAATATTAAATTATGGTAATGAAATCATATCTTTTGAAGAAGATAAGGTAAGTGTAGCAGAATTCATTACTAATGAGTTAATGTCTGATAAAATAAAAATTAACAATACTCCACATGATGAAATTTATAATGCAATAAATAATATTGTAATAAGTCAGAAAAAAATTAATCAAGCTTATTTTATATCTCATTCCAATACAGAAATTAATAAACTATGTATTGATCTACTTTCAAATCAACATGCTATAAGTGACAATTGGGCTCTAAAACACAAAATATATACCGGCAGGGAAAATCAAAATTTACGAAAAACTGCAGAAAAAGCTGTTCTATCACTAAAACTCCAACATGTTGAAGATAAAATACAAATAATCCAAAAAAAAATTCAACAAAATATATCGGCAAATCAAGAGTTAAATATCCTTAAGAATTTAATAATGATAAAAAACCAGATATCATTAAAGATAGGCCGCTCAAGTTCGTAGCTTATAATAAAACGTCGCGCAAATTCATCTGTAATCTGGTAACATCTTTCCATGTATTCTCGTCTAGCGAATAACATATGCTTAGCAAATTATTATTTAGCGTTTTAAAAATGGGAGCAAATCCAAATCCAATAGCATCAATAGAAGATGAATTTTCTCTATAAAAATTAAGTTTTACGTGTGTCTTGTCCTTACCAATAAAGCTTGGATTTTTATCAAGCTTAACATTCCGGCTAAGAAGCAATGGGTTTTTATTTCCAGGTCCAAATGGCGAGAATTGCTTTAGAATCCTATAAAATTTTGCGTCAATTTCTTCCAAATCAATTTCAAGATCAATGTCTATACAATTAATCAATTGTTCGGGTTTTATACTTGAAGAAACAATTTCTTCGAATTTTTCTACAAATTGATTAAGATTCTCTTTTTTAATTGTTAGACCAGCAGCATATTTATGACCGCCAAATTTTTCACATAAATTAGAGCACTTATTTATTGCTTCGTAAATATCAAATCCTTTAACAGATCGAGCTGATCCAGTTAGAATTCCATTCTTTTCTGATAAAACAATAGTGGGCTTATAATAAGACTCAATTAGTCTTGAAGCAACAATACCAACAACACCTTTATGCCAATTGCTTGAAAAAACTACGTTAGAGAATTTTTTCTCATTAACCATCTTAAGAGCATCAATAGTAATTTTTTTTTCAATTAATTTTCTATTTGTATTATTCACTAATATTTTTTCTGAATATTCTTTAGCTTTAAGAAAGTCCTCCTCAATTAACACGCTAACAGCATGTTTTGCATGTGTAATTCTTCCTGCAGCATTTATTAAAGGGGCAATCCCAAATAAGATGTCAGAAGCTTTAATGTTATGATTTCTAGCCGAAATATTAATTAGACTTTGTATTCCAATACTAGCTTTTGTATTAATTTTTTTTAAGCCGTAAAAAGAAAATATTCTATTTTCACCAGTTACAGGCACCATATCCGCTATAATACTAATTGCAACCAAATCAAGAAAGAAAAAAATATTTGAAAGAGCAATTTTTTTATAAATTGCATAAGCATGAATTAATTTAAAGCCAACTCCACATCCTGAAAGCTCCTTAAAAGGATAAGAACAATCTATTTGCTTTGGATTTAAAATTGCAAGTGCTTTTGGGGTTTTTTTTCCGGGGTTATGATGATCACAAATTATAAAATCTATATTGTGTTTACTAGCATAATCAACCTGCTCAATAGCTCTTATGCCACAATCTAAAGCGATTATTAAATTAATATTATTATTTCTAGCAAAATCAATACCCTTTTTTGAAATACCATACCCCTCATCATATCTATCTGGAATATAATATTTTACATTAAATCCTTGCTTTAGTAAAAACAAATACATCATTGCAACTGATGTAGTTCCATCAACATCATAATCTCCAAAAACTAAAACACTATCATTTCTAGACTTAGCAAGAACTAATCTATCTACAGCAGGACTCATATTCTTCATCAAGAAAGGATCATAAATATCCTTTAATTTTGGCCTAAAAAAACTCTCTGCATCAACATAATTGGTGATTCCTCTAGAAACTAATAATCTTGATATTTTTTCATCAACATTTAATTCTGCAGCTAGATTACTAACTGTAACATTATTAGTTTGTAAAATATTCCATTTTTTATTTGTCATTTTTTACCTTCTAAAACGATAACAAATTCTCCTTTTAATTTCTTTTTACTAAAATATTCATGAACCTCAATTAATGATCCCCGCTTAGTTTCTTCAAATAATTTAGTTATCTCTCTTGAAACTGCCACATTTCTTGCAGCGCTAAAAAATTCGATAAAACTAGTAAGAGTCTTTAGAACCCTATGAGGAGATTCATAAAAAATCATTGTTCTTTCTTCATTAATAAGACTTTTAATTCTTGTTAACCTTCCTTTTTTAGCAGGGAGAAAACCCTCAAAAATAAATCTATCACTAGGAAATCCGGAATTTACTAAGGCTGGAATCATGGCTGTTGCTCCAGGTAAAGTCTCAATGGGAATCTTATTTTTAACACACTCTCTAACCAATAAAAAACCTGGATCTGAAATACAAGGAGTTCCTGCATCAGAAATTAAAGCAAAAATCGTACCCGATTTTAACTTAGCAATTAAGCCATCTAATTCTCTATGTTCGTTAAATTGATGATGAGCCTTCATGACAGTATTAATATCATAATGATGAAGTAATTTTTTACTAACTCGAGTATCCTCAGCTAAAACAATATCAACTTTTTTTAGAAGATCTACTGCTCTTAATGTGAAATCCCCCAGATTACCAATAGGAGTAGGAATAATATATAGTTTTGACATGTATAATATTAAATAATTTTCTTAATTAGAGTTTGTGTTTTTTTATTTAAAATTAGTCAAAACAACTTGATTTTTTATAAAACAATCAAAAGACTAACAAAAATCTTAAATACATATAAATATGCTATCTGTTTTATACTTTTGTTAGCAAACATAACTAAATAGCAAGATATTAATGTCTTTAAAATTACAAAACAAACATCATAAACCTTATGGAAAAATTGAGGTAATATGCGGGTCAATGTTTTCTGGAAAAACAGAGATGGTAATTAGTATCATAAAAAAAGCTAAGATAAGTAGAGAAAAAGTAAAAATTTTTAAGCCTAAACTTGACAATAGATATGATAGCTTAAAAATTGTGTCTCATAATAAAAATGAAATCCCTGCTACACCTGTTGAAAATATAATTGAAATTGTACAACTTTCTAAACAAGCTAATATTATAGCTATTGATGAAGCTCAGTTTTTTAATGATCAAATTGTAGAGGTTTGTATTGAAATAGCTTCAAGTGGCTGTAATGTGATTTTAGCTGGATTAGATTTAGATCATTTGGGTAATCCTTTTGGAGCAATGCCTAGGTTAATGTCCATAGCTGATAAAATTACAAAACTTCACGCTATTTGCGATCTATGTTCAAGTGAGGCTAGCCATACATTTAAGAAGACCAACGATAAAAAACAAATTGAAATTGGAGAAAAAGATAAATACCAAGCATTGTGTAGATCATGTTTTAACTTGAAAATGTCAAGCAATGAATAAATTTCATGAATCTATTTTTGATATTAATCTAGTAAATATCTCAAAAAATCTAAATTATTTAAAAAGCAAACTTAGGCAATCAACTAAAATAATTGCAGTAGTTAAAGCTTACGGCTATGGTCATGGAGATGTAGAGGTTGCTCAGGAGTTAGAAAACCTTAATGTACATGCTTTTTGGGTTGCAGATTTTGAAGAAGGTGTGATACTTAGAAAAGCTGGATTAAAAAAACCTATTATAATAGCTAATCCAAGCCCTCGATCAACAGAACAAATTTTAAAATATAAGTTAGATGTTGTTATCTATAATTTTAGACTTCTAGATTCCTTTGGAAAGCTAAATAGGAAAATTAAAATACATTTAAAGTTTAATACTGGAATGAATAGGTTTGGCTTTGAACAAACTGACTTGGTTAAGCTAAAGAAAAAAATGACTAAATATCCTTGCCTTTCAATTGAATCTGTATGCTCACACCTCTCATCAAGTGGAAACTCCAATCAAGATCATGTTACACTCAAACAAATGAGTGCTTTTGAAAAAATAATTTTAAGCTTTAAACACAACTTTTCAATTGAACCTCTATTTCATATTTTAAATACTAATGGAGTGTTACGTTTCTCAAAACATCAATACAACTCAGTAAGAATTGGTATTGGGATATTTGGTGTTAGCAAAGATAAAAACCTTCTTCAAATAGGCTCTTTATCTAGTTCAATAAGTCAAATACATAATCTTAAAAAAGGAGATCTTATTGGCTATAACGCAACCTATATTTGTAAAAAGAAAATACGGATAGCAATTGTTCCTTTTGGATATGCCGACGGTTTAGATAGAAATTTAGGAAATCAAAAAGGGTCTCTTTTCGTAAATGAAAAATCATGTAAGATTATTGGAAATATAAGTATGGATTCATGTGCAATTGACATCACTCAAACTAATGCCAAGGAGGGAGATAGGGTAGAAATTTTTGGAATAAACAATAGTATTTACAAAATATGTACTCAGACTAATTCTATACCATATGAATTTTTATCTAAAATTAACAGGCGTATAAAAAGAATTTATCATTCTACTTTTTAGAAAATATAGAGCTATATAAAGAAGAGTCTGAAAGATATTCTATTGCTTTTTTTACTTCAGGATCAAAACCTAATGAAGATTTTATTCTTCCTTCTTGATATGAGTATCTACTAGCAATTTCCCCACTTAAAAATTCTGTGATCCTTAATTTATTTCTAAATAAATCATTTTTCTTATTTAATGTAAATTCACTAAGTAATGAATCATACTTCTCTTCTATTGATAAATAATAATTTTCTTTTTCAGATTTTTTCTTAAGTAACTCAAGTGCTTTTTCGGTTTCCGTTTTATAATCATAAGATTTGTCACTAAGAAAATCCTTAAACAAATCAAAATATTCGTCAGAAATAGGGTTTATACTATCGATAGATAAAGACTTATTCTGATGTCTGTATAGAGTTGCAAAATCAAAAAATAGACGCTCACGTATTAGTGAAATTAAGAGGTTACTAACTTCATCTTCATCAATTTCAATATCTGGTTTGATTCCACCTCCATCAAAAACAGTTCTTCCATTTTTTGTTTTAAAGCTAGTCATTAATGAATCAGGGACCTTGCCAACACTTCCATCTTTATTTCTATTCGAATAATCCAAAGCCTGTATACATCTTCCACTTGGAATGTAGTACTTGGCAACCGTAAGCTTAAGCTGAGCATTATAGCTTAGTTTTCTTGTTTGTTGAACCAAACCTTTACCATAACTTCTTTGTCCAATAACAATACCTCTGTCTAAATCCTGAACTGCTCCAGCAACAATCTCAGAAGCTGATGCAGAACTCTGATTTATTAAAACTACAAGAGGAACCTCTAAATCAAGTGGCTGTTTATTTGCCTTATAAACTTTATCCCAAGACTCAATCTTTCCTCTAGTACTAACTACTTCTTGTCCTTTTTCTACAAAAAGATTTACAATATCTACAGATTCATTTAACAGGCCACCAGGATTACTTCTTAAGTCTAATATTAAACCTTTTAAATCTCCATTTTTTTGCAAATCGACAATCGCCTCTTTAACATCATTACTACAGTTTCGAGTAAAACTTCTTAATTTTAAATAACCTATACCCTCTTTTAAGTATGAAAAATAAGGAACGCTTTTTACTGAAATTTTTTCTCTTTTAAAACTAACTTCAAAAGAATCATCAATATATGGCCTTTCAATTAAAAGCTTAACATCTGTGTTAGGCTGACCTTTTAATGCTTTACTAACTTCCTCTGTTGATTTACCCTTAGCATCAACATCATCAATTTTTAATATTTTATCACCTGCCATAAGCCCTGCTTTTTGAGCTGGAAAACCAAAATATGGCTCACTTACGAAAACAAAATCATCTCTTTTAGTAATAACGGCCCCTATTCCTCCGTACTGACCCGTAGTCATAAATTTAAAATCTTCTATCTCTGATTCAGGAATATAATTTGTGTAAGGGTCTAACGATTTTAACATTTTATCAATGGCAGTTTTCATTAACTTACCAGGATCAGTTTCGTCAACATAAAAATTATTTAACTCTCTATAAACTGTAGTAAAAATGTCAAGGTTTTTTGCAACTTCAAAATAGTTATCAGTAAAACTGAAAGAGCCAAAAGCTACAACAATAATTAATACTAATATTTTTATCTTTTTATACATTATTATTTTTTTAAGGTACTGGGTCGTATCCACTTCCTCCCCATGGGTGGCATTTTAAAATTCTATTACAAGTGAGGAGTAATCCTTTGAATGGTCCATACTTAATGATACAATCCTTAGAGTATTCCGAACATGTTGGTAAGTATCTACAGCGAGCAGGTATTATTGGAGAAATAAAAGAACGATATACATATATAACAAACAATAAAATTAGAGAAATTAATTTTTTCATAGCTTACTATTTAAACGAACTAAAGACAATTTTATTTTTTCTTCAATAAACAAATATGAAAGAATTTTACTTGATTGATAAATTATAGACAAGTTAACTTTTTTATTCTTTTTTTCTAATTCACTAATCAAATAAGATTTGTGATTTCTAAATGCTTCTTTAATAGACCTTTTAATTTTATTTCTGTTTACAGCTTTTATAATATTTCTTTTTGGAACAACAATTTGAGTTTTAACAAATGAATCTCGAGTTTCGTCTACCTCCAAATAAACAAGTCTAAATGGATTTTCAGAAAGTGATTTTCCGTTTGAAAATAAATTTTCTGTTGATCTCAAATCACAAAGTCTTTCTGACTTTTTGAAAGTATTCATAGAAAATGTTATCTCCTTCTTTTATTAGATTCCTTGATGTATTGCTCTAATGCCATAGACATAGAAGGAGCTTTTTTATTTGGAGCCTCTATATCAACACGTAATTTAAAATCCTCTACTGATTTGACAGTAGTAGGTCCAAATACAGCTAATCTAGTTTCTTCTTGAATAAATTTAGGAAAATTTTCCATAAGGGACTTAATACCTGTTGGGCTAAAAAACACTAGAATATCATACTTAACATCTTTTAAGTCAGACAAGTCTGAACATGCTACTTTGTACATTTGGGCCTTTGTATATTCTAATCCACTATCTTCTAAAGATTTATTAGGTCTTGCTTTCAAAACATCTGAGCAGGGAAATATAAACTTACTATCACTATGCTTTTGCATAACAGGAATTAGACTTGCAAATGTTTGCTCTCCAGTAAATATTTTTCTTTTCCTAAATGTTATAAAATTTTGTAGGTAATGAGCAATTGCCTCAGAAACACAAAAATACTTAGTGTAATCAGGAACTTTAATTCTAAGCCTTTCGCACATACTAAAATAGTGATCCATTGCGTGTTTACTAGTAAATATTACAGAATCATGATTTAAAATACTAATTCTTTGTTCTCTAAACTCTATTGTAGAAATCTCTTCAACATGAATAAAAGGTCTATAATCAATTTTTAGATTATATTTTTTTTGAATAGCAGCATATGGAGATTTCCCCTCAGGTTGGGGCTGAGAGATTAATATTGATTTTACTTTTGCTTTGACTGATGTCATTACTTATTATTTTAGTAAAAAAAACCTTTTGCAATTAATACAAAAGGAGGTATTTCTAGAATACAAAGATACAAAAATATATAAAAAGAAGGTAGGCCAAATGAATTTGTTCCAACTCTCCAAATCCAAAATGATTTAAACAAAAGAAATATCAGCGTAATAAAAAACACAATATTTATTAAAATTAAATTAATGTCAAATGAAAAAAAGTACAATATTAGTATTAATGGAGATAGTATAATTGCTAATGATTTATCAGATAGATATGAAAAAAAAATAACTAATCTTGTTGTTTCTCTAGCAAATAATAAGTTTCCTAAAAATCTAATAATCATATACTTAAAAGCATAGTATATAAGTATAAATAAAACTAACCTTAAAAAATCTATCAGATTAATCTCTAGATTTTTAAATAAAAATAAAAGAGAAAAATTAACTACTAAAACAACAAAAGCTAACCAATTAACCCGCTCAGTAAAGGCATTATCTTGTCTCAGATACTGACTAGCGTATCTATATTTAAAAGAAGCTAAAATTAACAATTTTGTATGCTTCCAATAGTATGCTCTAAGTAGGCCTAAAAAAAGAAATGAAATTGTTATAAGACAAAAAACTAATGAACTTTGGATTTCTATTTGATTTATTTGCATAATAACTATCTACAAAAATAGTTTTTACATATATAAATCTGAATAGTTATTTAAAATATTTATAAAAACGATACTTTTGTATAAAATTAATTACTGTACTTATGAAACAAGACTTATACCAAGCTCCAGATTATTTTCACATGGATGAACTTCTAACAGAAGAGCATAAACTTATAAGAGATGCTGCTAGAGAATGGGTAAAAAGAAGCATATCTCCAATTATTGAAGAGGCTTGTCAAAAGGCTGAGTTTCCAAAACAAATCCTTCCTGGTTTAGCTGAAATAGGTGCTTTTGGGCCTTATATCCCTACAGAATATGGAGGTGCTGGATTAGATAATATTTCTTATGGCCTTATAATGCAAGAGCTAGAGCGAGGTGATAGTGGGGTTCGCTCTACTGCTTCAGTTCAATCTTCTTTAGTAATGTACCCTATATATGAATATGGAAATGAAGAGCAGCGCATGAAATATCTTCCAAAGTTAGCCTCTGGAGAATTAATTGGATGTTTTGGATTAACAGAGCCTAATCATGGTTCAAACCCTGGAGGAATGACAACTAACATTAAAGATATGGGTGATCATTATCTACTAAATGGCGCAAAAATGTGGATATCAAACTCGCCATTTGCAGATATTGCAGTTGTTTGGGCAAAGAATGAGAAAGGGCGAATTAAAGGTGTAATTGTTGAGAGAGAAATGGATGGGTTTACTACTCCGGAAACACACAACAAATGGAGTTTAAGAGCATCAGCAACTGGCGAACTAGTATTTGATAATGTTAAAGTTCCTAAAGAAAACATCTTGCCAAATAAAGATGGGCTTGGCGCTCCACTTGGCTGTTTAGATTCGGCAAGATATGGAATTGCTTGGGGGGCTATTGGTGCAGCTATGGATTGTTATGATACAGCATTAAGATATTCTAAAGAACGTATACAGTTTGGAAAGCCAATTGCTGCATTCCAATTACAACAAAAAAAATTAGCTGAAATGATTACTGAGATCACTAAAGCACAGCTCTTGACATGGAGATTAGGAGTTCTAAAAAACGAAGGAAGAGCAACTACAGCTCAAATATCAATGTGTAAAAGAAATAATGTTGATATGGCTCTTAAAATAACTAGAGAAGCAAGGCAGATATTAGGAGCTATGGGTATTACTGGAGATTATTCAATAATGAGACACATGATGAATTTGGAATCTGTAATTACCTACGAAGGAACTCATGATATTCATTTATTAATTACAGGTCTTGATATCACAGGTGAAAGTGCTTTTAAATAAATTTTTATTTTGAATTCAATAACTCTGCAACTTTAGTAATTTCTTTGTAAAACTTATCACCATACTTTCTTATTAGTGGTTCTTTAAGAAACCTGTATACAGGAAGCTGCATCTCCTCTCCAAGACTACATGCAGGAGAGCAAATTTTAATCGACTCATAGTTAACGGCATCAAAATCTGAATATTCGGTAATTCTAATTGGGAATAAATGACATGAAATTGGTTTTTTAAAATCTGTTTTATCTTCGGAATATGCTTTCTCAATTGCACACTTAGAGATCCCCTTCTCATTTATTACAAAAGCACACTCTCTATTATTAACTAATGGTGTCGTTAAATCTCCGTCTGCATCAATTACAGAAACACCTAAACTATCAATAACACTTCTCCCCTGATTACTTAAATAAGGTTTTATTTTAGGGTAAATTTTATTAATAGTAATAACCTCATCTTCACTTAATGGGGCTCCAGAGTCACCCTCCACACAGCAAGAGCCCTTACATGAATTTAAATCGCATAAAAACTTCTTTTCAAAAACTTCTTTAGAAATAATCTTATCTTCAATTTGAATCATAATGTAAATTTACAGAATTAAATCTGAGAATTATTACTTTTGTATTATGGCAAACTACGAAGAAGTATTTAAAAAAGTTGTATCTCACTGTAAAGAATATGGTTTTATTTTTCAATCATCCGAAATTTATGACGGATTAGCGGCAGCGTATGACTATGGTCCTAATGGAGTAGAGCTTAAAAATAATATTAAGGATTATTGGTGGAAATCAATGGTTAACTTACACGAAAACATTGTAGGAATAGATACGTCCATCTTTATGCATCCCAAAATATGGAAAGCCTCTGGGCATATTGACGCCTTTAATGATCCTTTAATTGATAATAAAGATTCTAAAAAAAGATATAGAGCTGATGTATTAATAGAAGAATATATTTTAAAGATTGAAAGCAAAATTGATAAAGATATTCAAAAGGCACAGAAAAGATTTGGAGACACTTTTAATAAAGAAGAATTCATCTCAACGAATGAAAGAGTTTTAGAAAGAAAAGAAAAAATTTCAGAAATTAACAGTAAGATGAACATAGCTCTTACATCTGAAAATTTAAAAGACATTAAGATCCTAATTGAAGATTTAGAAATTAAATGTCCAGTGTCTGGCACTTGTAATTGGACAGATGTGCGTCAGTTTAATTTAATGTTTAAAACACAAGTTGGAGCTACTCTGGATGGAGCTTCAGACTTATACTTAAGACCTGAAACTGCTCAGGGAATATTTGTTAATTTTTTAAATGTTCAGAAAACCTCCAGAATGAAAATTCCTTTTGGAATAGCTCAAATTGGGAAAGCTTTCAGAAACGAAATTGTTGCCAGACAATTTATATTTAGAATGAGAGAGTTTGAACAAATGGAAATGCAGTTTTTTATTCGACCTGGAGAAGAGATAAAATGGTATGAATACTGGAAAAAACAAAGAATGAAATGGCACAAGTCACTTGATTTAGGAGAAGAAAACTATAGGTTTCATGACCATGAGAATCTAGCACACTATGCAAATGCTGCAACTGACATTGAATTTAGATTTCCTTTTGGATTTAAAGAGCTTGAAGGAATTCATTCACGTACAGATTTCGATTTAAAAGCACATCAAGAACATTCTGGCAAAAAAATTAAGTACTTTGACCCTGAAATTAATGAGAGCTACACTCCTTACGTGCTCGAGACTTCAATAGGATTAGATAGAATGTTTTTAACAATACTATCTAACTCTTTTAAAGAAGAGCTCTTAGAAAATGGAGAAACAAGAACAGTTTTAAAAATTCCACATGCTCTTGCGCCAATTAAAGCTGCAATTCTACCTCTGACTAAAAAAGATGGACTGCCAGATAAAGCTAGGGAATTAATTAAATTTCTACAATTAGAGTTTAATTGCCAGTATGAAGAAAAAGATTCTATTGGAAAAAGATATAGAAGACAGGACGCTATAGGAACACCATTTTGTATTACAGTTGATCATCAAACATTAGAGGACCAATCTGTAACCTTAAGAGATCGAGACAATATGAGTCAAGAAAGAGTTATGATTGAGAAGTTACATTTAATTATATCTAAAAAAACAAGTATGACTAAGCTTTTAATTTAGTTTTTATCTTCACAAGTAACAGATATTTTATCAAAAAAGGCATCAATAGGTGGTAGTTTTTTTTCAACCTCTACTTTAACTTTTTGCACTTTATGTAATGTTAATATTGCATTTACTATTGCTCGTGCAGGACGCTCAATCATATTAGATCTATTTGCCATTTTTTGTTTTACAATATTTATAATTTTTACATAGTCAACCGTGTCAGTTAAATCATCGCTCTCTTCCACTAAAGATGTGTCAGCGGTAACACATACATTTACAATAAAGTGCCCTCCTAAAATAGCTTCTTCAGGAAGGTGGCCATGATAAGCATAAACTTTGATTCCTTCGATTGTAATAACCCCCATTATTTTAAATTATTTAAAGCTGTGTTCATTCTATTTAAGGTTTCTTCTTTACCAATTAAAGAGGCTATATTAAACAGTGAAGGCCCCATGCCTAAACCAGTTAGAGATAATCTAAATACTGGAAGTAATTTACCCATCCCAATATTTTTTTCAATTAAAAACCCCTTAAATACTTCCTCAATATTTACAGAGCTAAAATCTTCAATTAATACTAATTTATTCTTTAATTCTAAAAGCAGGTTTGGAGAATCGTTCTTCCATTTTTTACTAACAGTTTTATCGTCATATGAAATTGGTGCATTAAAAAAATACCCACCCTCTAACCACATATCGTTTACAAAGGTTGCTCTTTCTTTTAATTGTTCACAAACAGCCTCAATATATTTATTGTCTTTATCAATTCCATTCTTCTTTAAGATTACTTGTAAATTACTGGACAGTTCTTTGTTTGATTTCCTTCTTAAGTACTGCTGGTTAAACCATTTTGTCTTGTCAAAATCAAATTTAGCACCTGCTTTTCCAACCCTGTCTAATGAAAAGGCTTCTATTAATTCATTAATAGAAAAAATTTCTTGAGTAGTTCCAGGGTTCCAACCTAAAAAAGCTAACATATTAATAAATGCCTCAGGAATATATCCACTCTCTCTATATCCGGAGCTTATATCACCAGTTTCAGGATTACACCACTCAGTTGGAAAAACAGGAAATCCCAATCTATCACCATCCCTCTTGCTAAGCTTTCCATTGCCATCAGGCTTTAAAATCAGTGGAAGATGAGCGAACTCAGGAGTTTTACTCTCCCAGCCCAAATACTTATAAAGAAGTAAATGCAACGGTGCAGATGGAAGCCACTCTTCTCCTCTTATTACATGAGATATATTCATTAAATAATCATCTACTACATTAGCAAGATGATAAGTTGGCATGCCATCTGATTTAAAGATTACTTTATCATCCATGTTATTAGTATTAACAACTACCCAACCTCTTATTAAATCATTTATTTTCACCTCTTCATTTCGAGGCATTCTTATCCTTATGACATATTGATCTCCGTTTTTAATCCTTGATTTTGTCTCATCTTCAGATAATGAGATAGAATTTTTCATTGTACTTCTTGTAACAGAATTGTATTGAGGAGAAGGTACTCCTGCCTGTTTCATTCTTTCTCGCATTTGATTTAGCTCTTCAGAAGAGTCAAAAGCATAATAAGCAAACCCATCATCAACTAATTGTTGAGCATACTGCTCATATATTTCTTTTCTGTCAGACTGTCTATATGGACCGAACTTTCCTTCTGCAACAATACTCTCATCAAAATTAATACCACACCAATTTAAAGATTCGATAACATACTCTTCTGCCCCTTTAACAAAGCGCGCTTGATCAGTATCTTCAATCCTTAAAATTATTTTTCCATTATATTTTTTAGCAAACAAATAGTTATATAAAGCTGTTCTAACACCTCCAATATGAAGTGGACCTGTGGGGCTGGGCGCAAAACGAACTCTTACTTGTGGCATTTTTGTTTTTTTACAAAGATAGTATTTATGATATAAATTATTGAAACTAAGAGTATATTAAAATTGTATTTTTGTATTAGTGAAAATTCAAAGTGACATAATTAATAAACTTAAACAGTTTATAAAGAAATATTATACCAATCAGATTATTAAAGGAGGTATTCTTTCCTTATTTATCTTATTGCTTTTTTTCATATTTATTTCTTTACTTGAATTCTATATGAATTTTGATGTTGGCCTTAGAACGATTCTCTTTTGGTCATATTTAATTATTAATAGCTTAATAATAATTAAATTCATTCTTATACCTCTATTAAAACTTTTTAATATACGCAAAGGAATTACTTATAAAGATGCTGCAAAAATACTAGGACATCATTTTAATGAAATAGAGGATAAGCTCATTAACATCCTGGAACTAAGCGAAATGGGTCTTGATAATGAACTGATAAATGCTAGTATAGATCAAAAAACTAAATCTATAACACCAATACCGTTTAAAAATGCTATTCAATTAAAATCTAATTTTAAGATAGCAAAATGGCTTCTAGCTCCATTGGCATTAATATTAATTTTTGTTATTAGTGGAAAAGCTGATATGCTAACAAAAAGCTCTTCACGAATCATCAAGCACAATAAATTCTTTGAGCCTGAAGCTCCATATATAATACAAATTGAATCTGAGCTAACAACAAAACAACAGGAGGATTATGTTTTAAAAATAAAAATAGAAGGAAATGAAATTCCTAGAGAATTTTATGTCTCTGTAGATAATTACAAGTTTATAATGAAAAAAAAGAACTCCTCAGAGTTTGAATACCTATTTAAAAACATTAATAAAAGCAAGTATTTTAGTTTACTTGGAGGGGGTTATAAATCAAAAAAATATTTTATAAAAGTAATTCCCAAACCAACAATATTAGATGTCAAAACAACAATAAACTACCCTAAATATATACAAAAAAAAGACGTAATAGTTAATAGCATTGAGGATTTAAGAGTTCCTGAAGGGACTCAAATAAAATGGGTTATCAATTTTGAGAATACAGATACATTAATTCTTAAAATGAATTCTGAAACAACAAAGTTTAATATTGGAAACACTCACACATATAAACAAAAATATTACACGACAACAAAAATAGATTTCATTAATTATAACAAGTATAACCTTAGAGACACAACAAGCTTTAAAATTGATATTATAAATGATGAAAGTCCTACAATCATTGTAAATGAAATAAAGGATAGTATAAATAATTATAGAAATCTAAGTGGAGAAATTAGAGATGATTATGGTTTAAGTAAATTAAATTTTTGCTATAAGGTTTATAATGATGATACTGTTATTAAATTTAAAGAGCAATTAAAAATATCATCAAATAATGACCAAGTTTTCTATCATGAATTTGATATCGCTAAATTAAAGCTCAATGCAGGAGAAGAGGTTAGGTATTACTTTGAAGTTTGGGATAATGATAAGGTTAATGGTCATAAAAAAACAAAAAGCAAAGAGTTAAAATTCACAGAAAAAACAAGAGAAGAAACAATTATTGAAAAAAATGAAAAAAATGAAAAAATAAAAAATAGCCTAAGCAATTCTATAAGTAAAGCTCAAGAATTAAAAGAAGAAATAAAAAAATTTAATAAAGATATTATTGCTAAGAAAAAGCTAGGATGGGAAGAAAAACAAAAAACAAAAGAAATACTTGAAAAACAAAAAAAGATATTAGAGGAAATAAAAAGAAATCAGTCTAGAAATGAAGATAATCATAAAAACCAGAAAAAAATAAATCCTTCAACATTAGAGAAACAAAAAAAACTTAAAAAGCTAATGGACAACGTTGTTGATAAAGAAATGAAAAAACTTTTAGAAGAACTAGAGAGGTTAATGAACAAAGATGATAAAGAGAAACTTAAAGATCTGCTTAAAAAAATAAATTCTAAAAACAATGATTTAGAAAAAGAACTAGACAGAGAGCTTGAATTGTTTAAGCAGTTAGAGTTTGAACAAAAAACAGAAGAATTAATTGAAGAAATAAAAAAGTTAAGGGAAGAACAATCAAATTTAAAAAACGAAACAGACTCTACAAAAAAAGAAACAAAAGATCTTGCAAAAACACAAGAAAAGCTGCAAGAAAAAATGAATAATATAAAGGAGTCTATAAAGGATCTTGAAAAGAAAAACGAGGAATTAGAAAATAAAAACTCACTTCCAAAAACAAAAGAAGATGAAAAAGAAATAGAAGATTCTATGAAAGAAAGTAAGGAAGCTTTAGATAAAAAAAATAAGAAAAAGTCTAGTAAATCTCAAAAAAAATCATTGGAAAAACTTGATGAGCTTGCAGACAAACTATCAGCTATGCAGCAAAGCAATAGTGAAGAAAAACAAATAGAGAACATAGAAACATTAAGGGAAATACTTGAAAACTTACTAAACCTTTCATTTAGCCAAGAGGATTTGATTAACAAGACAAAAAAAACAAAAACAAGTAGTTCTGAATTTATTAAACTTGTTCAGATACAAAAAAAACTATCTGATGATAGTAAAATTATAGAGGACTCATTATTTGCGCTCAGTAAAAGAGTTGTTCAAATACAGGAAAAAATAAACTCTGAAATAAGCTTAATTAAAGAAAATATGATAGAGTCAACCAAAAAACTAGAGGCAAGAGTTATTAAAAAATCTACAGAAAAACAACAATTTGTCATGACATCAAGCAACAATTTGGCGCTCTTGCTTTCTGAGATATTAAAAAATATGCAATTAGATTTAAGTAAAATGCCTTCCGAATGCAAAAAACCTAAAAATTGTAATAATCCTCAAAAGTGCAATAACCCTTCTATGTCAGAGCTAAAAAAAGCTCAAAAAGAACTAAATGAAAAAATGAAAAAAGGAAAGGAAAAAGGAAAGGGCAAATCTGGAAAGGGAGAAATGAGCAGTAAAAAACTTATGGAGCTTGCTAAAAAACAGGGATTAATTAAATCAGGATTAGAATCGCTAGAAAAAGAAAATGGAGAACTTGGAAATAGTAAGATGCTAGATAAGATTAAAGAACAAATGGAAGAAAATGAATATGATATAATAAATAATAATATTTCAAATAAAACATTTGAAAGACTTGATAAAATAATAGATAAATTTATTGATTTTGAAAAAGCTGAGAAAGAAAAAGGAGAAGATGAAAAGAGAGAATCAAATGAGTGGATAATTGATGAAAGTAAAATAAACAAAAAGTATAGTATTGTTAAGAAAAAACAAAAGTCACAACTGGAACTTAGAAGTACAACTCCAGTGAACCTATCACCTTTTTTTAAAAATGAAGTCAACAAATATTTTAATTCACTAATTAAAGAAAACAATGATTAGTTTTCAAATACAAGCAAAATATCGATTAGCAAATAGAAGAAAGATTAAAATCTGGCTTAATAATATAATTAAAGAGGAGGGGGCAAAAACAGGAACCATAACGTATTTATTAATTAATGATAAAGAAATGCTAGTATACAATCAGCAATTTCTACAACACGATACTTTTACGGATGTTATAACCTTTGAAAATAAAGATGTCAATAACATTAGTGGCGATATTGTTATAAGTATCGAAAGAATTTATGAAAATGCTGAGAAATATAAAGTTGTATTTGCTAAAGAACTTTATAGGGTGATGGCTCACGGTTTACTACATTTGCTAGGATATAATGATAAGTCAAATAAAGAAGCGAAAGAAATAAGAAAAAAAGAAAACTATTATCTTGAAAAGATGGCTTAAAACATTGACATACAGTGTTTTAAAAAAAATAGTTTCATGTGAAACATTATGCAAATAGAAGAAAAATATGATGTAATTGTAGTTGGAGGCGGTCATGCTGGCTGTGAAGCTGCTTATTCAGCAGCAACACTTGGATCAAAAGTGCTTTTGATATCTCAAAATCTTGAGACGATAGCTCGTATGTCCTGCAATCCGGCAATGGGAGGGATAGCAAAAGGACAAATAATAAGAGAAATTGACGCCTTAGGAGGCATGTCGGGAATTGTAACTGACAAGTCGACGATTCAGTTTAGAATGCTGAATAAATCTAAAGGGCCTGCAATGTGGAGCCCAAGAGCACAATGCGACAGAAAGCTTTTTGAGAGAGAATGGAGATTAACATTAGAAAGTAATCATAATATAGACTTTTATCAGGACAGCGTTGATAGCATTATAATTAAAGAACAAAAAGCGAAAGGGATAATTACCAAAATGGGGGTTAGTATAAACAGCGACAGCGTTATACTTTGTAATGGTACATTTTTGAATGGATTAATTCACTTGGGAGAAAAAAATTATAAAGGTGGAAGGTCTGGCGAACCAGCAGCAGAAGGTATTACAAAGCAACTTATTGAACTCGGATTTACTCACGGTCGAATGAAAACCGGAACGCCACCGAGGCTGGACGGAAGAAGTATTGATTATTCAAAAACCGAAGAGCAGTTTGGAGATAGCGACTACAAAAGTTTTTCGTATATAAAAGAAAATAAAATAGAAAATCAAAAGAGCTGCTTTATAACATATACATCAAAAGAAGTTCACGAAGTTTTAAAAGAGGGTTTTGAAAAATCACCTATGTTTAAGGGTAGGATAAAGGGCTTAGGACCAAGATACTGTCCTTCAATAGAGGATAAAATTGTAAGATTTTCAGAAAAAGAAAGACATCAATTATTTATAGAACCTGAGGGAAAAGAAACAATAGAGATATATTTAAATGGATTTTCAACATCATTGCCAGAAGACATACAAATTAAAGCCCTAAGAAAAATTAAAGGACTTGAAAAGGTAAAGCTTTTTAGAGCAGGATATGCTATAGAGTATGACTACTTTCCACCTACACAACTTAAAAAAACACTAGAAACGAAACTAATAGAAAACTTGTTTTTTTGCGGACAGATTAATGGAACTACTGGATATGAAGAAGCTGCATGCCAAGGACTTATAGCAGGAATTAATGCAAATCAAAAAGTAAAAGGGAAAGAAAAATTTATTTTAACAAGATCAGATGCCTATATAGGGGTATTAATAGATGATTTAATAACAAAAGGAACGGAAGAGCCATACAGGATGTTTACATCTAGAGCAGAATACAGATTACTTTTAAGACAAGATAACGCAGATATAAGATTAACAAAAAAAGGTTTTGAGCTAGGCCTGGCAAGTAAAGAAAGGTTAGAAAAATTAGAAATTAAAAACCAACAAACGGAAATTTTAATCAAGTTTTTGCGAAAACAAAATATTGAGATTGAATTAATAAATTCTGTTTTAGAAAAGAAAAAAAGCAAAGTAGTTACTCAGAAGAAAAAACTATACTCGTTTCTATCTAGGCCACATATAACATTCAAAGATATAAGCGTTTCAGTGGAATTAAGAAATTTTATAACAAAAAATAAAATATCCGAAGAAGCGATAGAGCAAGCTGAAATAAGTATTAAATACGGAGGCTATTTGAATAAGGAAGCCGAATCAGCAAAGAAACTGAGCAAATTGGAAGAAATAATAATACCGGAAGATTTTGATTATTCAAAACTGCATTCAATATCTACTGAAGGAAAAGAAAAATTAAATTCAATACAACCAACATCAATTGGCCAAGCGGGAAGAATAAGCGGGGTTTCGCCATCAGATATCAATGTTCTACTAGTATATATGGGACGATGAATTTAATAGAAAAATGTCCTGTTTGCAATCAAGAAAAAAACAAAATATTTTTAGAAAGTGAAGATTTTAGTCTTAGTAACGAAAAATTTAATGTAGTTGAATGCTTAACTTGTAATTTTCTTTATACAAATCCAAGACCATTTGAAAAAAATCTAGGGAAATACTACATAAATGAAAGCTATATCTCACATACAGACAATAAGAAGGGATTATTTAATTTTCTATATCAAACTATTAGACAGTATGCTATTAAAACAAAAACACAACTATTAATAAAATCTTCACAAACTAAAAAACACCTAGATATTGGATGTGGAACAGGGGACTTTCTAAATTCCTGTAAAAATAAAAATATTGAATGTGTAGGAATAGAACCATCGGATATAGCAAGAAATAAAGGAATAGAAAAGTACAATTTAAATATTAAGAAAAATACAGACCTTAAACAGTTTGAGGAAAATAGCTTTCAAAGTGTTAGTATGTGGCATGTACTAGAGCATGTGTATGAGCCCAATCAAACAATATTAGATCTTAAAAAAATAATAACTGCTAATGGCACATTAATTATTGCTGTTCCTAATTATGAAAGTCTGGATGCTAGAATATATAAAAAATATTGGGCTGCATGGGATCTGCCTATTCACTTAAATCATTTCTCAGTAAAATCAATTACAAAACTTTTAAATAATCATAATTTCATATTAGATAAAAAAATAGGTATGAAGTTTGACTCATTTTATGTTTCTCTTCTTAGTAATGAGCATCAAAGCGGATACAAAAATTATTTTAAAGGATTTTGTATTGGGCTACTATCTAATGTTAGTGCATTTTTAGGATTAACACAATACTCAAGCACAATATATATATTTTCAAACAAAAAATAACAATACTAAAATTTGTAAGTTTGTTCTTATGAAGAATTGCATAATCTCACTATTTATTTTAATTTCAATAAACTGTAGTGCTCAATGTGGAGTTTCTCAATCAATATTTTCTAATAATATATATTTTTTTAGCGCTGAGCTTAATTGGAGTGCTGTAAATAATGTTCATCATTATAAGGTTAGATATAAACAAATAGGTATGAATACTTGGTCCTATAAAAATAATATAGACTCTACATTAAACTCAAAAGTCTTAAATAACCTAACAAGTCAAGTAGATTATATCTGGCAAATAAGAAGCTATTGTGATTCTACAAATACTCTTTTTTCTAATTGGTCTGTAGTTGATACCTTCTTCACTTCAACAACACTCTGCCCGACACCCAATGGTCTGAATTCCAGCAATATAACTCATATTTCAGCTCAGGCAAATTGGATTGTACTTACAGGTGCAAACAGATATAAAATTCATTACAGAATACTTAACACAAATACATGGCAAAATTTAAGCATTGTAAGCGGGCTAATAAATAATACAAATATTCCAGTTTTACAACAAAATACTATCTATGAATGGCAAATAATGGCTTACCATGACTCTACATTAAACATGGGTTCTTTATGGTCAGCTAGCGATACCTTAACAACCGGTATATTTGTTCCCGCTCCGTTTAATCCAATTATAAATACAGTTTTAGGAAATAACCAATGTAACACAGCATCAAGCTTACAAATAGTAATTGATCAAGCTACAAATGAACCAGATATTGGAACAAGTACCATAACAACAGATGGGGGTTATTTTGACATATCATCAGTATCAGCTGGAGACTCTGTAGGTTATGCAATTTTAAATTCATCATCACAAAACATTAGCACAGTACTAAGAGTTGGATTAATTGCAGGCTCTAACTATGCTATCATAAATTCTTTTGATACAGCTAATAACTTAATTGGTTTTTTTGCAATAGAAAACATATCAAATGGAATAAGAGTAACAACTACCTCGCCAAATGATGGCAATAATTATACAGCGGGCTATACAAGTGAAATAAACTTTACAAACCTATACGTGACGCAAAACTATTCAGGTAATTTAAATATCGTAATACTACTAGAGTCAGAGTTTAGTGAACAACTCTATTACAGCGATACAGTTATCATTCAATGCGCTTCAAGTATAGCTGAAATATTGGGAAATGAAGAAATTAAAAAAATATTCAACATAAATGGACAGCAGATTAAAAAGAAAAAAAATACAATTCTTTTTTATGAAAACAAAGATGGAAGGATCTCTAAGAGACTAATCATTGATTAGAAAAATATAAACTTCAGTTTAATTAAAGAACAAGAAACTAATTATTAAACACTAAAATGTGACCCAGGAGGGATTCGAACCCCCAACCGTCAGAGCCGAAATCTGATATTCTATCCAGTTGAACTACTGAGCCTAAAATGCAAATCTAATAAAGGTATTGCTAAAGACAATTTTTTTTTAAAAATAAGGTTAAGAAGGATATAAATTGCATTATTATTGTTCTAGCATATGAAAATTATACTACTACTACTAATTCCATTAATGACATTAGCACAAAATGTGCCTGTGGGGTATTGGAAAGATTATTTAGCCTATAATCAACCAGAGAAAATTACAATAGCAGAAGAAAAAATTTATTGTGTTGCACAGGGGGGGCTTTTTTTCTACAACACTTATGATAATAGTATAAACAGATATTCAAAGGTGAATGGTCTTTCTGATAATAATATACAGAATATTAAATACAATGGTTTTAACAAGATATTAATTGTTACGTATGATAACTGTAATATAGATATTATCAGAAATGGTTTGATAACAAATATCTCAGATGTTAAAAGAAAAGAGATTATTGGGAAAAAAAATATTAACAGTATTTCTTTTGATGAAAACCTTGTATATCTTTCTTGTTCATTTGGTATTGTTGTTATAGATGTAATAAGAAACGAAATAAAAGACACATATAAGATTGGAAATAACGCTGAGTATGTAGAGGTAAATCAGACTATTGTAGATGATAGTTTAATCTATGCGGCAACATCAAATGGAATCTATTGCGCTCAAAAAAACAATCTCTTTTTATCAGACTTCAATCAGTGGTTTAAAGAAGTTTTATTTGAAAACCCAGCATTAGAAGACGCTTCTTTTTCATCTATTAATCTTTTTAAAAATACTGTTATTGCTATAGTAGAACTGGATAGTAATTCTATTTTAATAAAAAACAATACCTGGGATATAATGTTAGAATTGGCACTTGTAAGGCCAGAACTATCAAAAAAAGGAGAGTCCTTGATTATAACAGACAGCAATCAAATACATCTAATAAGTCCTCAGTTACAAATTAACTCTCTTAACAACCTAGAAGATGCATATAGCAGTGCGTCTATTATAGAAAATGAAATATGGGTTGCAGACAAAAAACAAGGACTGGTTCATTATGTAGATCTAAAAATAGAAGATATTTTATTAGTAAATAGTCCTCAATCAAATGACATTTATAGCCTTGAATACATTTCTGGCAAGTTATTTGTTTGTCATGGTGGTCATATGAATTTTAGTGTCAACAAATTAAATAATGACGGGGTTTCTATTATGGAAAACGATTATCAATGGAGTAATAAAAACTTTGATGATCTTAACAGAGCAAGGGATATTGTTGAAGCAGCATATTTTGACAATAAAGAATATTATGCGTCATGGTATAATGGGATTTCAGTTATGCAAGATGATGAGCATGTAGTGAAGTATGGATATCAAAACACACAGGGGGTGCTTGACACTACATTCTATTCAAATAATAGAATACAAATCTCTGATATTAAATTTGATAACAACAATAATCTTTGGGGGCTAAACTCACAGGTTGAAAAACCATTATTTGTAAAAACAGCTAAGGATGAATGGTTTTCTTTTTCTATGAATCAAGATATCAATGGTTTATATTTTGATGAATTAATTATTGATCAAGCAAATAGGAAATGGGGTATAATTCATGATGGAGGATTATTTGTCTATAGTGACAACAATACTCTTTCAAATCATCTTGATGATGAATATAAAATCCTAAATACAAATTCTGGCAATGGAAATCTCCCTTCATTAAATATATATGCCATTATCGAAGATCTTGATAGAGAGATATGGATAGGCACTGATAAAGGTGTGGCTGTTTTTTATTATCCTGAATTAATTTTTAGTGGATTTAACTTTGATGCACAACAAATACTAATTCAAGAAGGTGAATATGGGCAATATTTACTATCTACAGAACGAATTAATTGCATCAAGATTGATGGGGCAAACCGCAAATGGGTAGGCACAGAGTCTTCAGGGCTATATCTGCTTTCAGATGATGGTTTGGAGCAAATACATCATTTCACCACAACAAATAGTCCCTTGTTTTCAAATAAAATTATAGATATTAGCATTAACCAGCTAAGTGGGGAGGTTTATATTGCTACAGATAAGGGCTTGATTTCATATAGATCAGATGCTACTATTGGAGAGGTTAAACAAGAGGAAACATATGTTTTTCCGAATCCTGTTAGAGAAAACTATCAGGGGAATATTGCGATTAGTCAGTTGGTAAATAATGCTCTTGTAAAAATAACTGATATAAATGGGGTTCTTGTTTATCAAACAATTGCCAATGGGGGTCAAGCAAACTGGAATGGCAAGAACTTTAATAATGAAAAAGTAGGTACTGGAATATATCTAGTGTTTAGTGTTGATTCGAATGGTTTAGAAAAGATAGTTAGTAAAATACTGTTTATAAAATAATGAATTATGATTGTCGAGCTATATCTATTATAAACCATAAATATGGTGAGGGCTCTATAATAGCAAAAATATTTACTGAGGATTATGGATTAAAATCATTTAATATAAAAAGAGGACGGAGTAAAAAAACAAAAAATAAAATATCACTTTTGGAAAAACTCAGTCTACTTAATATTAGTGCCAAACACAAACCAAATAAAGAACTTCAATATATTACAGAAATTAGCGTAGCTCATCATTTTCAAAGCACGGGGCTTTATAATAAATTACTACGGATATTTATGGCAGAAATTCTCTCAAAAATTTTAATTGAGGGTGAAAGAAACTCTAGTGTCTTCAACTTTATATGGGGGCTTACAAAAGACCTAGATAATGAGCAAGAGATTGACCACAACTTTTCACTTAGATATTTAATTTCTTTAACAAAATTCCTTGGTTTTTTCCCATCAATAGAAAACATTGAATATCCATTTTTTAATCTTAATAATTCGTGTTTTACAAAAAAAACAGAAAGTAGTGAAGAGGTAATTAATGGAGATAACTTAAATTATTTTAGGGCATTAATTACTAATAGAAATATTAATATTCCTTATAAAAATAGACAACAACTTATTGAGAAAATATTTTACTATTATAAGGTTCATCATTATAAGTTAGATAATATAAAATCACATATAGTAATTGAATCGTTAAGGTAACATGAAACTTATTTTATCACTCACCATTAGCTTGTGGTCATTATTAATATTTGGTCAAGATGTTATTTTCTTAGATGAAGTAACCAAAAGACCTATTTCTAATGTAAATATTTTTAACAATAATTTTGGTACTATAAGTAATGTTGATGGTATTGCAAATCTATCTGGTTTTAATGCAAATGATTTTATTCAAATAAAGCATATTAGCTATGTAGATTTAAAAATTGAAAAAAATGGGCTACAAGATAAAGTGTATTTATACCCAAACTCATACATACTAGAAACAATAAATTTTGAAGAAATAAAGCAAGCTTTAAACTATAATGGAATACTATCTAAAATTGAAAGAAAAAAAATTGAGGAAATACAACCAAGCACAATATCTGAACTTTTTAAAAAAACAATTGGAGTTTCCGTCCAAGAAAGCCAATCTGGAGGAGGGAGCCCAAACTATAGAGGAATGGAAGCAAATAGGCTGTTAATTGTAATAGATGGCGTTCCACTTAACAATGCCATATATAGAAATGGTCATGTACAAAGCTCAAGTTCAATAAACCCCTTTTTTATTAATAACATAAGAGCAATAACAGGGCCTGCATCAGTAGTATATGGAGATGGTGCTATGGGGGGGGCCTTAATTGTTAATACAATAACTAAAAACTCTTTTAATGGAAAATCAAATATATTATTTCAAAAATATGAAAGCGCAAATGAATCAAGTTCATTAAATTACTTAAGCACGTTTGATTTAAAAAAATTAACTTTTATAAATGGGTTTTCTATAAAATCAAATGGCAATATCAAGATGGGTTTAAACAGGATGCACGGATATAAAAACTGGGGAAACGAAGCACATGTTGTAGAAAAAAACAGGCAGCTTAATACTTCTTATAACAGCTATGATTTTATTCAAAAACTATTTATAAATCTAAATAAAAAAGAAAAAATAAGTCTTAATAGTCAATTTTCAACAACATCAAAAATATCAAGATTTGATAAGATGAATGACTTAGAGGGAGGTGTTGGGAAGTATAAAAACTGGTACTATGGACCTCAAACTAGAATAGCACAAAACTTAAATTATACTAAAAAAGCTGATAATATATTATCAGATAAATACTCATTAATTTTAGCTTGGCAAAATGTCAAAGAATCTAGACATAAGCAAAAAACAAATGATCAATACCTGTCAAATAGAAATGAAAATATCTTAATTCTAGATGGTGTTTTTGATATAAAAAAAACAATTAAACGATTTAAATTAAATTACGGAGTGAGTTATAGGAAACAGTTTGTAAACTCAAAGGCTAATTTAATAGACAATAATAATGTTATTTTTAATACTACAAGATATCCAGATGGAGGTAGTAGTGTGGTTGATGGGTCTATATACACACAGATTAACTGGAGTGTGTTTAAAAAAACAACTATATTTTTTGGAGAAAGATATAATCTTAATTTTCTAACTGCTGAATTTGAAAATAATGACATCTATAATTTGCCTTTTTCAAAAATTACTACAAAAAACAAAGCACTGGTTTCTTCTTTTTTAATAAATCAAAAAATATTTAAAAAATCTAGTTTAAACATAGCGTATTATATGGGATATAGAAATCCTAATATAGATGACATTGGTAAAATATTTTCAAAAAACGATTATGCCGTAGTAATTCCAAATGAAAATCTAAAGCCTGAACAATCGTCTAATTTTGAAACTAGCTTGCTGATTAATCTTGAAAAAATAATTTTTGAAGCTCAATATTATAACATAAGTATCACTAATGCAATTCAAAGATCTAATAGTAGTCTTAACGATCAAGACTCAATAGTTTATGATGGAGATTTGATGCAAATACAAATGAACCAAAATATTTCATCTGCAAAAATCAATGGCTTTAGTTTAGCTTCGGATATTATGTTTAGCAAAAAAACAAACTTAGATTTTAAATTTAACTACATAAAAGGCAAGACTAATTTAAATAGACCACTCTCTCATCTACCCCCAATAAATTCTATAATTAGCCTTACACATAAAACTAATAAAAACAGATATACAATTTCTTATAACTTTAATGGATGGAAAAAAGCAGAAGATTATGATGATAATGGCGTAGATAATATTGAAGAAGCCACAATTGATGGTAATCCGAGCTGGCAAACAATAGATATTAGCTGGTCATTGAAGGCGACAGAAAACATAGACATATCATGTAAGTTAGAAAATATCATGGATATTCATTATAAAACATTTGGATCAGGCCTAAGTGCAAAAGGAAGGAATTTTATTTTATCTTTGAAAACAAACTTTTAAAAAATGAATAAATATTTTATAATTATAATTTGTTTTATCAGCCTAAACACCTACTCTCAGGTGTGGGAGAATAATTTACTTTCAGAAAACCCAAACGCCACATTAGAACAGAAGGAAACCGCATTTAATAACTATAGAAAAAAAGTTCCTTATTCAAAAGGGAATGGTTATAAACCTTATGCTCGAAGCCTAGATTTTATAACGCAAAGAATCTCAAATGGCAAGAAATTTCCGGTTGGTAAACTTTATACAGAATGGTTAAAAGAAAAAAGAAAATATCAAAATAGTAATTTAAATTCCAATAGTAATTGGACTGAAATAGGCCCTCTTAACACACCAATTATTTTATCCAATGGTAAGAAAAGGGGTAATGGAAGAATTAACTGCATAGCTTTCGATCCAATAGATGAAGACATTATTTGGATTGGATCTCCAGGTGGGGGGTTATGGAAATCAATTGATGGTGGTAGTAATTGGCAAACAGGCACAGATAATCTTCCGGTAATTGGAGTGTCACATATTGCTATTAACCCAATAAATCCACAAGTAATGTATATTGCTACTGGAGATCTCAAAGGAGTAAATACAATGGCAAGCGCTTACAGTATTGGTGTGCTAAAATCAATAAATGGAGGTATTGACTGGGATACAACAGGTATTCAATGGGGATTAAATGATAATAAAAAAGTTAATAAGATTATTATTAACCCAAATTATCCAGACAGTTTAATTGCAGGTACACAGGCCTATATTCTTATAAGTGCTGATGCGGGGAGTACATGGGTAAAAGCTGTAGATAGCAATGGGACTATTATTAATGGTAATTTTAGAGATTTGGAGTTTAAGCCTAATAATCCTAATACGATTTATTCAGTAAAACAAACAAATGGATCATCACAAGTTTTTAAATCTATAGATGGAGGGCAAATTTGGAATAGTTCTAATAATGGAATAGCAACATCAAATAAAAGCCGTCCCTTACTAGCTGTTACTGCGGCAAATCCTAATGCAGTATATATATTATTTTCTGCAAATGATGATGGTTTTCATGGTGTATATAAGTCTACAGATAGTGGTAATAACTGGAGCCTGCAGTCTGACAGTCCTAATATTTTAGGCAGAAATACTGATGGTACAAGTACAGGAGGTCAATCTTGGTATGATTTAAGTTTTGGTGTTTCAACAGTAGATGAAAACATGTTATATGTAGGTGGAATAAATCTTTGGGCATCAAATAATGGTGGTGTAGACTGGAGTATAAGCGGAAGTAGTGGAAGCAGTGCTAATTACTCTTATATGCATGTAGATCAACATGTTGTAGAATTTAATCCATTAAATGATATCGCATATGCCGGAAATGATGGTGGGCTTTACAAGTATATGGATAACCTAAATTCATGGATTGATATTAGTGACGGCTTGGGTATTTCTCAGTTTTATCGAATTGGCTTATCGAATACTCTTGATGGACGTGTAGTAGCGGGAGCTCAGGATAATGGTACCGAAATGGTTACAAATAGTTATTGGGAGGCAATTAGAGGTTCTGATGGCATGGAATGTGCAATAGACATATATGATCATGATATAATATACTCAACCTCTCAATATGGAGGGTTAAGAAAAACATATAATGGAGGTAATAATTGGAGTAATATAAAGCCTGTAAACTACGAGGGCGGTTGGATCACTCCGTATAAAATACATGCTATTAATAATAACCTGATAGTTGCTGGCTATAAAGAAGTTTATAGGTCTCAAACTGGAGGGGTTCAATGGGATTCTATTTCTTATAATGTTAGTAATGCACAATCTATACGCACTATAGCATTAGCTCCTTCAGATGAAGATTATATTTACAGCGCTTCAGATAATAGAATTAAGAGAACAAAAGACGCTGGAGTAACATGGGATGATATAAAGCAGGGGCTGCCAAACTTTAATTTTTCAGATATTACTGTTGCTGCCAATGATGCTGATCATATTTGGGTTACTTTTTCTGAATTTCAAGCAAATCATAAAGTTTATGAATCAACAGATGGAGGTGATAGCTGGAGTAACATAACCGGAAATAATCTTCCAAATCTTCCTGTAAACTGTATTGTTCACCAAGATTTAGCTCAGGGAAATTTATATATTGGAACAGATATTGGTGTATATCATAGAGACAATACAATGTCTGATTGGGAGCCTTTTATGGATGGTCTTCCAAATGTTGTTGTAAAAGAACTAGAAATTAATTATAATACACAAAAAATTGTTGCTGCAACATTTGGAAGAGGAGTTTGGGAGAGTGATCTTAACACTATATCAACAGGTCAAATTAATCAAGCAATAAGTTCTTTTAGTATTTTTCCGAATCCAGCTGATGATTATTTAATTATTAGAGGGGCGATTGATCCTAGTTCAATAATTAATATTTACAGCGTAACAGGACAGCTTGTGTATAGCAATCATTACAGTCAAAAAATTCGATTGGATGGTATCAGTAAAGGGTATTATATAATTGAAGTAATTTCTAAAGACATCAGAAAAGAGATTCAAAAATTAATTATAAAATAGCCTCAATTTCTTTTATGTATTTTCGTTTCGAACTGTGAGGAGCGAAAATAACAGAAGCAACAACTACAACTTTATCATTAATAAAATAAGGCTTAATAAGAGCTGGACCTCCCATAAAACCATTATTTAATTTCCAAAGAACTCTATAAGAACCTTTATCTAAAATGGGGCTATAGTTAGGCTCAATCTTTACATATGAATCACTTCTAGAGCCCTTTAAGTTTAACTCAAACAACTTATCAGTTTGTGTAAAAATAGAATCTACTAAGTTTATACTAGAATTACTAATAGAAAATATTAAAAGATGTTTTATTTCTTCCTTTTTGGGAGGGTTATAAGAAAACAATAAAATATTGTTAGTGTCTAGGGATAGTGTATATTCTAATGGAATTAGTAGGTCAATATTAAAGATTTGTTTGATATAATTTGAATAATTAGATTCTATTTTTTTTGATATTCTATCTCTAATATATTTTAGTTCATTGTCATAAAAAACAGGATATATATTTAAGCAATCACTTTTGAAAACCTCTGTATTACCAGTAAATTTAATATGTGCTACTATCTGATTTTTAGCCCACTTTTCATCTGATATATTAGAAGAGTCCTTAGAAATTATAACGATTTGTTTGTGTGTTTTAAATAATGAACTAAATTCAGAATTATTTATTTGAATAACTTTAAATGAGGATTCAGGCTTTCCAAGACCAGGAATTTCATTTTCAAAAACCTCTTTTACAATATCACCTGCTACTCTGTCCCACAAAGCATCATTCACAACAAACACAACTTCAGAGAAAGCACCAGAGGAATTAGGAAGAGTTTTTGAAGTATTTTTACAAGAAACAAATACACAAACGAATATTAAAAAGATATAAATTCTCATATACTAAGCTTTAGGTATTAAAATACGTGACCCAGGTTTTAAATTATTAGATTTTAGCTTATTTAATTGTTTAATTTTAGAAACACTTACCCCATCATACATTTGAGAAATCTCCCATAAAGTATCACCTTTACGAACAA
>CAYNGO010000002.1:54744-67243 GCA_964397025.1 uncultured Weeksellaceae bacterium
TTCATAATTTAATAAATAGTCATTCACACATTCTAAAGGAAGATTGATCTTTGAATTTAAAGGAAATATGTCATTTTTATATGAAGGGTTAAGACGCTTAATTTCATAAGTAGGGACGCATGTAAGTGTAGATAAAAGTGAAAAACTAATTTGACAGTTGATTGTAAAAGTATCTGCAGGAATTAGTTTTATTTGTAAAGTATCAGGCTGTATATTATATTCATTAGCATAAGTCATTAAATAAGAAACAGCAACAAAGCTTGGTATGTAATTTCTAGTTTCTCTACGCAGATAAGGCCTCAGATCCCAAAAATTATCTTTTTCAGTACTAATCAATTTTCTTTGAATATATCCCGGACCCCCATTGTATGCAGCTAAAACTAAATTCCAATCTCCAAACATATCATATAATTTAACAAAATACTGACAAGCAGCTTCAGTTGATTTAAATGGATCTCTTCGTTCATCAATATAAGAATTAACTTCAAGACCATATTGCTTTCCCGTAGGGTACATAAATTGCCACAGACCTCTAGCTCCAGATTTTGATCTAGCATTAGGATTTAAGGCTGATTCAACTATAGATAAATATTTAAGTTCTAGGGGAAGATCATATTTGTCAAGAGTTTGTTCAAATATTGGAAAATAATAATTAGATAATGAAAGCATTCTAGATATCAATTGCTTGTTTTTGATAAGATAGGCATCAATAAAAGATTGTACTGTCTTGTTATAGGTATAATTAATAGTAGAAATATTGTTTAACTCCTGTAATCTATTAGTAATTATTTGAGCATGCTTATTTTCTAAATACTCATTATTATCATTTATTAATTTATCAGTGTTTTCTGATGAATTAATTGATGTTGAATCTAAATTAGTTGCAAAAAGACTAATGTTATTTAGTAATGATAAAAAAAGAAAGAAAAAAGAAAAAAGAAAAGGATATCTATTCATGATGCAAAGCTGATAAATAACTAAGAGGAAAAAAGAAAAAATAATATCAATTATTAACGTTGAAGTGTTTATTAATAAAACATAAAAAAAGCTTTAAATAAAAAATTGAATTTGATATTATAAAAAATTAAAAGAACCTGTATCTTTGGAAAAGATATGATAAAAGGTAAAATTAAAAAATATGATCAAGGTCCACTATTAACCAAAATAAATAGCCCTGTAGATCTTAGGAGGTTAAAAACTCCACAACTGCCTCAATTGGCTAATGAATTACGACAATATATTGTAGATATTGTATCAGAGAAAGGGGGGCATTTTGGGGCAAGTCTAGGTGTTGTAGAATTAACTATTGCAATACACTATATATTCAACACTCCAGATGATCAACTAGTTTGGGATGTAGGACACCAAGCTTATGGGCATAAAATTCTAACTGGTAGGAAAATTCAATTTCCTACAAATAGAATCTACAAAGGACTAAGTGGCTTTCCAAAAAGAACAGAAAGTGTTTATGATACATTTGGTGTTGGTCATTCTTCAACATCAATATCAGCAGCATTAGGCATGTCACTTGCTTCTAATCATAAAAAAAATACTGAAAAACAACATATTGCTGTTATTGGAGATGGTGCAATGACAGCTGGCCTTGCCTTTGAAGCTTTAAATCATGCTGGCGCCGAAAACACCAATTTGTTAGTGATTCTTAATGACAACTGTATGTCGATAGATCCAGCAGTTGGGGCCCTGAAAGAATATCTGACACATATCTCAACATCTAAGACCTATAATAAAGTTAGAAATAAAGTATGGAAAATACTAGGCAAAATCAGTAAGTTTGGTCCAAATGCACAAAAAATTGCACAAAAAATTGAATCTGGAGTTAAGACAACAGTGCTTGGAGAAAGTAATTATTTTGAATCTCTTAACTTTAGATATTTCGGGCCAATTGATGGGCATAATACCGAACATCTTACTCAAATTCTTAAAGATTTAAAAGATATTCCAGGTCCAAAAATTTTACATTGTATTACAGAAAAAGGCAAAGGTTATTCTTTTGCGGAAGAAGGAAATGCTACAAAATGGCATGCGCCAGGATTATTTGATAAAAATACAGGAAAAGCAATTATAGCCCAAAAAAACCAATCACCTCCAAAATATCAAGATGTATTTGGAGATACAATAATAGAGCTTGCTAAAAAAAACAACGATATAATTGGAGTAACGCCAGCTATGCTAAGTGGTAGCTCATTAAGTAAAATGATGGATGAAATGCCAGAAAGGACTTTTGATGTTGGTATTGCAGAGCAACATGCTGTAACTTTATCAGCAGGAATGGCAACTCAAGGAATGATTCCCTTTTGCAATATATATTCTACATTTATACAAAGAGCATATGATCAAGTTATTCATGATGTTGCTATACAAAATCTCAGTGTTATTTTCTGTTTAGACAGAGGAGGATTGGTTGGTGCAGATGGCGCTACACATCATGGGGTATTTGATTTTGCCTTTTTGAGATGCATACCAAATATGATTGTTTCTGCACCAATGAATGAACACGATCTTAGAGATCTTATGTATACTGCTCAAATTAAAAAACATGGGCCATTTTCAATAAGGTATCCAAGAGGAAAAGGGACGCAAATTACATGGAAGAATAAATTTAAAGAATTAAAAATTGGAAAGGGTAAAAAAATAAAAGATGGGGATGAGATTGTTGTACTTTCAATTGGTCATCCAGGAAACTTTGTAATCGAAGCTGAAGAATTACTTCAAAAAAAGGGCATAAATATAGGTCACTACAACATGATATTCTTAAAACCAATTGATGAAAAATTACTTCATAAAATATTTAAAAAATACAGTAAAATAATTACTATAGAAGATGGATGCCTTAAAGGAGGTTTTGGAAGCTCCATACTAGAGTTTATGTCCGACAACAATTATAATAAGCAAGTAGTGAGGCTAGGGATTCCAGATAATTTTATTCACCACGGAACTCAAGAAGAATTATGGCGAGAATGTGGAATAGATAAAAATACAATTGTAAAAAAGGTGTTAGGCATTATGGCTTCAAACAGTATATCACAAGCAGGATAAAAGTTTGTAATCACTATATCAATAAATAATGAGTAAACATAAAATAATTGACATAATAAAAAAACCTGATTTAAATACAGAAATTCAAATTAATGGATGGGTAAGAACAAGGAGAGGTAGTAAAAATGTTTCTTTTATTGCTCTAAATGATGGTTCTACAATAAAAAATCTTCAGATTATAGCAGAATCTGATAGTTTTAGCGAAGATTTAATAAAAAAAGTAACAACAGGTGCGTGCATTCAGGTTTGTGGAAAATTAGTTGAATCATCAGGAAGTGGACAAAGTCTAGAGGTTATTGCTAATAAAATTATAATACTTGGTAAAGCGGATAGTGAAGAATACCCTCTACAACCAAAAAAACATAGCTTAGAATTTCTAAGAGATAAAGCGCATTTAAGATTCAGAACCAATACCTTCTCTGCAGTTTTTAGAATAAGACACGGTCTTACCTTTGCAATTCATAATTATTTTAATGATAAAGGATATATTAATATTCACACGCCAATAATTACGGGGGCTGACGCTGAAGGGGCAGGTGAAATGTTCCAAGTTTCTAATCTTGATCTAAACAATATTGTTAAAAATGAAAATAAAAAAGTTGATTATTCAAAGGACTTTTTTGGTAAACAAACAAATCTAACTGTATCTGGCCAATTAGAAGCAGAGCTTGCTGCTCTAGCTCTTGGTAAGGTATATACATTTGGACCAACATTTAGAGCTGAAAACTCAAATACATCAAGACATCTATCTGAATTCTGGATGATAGAACCTGAAACAGCATTTGCAGATTTAGATGATAATATGAATTTAGCTGAAGATTTTCTTAAGTACTGTATAAATTATTGCTCAAGTAACTATAAAGATGATATTGAATTTTTAAGTAAAAGACTTGATGATGAAGAAAAGCATCTTAAAAAAGAAGAGAAATCTGAAATGTCACTTATAGAAAGACTTCAATTTGTAACTGATAATAATTTTGAAAGAATAACATACAGCCAAGCAATAGAGATTTTAAGAAACTCTAAACCAAATAAGAAAAAAAGATTTAAATTTATAATCAATGGATTTGGGGATGACCTACAATCAGAACATGAAAGATATTTGGTAGAAAAAAAATTCAAAAAACCCGTTATAATTACTGACTATCCAAAGAAAATAAAAGCGTTCTATATGAAACAGAATGATGATAATTTAACGGTCAGAGCTATGGATATCCTTTTTCCATTAATTGGAGAGATGGTAGGGGGCTCACAAAGAGAAGAAAATTACGAAAAGCTTAGTGCAAGAATGGATGAAATGGGAGTAGATAAAAAAGAACTTTGGTGGTATATGGAAACAAGAAAATTTGGAACGTGTGTACATAGTGGTTTTGGGTTAGGCTTTGAAAGGTTGATGATGTTTATTACAGGAATGAAAAACATAAGAGATGTAATTCCATTTCCAAGGACACCCCAAAATGCTGAATTTTAGTAATGCAAAAACTTACACAGAGTCTAAATTTAAAACAGAAATTAAGCCCTCAACAAATACAATTCCTGGGTTTATTACAGATTCCAATAATTGATTTAGATAAGCGTATTGAGACAGAAATTGAGGAAAACCCAGTTTTAGAAGAAGATGAAGAGAGTTCAGAGTACAATGACAACAATAATTATTCTTCAAAAGAAAAAATAAAAACAGACTTTATAGTTAATAATACTTCAAGTAATAATGACTCATTATCTAGTTTTTTACACAAACAACTTATAGGAACCAATCTTGAAAAACTACAATTAGATGTTGTAGCGTATTTAATTGACAGCTTAGACGAAGATGGGTTTTTAAGAAGAGATGTCGAATCTATAATAAGTGATTTCTTTATTTCTAATGAAATTGAAATTAGTACAAAAAAAATGCTAGATTCAATAAAGATTGTTCAAAGTTTTGATCCAATTGGAGTCGGAGCTCAAAATCTACAAGAATGTCTTTTATTACAAATCAAAAGAAAGAAACTTGACAATAAAGCTTTAATAACCTTAATTCTAGAAAAATATTATCATGAGTTTACAAATAAAAATTTTGAGAAAATTATTAAGGAACTTAATATTTCAAAAAATGAGCTCAGCTTAGTCTATGGGGTTGTTGAGAAGCTTAATCCAATACCGGGAGCTAGCTTTACAAAAAATAAAGATTTTGGAGAGTATATTGTGGCGGACTTTAAAATCAACAATAACGAAGGAATTCTTGAATTAATTCTCAACAAAGTAAACACTAAAAAATTACAAGTAAGTAGTTTTTATAAAAACTTATTATCCGAAACTAAAGATAATGAGACAAAAAAATTCTTGCTAGAAAAAATAGAAAAAGCTAAATGGTTTGTAGATTCTCTAAATAAGAGAGATAATACATTAAGTACTGTAATGCAGACAATCATGGCAATACAGAAAAAATATTTTATATCCGGAAAAGAAAGTGATCTAGTTCCAATGAAATTAGCTGATATTGCTGAAAAGGTTAATCTTGATATTTCAACCATATCACGAGTAACAAATAGCAAATATCTTGAGACTAGTTTTGGAACTTATTTATTAAAAGACTTATTTTCTGAAGCTTATAGAAAAGATAATGGCGAACTAATTTCAACCAAACATATCAAGACAAAATTATTTGATGTTATTGAAAGGGAAGATAAAAGCTGCCCTTATACTGATGAAAAAATATGTCAAATTCTTGGTAAAGAAGAGTATCATATTGCAAGAAGAACAGTTGCTAAATACAGAGAGCAGCTATCTATTCCTATTGCTAAACTTCGAAGAACTATATAATGAGTTTATCTAAAGTTATCTCAGCAGTTTTTCATCCAATTTTTATCCCTTCATTTGTTGTATTAGTTGTAATTAGTCAATTTACAAATATCCTTATACTAACTAGTCAAATTCCATTTATAATAGTAGGTGTTTTATTCTTTACTCTGTTTCTTCCGCTTATAAGTATGTATTATTTATTAATTACAAAAAAAATCGAGAGTTTAGAAATGTCTAAAAAAGAAGAGAGGCCACTTCCTTTAGCTATTACATTTTTCTTGATGATAATAGGCTACTATATAATGGAGGAGGCGCTAAACTATACTCCAATAGTTAAAACTATATATTTAGGCTCTACTTATATTTTAATTATAACAATCTTTATAACTAAAGCTTGGAAAATTAGCCTTCATATGCTTGGAATGGGAGGAGCGACAGGTGTTTTTATTGCTCTTCAAGTATTATTAGGAGGGCTGTATCAGATTACGCTACTTGCGTTTTTTTTGTCTGGCGTAGTTGGGTATGCGAGAATTCAAAACAAAGCACATAACCTAGAGCAAGTGTATGGGGGCTTTATGCTTGGTTTATTTTGGATGTTTATATTTGTTATCTATTTATAGTTTTCTATTTTTATTATTGAAACCTTTCTGTTAAGAATAGCTTTAAGGCCATATATTTTCTGTAAAGATGTATTAGAGCTTGAAAAGGCCTCTGACTCACCTAAAGGCACCTCCGTAAACTTTAACTTGTCACTTACTATATAGTCATAAAGCTCGCCATCATTATAGTACATAAAATAACTAATAATACTTTTTATTCTTAAAGATGATAGGCTAATATTATAAGAAGTATCAGCCAATTGACTTGCAAAACCTTTAAGTTTAATATTTATTGTATTTCCAGATTTTAAATCAATAGCAAGCTTATCAAATAATTTATTTAATTTATTAAAATTACCTTTTAAGGAGTCTTCAAAAAAGAAATTAATTAGAGAGTCTTGACTTTTTAAAATATACTCACCTCTTCTAATAAAATAGTTGACGTAAGTTTTTTTATAACTATTAATATTAGCTATATTTTTTTGTAAAGGGTTAGGCTTATTATTGTCAAAATATAAATTTAGGGGTAAGAACCTTGAGTATGCAGGCTTGGTATTATAATTTTTTTCTGCAGGAATAGTTTTAAACTCATAAATATTATTGCAACAACTATCTATATTTTTAGTTGAGTTTACAGTTCTGTTTGAGGCAAAATAACCAAGGTTTTCTGTATAAAAGTTTAAGTACATCTCGTCATGATTTGTGTTTATTTTTAATAAATTTATCTTGTCACTCCAGTTGTTTGGAATTCCTTTAGCGTAAAAAACATCAAAACCACCTAAACTGTTTTCTTTCGAATTTGTGCTAAAATAAAGAGAAGAGTCGTTTAAATTATAGTATGGTGTTATCTCATCATATTTAGAATTAATATTAGGTCCAGCGTTAAGCGGAATACCTAATAGTCCTTTATTGTCTATTAAACAAAACCAAATATCAAGCCCTCCATAACCATCTGATCGATTAGAAACAAAAGACAAAAATTTTTGATTTCTAATAATAAAAAAATGAGGTTGTGAATTATATGAGCCTTGAAATATTTGAGGATAATTGCGTGAAAGGTTCTGTGTGCTTGTATTATTAGAAAACATAATATCACAATTTGAGTTGTCATTATTACAACCACTATAATAATAAAATGAATTATATGAATCGGTAGTCATATTACCCCAATTAATGTCTTCACTAAATTCTAAATATTGTTTTTTAGTCCACCTATCATTTGATCTTTCTGCCATATAAATATTTGACTTGAAACCTTTGTTATTAAATTCAGAATTTGTAAAAAAAGACAAGCTATCGTTTACTCTTAAAAAACTAAAATCTGAATAAACACTGTTGACATTACCGGATATCTTTTTGATGTCTACTTGTGAATAAGCTCCAAAAAACATAAAAACATAAATAAGATTAACTACAAGTATTTTGGACATATAAAGTGTTTTTTAGAGTCTTTACTTATAATATTCCAATTATAGGAAATGGAAAATTCAAAAGCTCCATAATTATTAGTTGCTATAGCAAAATCTGAAATATTAACATCATATAAAACATTAACTGAGAATTGATTAAGGTTTATTCCAATTTTAGGTATAATTGCATCTCTATATCTACCGTAAATACCAATGCATAGCTTATTGTTTTCATAAAGATCAATTGGAAGGTCATAATACAAATCTAAGCCATAAATAAATTCTTTATAAGACAACTGTTTGGATGAGAATAAAGAGCTAGAAACTGTAATTTCATTAGTAAAATAGTAATTAGAAGTAAAATGAAAATTATATTTAATAGGAGTTGATAGTTGTGAAGTAAAAGAGAAAGATTGATTGGGTTTATTAATATGATATAAAGAAAGGCCACCTCTAATATCAAAAGAGTTGTTAATCTTTTGAAAAAAACTACTTCCTACTGCAAAATCTAGAAAAAATATACTTTCATCAATAATACCCTCTTCTTCAAGAAACACTAAAGAAGAAAGTTCAAATGTCCTTTGAAAAGCTCCTACTAAAGCTCCAAATGATAAAATTGTTTTATCATTTTCTAAAAATTCTTGTGAGAGCGATATGTTAAGACCCGAGGTTTTAAAATTTGATTCTCCGGTATTGTCATTAATTAAATTTATACCAAAAGATTTATTTAAAAGAAAATCTTTTGCATAAAAGGCTAAAGATATTGTTTTAAAAGGTGAACCTACAGAGCTCCATTGAGATCTTCTTTGAAGAATAGCTTGAAAATCGCTTTTAAAAGAACCTGTTAAAGCAGGATTAATAAGGGTTTTTGAAATCTGAAATTGTGAAAAATGAATATCTTGTGCATTTAAATAAAAAGCATAAAGTGAAAAAAATATAATCAAATACTTCTTCATTCTATAAGTGTAATATTGCCTTTTTTAAATAATTTTTTTCCTCCAGAGCATTGGATATCAACAAAAAAATCAAAAACTTGAGCATGTAATTTAACCCCATTAAAAGTTCCATCCCATTTACTATCTATATCATTAGATGAAAAAACTACCTGTCCTAGTCTATTATATATTTTAAGATTAAAATAAATTATGTCAACACCTTTATTTTTAATTTCATAAAAATCATTAACATTATCATTATTAGGTGTAAATCCCGTGGGGATTACAATACTGTCTTCGCTGCAGATTAGATCTCTCACAAATAAATATACTGAATCTCTTATAAGGCAAGAATTATTATAAACTGTCACAAAATACCAAGCTGAGATATCAGGGGAAAATTGTAATACCGAATCAATACTTTCATTAAACCATAATATAGAATCATTAGTAATAATATGAAGTGTAGTTGAAGAGCCGCTAATAATATCATTATTATCTGACCATAAGGAATCAATTACTGGATTTTGAACTACTTTAATATATATTGAATCGCTAATATAACAGCCCACACTATTAAATACCTCAACAGAATAAATTGATGAATTGATAGGATTATCACTAACTTCTGAGGAATCTAATTCATTAAAAACAAGATTAATAGTATTCCATGAAAAGCTAATTATTGGATTAGCTGTTGTAATATTATTAAGCTTTATATTTACAGTATCACCTCTACAGATTAAGGTATCCGCAATTAATTCAACATCAATCAGGTCTGATAAAACATTAACACTATCAACAGCAAAACATATACTATCAGATACTTTGACATAATAGATGTTAGGGCTTAATGCAAGCAGATTATTTTGGTTAGAAAGTGTATCTAAAAAAAAAGAATTACTAGACCATATAATAGAATTTATATTAGAATTTGAGATTGCGCCTAACAAAATAGGTGTAGAGCAATAAGAGGTGTCTCGTGGGGCTTCTACAAACACATCGCTAATAAATATTTCTTGTATTAGAGTGTCATCACACGAGCCATTGGATATAATTAATTCATAAAGAATATTATTATTAGCAGAGGTATAAGGATTGGATACATTTGGGTCACTTAGAAAATCTATTGGCAGCCAACTATAAGAAGTTGTCGAATCATTTAAACTAGCTATCCCAATCTGAGAAAAAGAAAGTTCACATTTTACTAAAGGGTTAAGAGTGTCTGTAGAGCTAGAAGATATATAAATAGTTTTTGATATTGTATCACTAATATTACAAGATTGTAGAGAGGTTGCAATTAAACTAATCTGGTAAGTTCCTGAGCTTGAATATTGGTGAATGGGGTTTATTTGTGATGAGAAATTACCATCTCCAAAATCCCAAAAAAATGACATATTGGTATTACCAATGAATGATGAGTTATTTAAAAAACTAATACTTGTACTGCAATTAAGTGTAGGAACAAAGAAATCAGCCTTTACAAGAGGTATTTTAAAATCAAACTTAAATACTGCATTATTACAATTGCTACTATTATTAGTTGTGGAAACTGCTCCTGGGTTTGGGTAGATAGGAAAATCATTATTGTTACCACAACCAGCACAAACAGATTGATATATAATTCCTTGTTTATCAAACCTACTTGTTCCCCCGTCTACGTGCTCATTACTCTGACTTCCCCCAAAATAAGTAGCATATTCTAAACTATCAAGAAATTCATTAATAATAGCAAGATAGAAATCATTACCATCAGTAGTATTTTGAAAAGCATTGTATGTTGTTGGAAGATTTAAGGTTGATAACTGACCTCCTAAATTCGAACCCCATCCAGATATATATATATTATTACAACGATCAACTAAAAATGCAGTAGGTGAAATATCAGGAGATCCCTTTCCTGTTCCAAAAACAGTAGATCGGATAATACTACTGAGATTGTTATTTAATACTGATATAAATTGCCCTCCATTATTAATAAAATAACTAGAATTAAAAACCAGACTATTAGAGTTATCTTTAGTTTGACCAAAAATATAAACCTGCTCTGAATCATTTAAATCGATAAAATAAGATTGATCATATTTTGAAGAACCAAAATATGATGATGAAATAATATTAGTTCCATCACTATTAATCTTTGCGATAAAAGCATCTGCATTTAATGAATCATTATAATATTCATTATATGATGATGGCGTTGTTGGAAAATCATCTGATATAGTGCCTCCTGTTACAAAAACATTATTTTCTTCATCTATAGCTAAAGAATATGCAGCATCATCTTTGGATCCTCCTAAAAAAGAGCTCCAAACTATTGTAGATAGCTGGTTGTCTAATTTAATTAAACAACCATCTTGATCACCATTTAAAGTAGATTGAAAAACATTAGATGTTGTTGGAAAATCTTCAGAGCGACTCGAACTAACTATGTATATATTATTATTATTATCAATATCTATTTCTCCTCTAATTTCATCTGCATAATTGAAATTTAAATCTGATGATATATTCAAACCGTCATTATCAGTCCCTCCCAAAAAAGTAGATGAGATCAAAGATCCTCCATTATTGCTGAGCTTACTGACAAACATATCGGATCCATTTGGGAAGCTTACTCCAAGACCAGAAGGAAAAAAGCTAGGACCTCCATCAAAAATTGTGTCAAATGCGTTATAAGTAGTTGGAAAATTAATAGACCCTGTAGTGCCTAAAATAAATAACTCATTGTTTGAATTAACCACCATACTGTGAGGTAGCTCGTCAGAGACTCCTCCTAAATAAGTTGAGAAAATACGATAAGTACCACTAGTGTCATATTTAGTAATAGCGATATCTGTTACACCACCATTAAATGTAGTTTGGTAGGCGCCGGTTGTAGTAGGGTAGTCTGTTCCAAATGCAGTGCTTCCTGAATATAAAAACCCAAGATTATCATATGTTGCTGTATATCCAAAATTATCAGATACAGAGCCCGAATAAGTTGAAAAAACTAATACAGGATCAATAATAAGGTCATATTCCTTATTAAATCCCTCAGGAAAATCAAAAGATACAACATTATTTAAAAGCTTATAATTGCATTTTACATAAACAGTCTTTCCTTGTATAAGCTGGTAAGAAACTGGTTTGAGCTCTGTTACAGTGTTTACCGATGTTGTTATTATTAAATTACCTTTCTTCAAATACATGTCTTCATGACCACTATATTTCAGCTTAATCTTCTTGTGATTTGATCCTTTTAAAACATGAAGATCGTATTTTAATTTACCCTCAAAAACATATGTTAAGAGGTTAATACCTGGGTAAATATTTTTTTGTAGATATCTTTTATATACACTAACATTCTTAGCCCAAGAACTTTTTTTACCTAAATAAAAATTTTCTTTATAATTAATCTTTTGCGAAAAGGAACCCTCGATACTATCAGATTTATTTTTAAATGAAACAGTGTAAGAATGGCGTTTAATTTTTTTGTTAGACATTCTGCCTTTATGATGATTTGTAAACTGTATCTGGTCATAAAAAGAAAATGTAAACTTGCCTTTTTCAATAAAAAGCGCGCCACCAATAATATTCTTTTTAGCAATTACCTCTTTTGAATATTGACCTTTATTTTCTACAAAATATGATTGGGAAAAAAGCTGCCCAAAGCATAGCATAAAGAATATGGCAAGATATAATTTGATAGAAATTATATTATGCATATAAAAAA
>CAYNGO010000002.1:67343-95992 GCA_964397025.1 uncultured Weeksellaceae bacterium
ATATTGAGTTGTATATGTCTTGTTATGGCGAACCTTCACATAATTTCCATTATTTTTAGTGTATGATGCTCTAATTATAGTTCCATCTGCAGTTGACATTATTGGAGTGCCTTTTGGAGCTGCGTAGTCTGTTCCAAAATGCCCCTTCCATTTACCAGTAACAGGGTGTTTTCGTCTATTACTAAATTTAGATGATATTCTACTAAACTTTAAAGGGGCAGATAAAAACGCCTTACGTAAAGTGTTGCCTTTTTCATCAAAATAATCACCATAATTATCTTGTTCTTCAAAATAAAAAGCATACAAACTAACACCCTTATGTATAAACTCTGCGGCTAATATTCTACCTATTCCTATTTTCTCTTCATTTATATACTTTTCCTCAAAATAAACCTTGAATTCATCTCCATTTTGAATTTTGAAAAAATCTATTGACCATGCATATATAGCCTCCAACTCCATAACTAGAGCTGGACTCATACCATTATCAATTAATGCATTCCAGAGAGATGTTGTAATTTTTCCAGACGCAACTCTATTAATTATAGTAATCTCTTTTTGACCTCTATAAACATTAATTTGATCTCTAATATCAAAGATAATATACGAAGAAATACTTTCCTCATAAATTAAATATTGAGCAACTTCATTTGAATCTTGTGAACATAAAACAATATACTTTTTTCCAGGTAACGCTTTTCTAAAATCAAATACTCCTTTTGATTTTTGAACAATTTTACTTATTTCATTATGGTCTATGTGGTGTAAATAGAAAACTTCTCCCAAAGCTTGATTCTCTTTAATTAAACCTCTATGAATGTTAAAAGAATCTGTCATAATACCATACTCTATATTGGGCTCTTTAATAACTTCAGCTTTGTTAATATTAAAGACTGAAGATTCGGTATTAAAAATATTATACAGAATTAAAAACAAAAAAGATGATACAAAAAATATTTTTAAGAAATTTTTCATGAGTGCAATTTAAATTATTTATCCTTTAATAAAAAGGGCTAACTATAGATTTGTTGACAATTTAAATTTAAATGTTTTAGCTAATTTCTTTTGAAAAACATAATAAGCTTTCTTCTCCAAAATTTTCACTCATTAATTGCAATCCATACGGCAGCTTACTAGAGTGATCAAACAAAGGAAGGGAGATTGCAGGGTTGCCAGATAAATTAGCCAATACTGTGAAAATATCTTCAAGATACATTTGTGTTGGGTCTTTATAGTCTTCTCCTATTTTAAAAGCAACATGTGGAGTTGTAGGTGTTAAAATAAAGTCGTAAGTCTTAAATATTTCATCAACCTTGTTCTTAATAATTCTTCTAATTTTTTGTGCTTTTGTAAAATAAGCTTCATGATATCCTGCGCTTAAAACAAATGTGCCAAGCATAATTCTTCTTTTTACTTCCTTACCAAATGCCTCTGTTCTACTATCGACATATACTTGATTTAAATCAGAAGGGTTATCGCTTCTATATCCGTAATTTATTCCATCAAATCTAGATAAATTAGATGAAGCCTCTGCTGTTGATAAAACATGGTATGTCGAAACAAGATAACCAAGATATGGAAATGATACAGGCTCAATAGTATGACCTTTTTTTCTTAAGATATCTATCTTAGAAAAAATCAGTTTTCTTATCTCGTCATCTAAACCTTTATGATTTAAGCACTCTTCAATAAAAGCAATTTTCTTAGGCTGTTTTTTTTGTTTAAATTCAGAGTATAAAGGGACATAGCAAGAAGAGGATGTGCTATCATTTTGATCTTTGCCTGCAATAACTTCTAAAATAAGAGCAGCATCCTCTACATTATTTGTAAGAGGGCCAATTTGATCAAATGAAGAGGCATAAGCTATTAACCCGTATCTAGAGACTCTAGAGTATGTTGGTTTTAAACCAACAACTCCACAAAAAGCTGCTGGTTGACGTATAGATCCTCCTGTATCACTACCTAAAGCCGCAATACACAAGCCTTCTGCAACAGCACAAGCAGATCCACCAGAAGATCCACCAGAAACCCTTAATGGATCATGTGGGTTTTTAACATGACCATAAACTGAAGTTTCATTTGAACTTCCCATTGCAAATTCATCGCAATTTAAACGACCTATGATTATAGCACCTTCACCTATTAATCTATTGATAACAGTTGCGCTATATAAAGAAGTGAAACCTTTTAAAATTGCAGATGATGCAGAAACATTATGATTTTCATAGCAAATATTATCCTTAATTCCAATAATCATTCCTGCAAGTTTACCCGATGAATTATTAACAATACTCTTATCTACTAAAGCAGCTTGCTCAAGTGCACTTTTATCAAAAGTTTCAACAAAAGAGTTATGGAGGTTATGGTTTTTAATCTTTAGTAGATAGGACTTTACAACATCTTCACATCTAAGTTCTGAGGATAATAGCTTTAACTTAAGTTTTTGAAATGAACGAAAATTATTCAAATCTCTAATTCTCTTCAGATTTTTTTTCAGACTCACTTTTACCCTTCTTAAATTCATTAATACCCTGACCAAGCCCCTTCATGAGTTCAGGTATTTTTTTACCGCCAAAAAGGAGAAGGACTACTAAGACAACTAATACAATTTGCCAAGGCCCTACCATACCTAATAATACGAATGATTTCATAAATTATAAATTATTTTGTTTAGACAAAAGTAGGTATTTTGTTTTAATATGCTTCAAAAAGCCACAAGGAAGGGTCTTGTTTATCATATCCCTTCCAAATCTCAAAGTGTAACTCTGTTTTATTATTATTTTCATCAGTTAAAACAACTCCTATTTTCTCTTTTGCTAGTATTTTATCTCCTAGTTTAACAAAAACTTCTTTTAATCCTGAATAGACGGTAAAAAACTCTCCATGATTAATTAAGACAGCTTTACCTTCACCTTTAATAAAAAATATCCTAGATATCTTTCCATCAAAAACTGAGCGAATATTGGAATTTTTATTTGTAGCAATATTAATTCCATTATTAAAAGTTTCAACCTCATTAAAAATACGATGCTTTTGTTTGCCGAAAAACTGCACAATAAGACCTTGATCTAAAGGCCATGGAAGAGACCCCTTATTAGAGCTAAATTTATCTGAAATGATTTTTGCTTCAGGAGTTAGGGAAATAGTAGATGATTCGCTAATTTTCTTAGCAGCCTCACGGGCCTTTCTTATCTCTTCTTCTATTATCTTTTTAATCTTTTTTTCTAGTAACAGTGCCTCTTTTTGTTGTTGTTGGATTTTTGTTTTAAACAGTTTTTCTGACTTTTGAAGCTTTGCAACAACAGTCTTCTTCTCTTCTTTAGACTCTATGACAGTTCCTAGTTTTACTTTCTTATCAGAAATTAATAAAAGGTTTTCATTCATTTTATTACTAATTAGTTTCTGCTGGATGATTAGGCGTTCTTTATTTAAAGCTAAGCTGTCTTGGTTTTTACTGATTTGATTTGCTTGGCTTTTTCTAGATTTTGCGTATTGTTTTAAATACAATAGTCTTTTATAGGCTTGATTAAAATTTTCGGCAGAAATAACAAACATAAGGTTGTTACGATTACTCTTAGATTTTTGTAAAGAATAAATCATTGTACCGTAATCATTTTTTAATTTTAAAATTTCTTTTTCTTTTTTTAAAATTAGGACCTCAGAGCTTTCAATCTTTCTTTGTAGTCTAATTATTTGTTTCTGCAATAAATTAAGTTCAATATTTAAAATCTGAATTAATCGTTCTTGGCTTGATATTTTTTTGTCTAAAAAGTTTAAGTAATTAATTGATGTGTTCTTATTATCTCTTGTTTTTTCTAATAATGTAGATGTATATGCAATATCTCTCTCTATAAGCTCTTTTTGATTTTTAAGGGCTTCTTTGTTTTGAGCAAATACACTAATATTAAAAATTAATGCAAGAATTATTAAACTACTTCGATTCATTATACGATTTTGGAATATTAAAAATAGTTTTTTCTTTTTTACTTGACACAATATTAGAGTATTTGATGTCTAAATGAAAACTGCCTTCTGGTGTTGTAACAGATAAGTTTTTGGGATATTTTTTTTCATTAAATATTTGTAATCCAGAATATCTAACTTTTAAACTTTTTGTCTTATTAAGACTGATATTTATCTCCTCTACATAATTATTTTCTGCATTTATTATATAATAATTGGAATCATTTTTATTTGCAATTAATATCTTCGATCCTATTATAGAGCTAGTGTAATCCTTTTTAGGTAGCTCAAATGCGGTAGTTATGATTTGTTGTATTATTGAATAGGAAACGTCAGTTTTTAACAAATCATTTAAAACAATAATTGGCTGTATCATCCAGGTTGAATTAGCCCTATTAATATAGTAAAGAGAATCCTGAGAAATCATGACTCTACTTACCTCGCCAATAATTGGAGCTGTAATAGAGGCCCAAATCAAACTATCTTGTCTTATCTTAATATTTGCAGATATTGAAAGGTTATTTTCTTTTGAGCTTAACTTTATCTTTGTCTTAATAGATATCCAGTTTTCTGTAAATTTCTTTTTATTAAATTTTTCTATTACAGACGCAATATTGACATTATCAATAGTAGATGATTTAGTAACATCTCTTTTTAAATTACAAGAGGTAATAATTAAAAAAACTAACAAAAATATCTTTTTACTCGGGTAGTCTTTCATTTTTAATTTTTTGATCTAATAATTGCGAACCACTACCAAGTAATTTTGCCGTTTTCCACTGTATTAATGCTTTCTTTTTATTACCCAGCTTAAATAAAATATCTCCATAGTGCTCAACAACTACTGCGCTTTCCCCGCCTCCATTCACGAGCGCTTTCTCCATCCAAATATTAGCATTTTCAAAATCACCCAGACAATATAAAATCCAAGCATAAGTATCTTGATAAGTGCCATTATTTAATTCCAATTCATTACATCTTTTAGATAATTCCTTTGCTTTTTTTAGATTTTTTTTACGTAAGGATAAGTAGTAACTGTAGTTATTTAAAACAATAATATTATTTGGATTAGATAATAGTATTTTGTCAAATAAAGAGTCTGAGCTATTATGTCTTTCTAAAGCATGATAAGTATCGGCTAATGAAACCTGAAACTCTGAATATAACCTCTTATTATCAAAAACATAGTCAATTCCATTTTTTAAAGTCTTTAAGGCCTCTGTGTGATTATTAAAAAAGATATTTGAAATTGCATAGAAATAATAATAAAGTGGTTCGGAAGGATGGTAAGAAAGGGCCTCTTCGCTAAGTTGAAGTAATGAATCATAATTAGACTCCTCTATCTCTAAAAACAATAATTGAGTCCAAACAGAGGGTATGGATTTATTTATATTAATAGATTTTTTATAGTACGATTTTGCCTTAACCTTATTATTATTAGCTAATAATAGATCTCCATAAATTGCATTAACTCTATGATCCTTCGAATGACTTAATAATAGGATTTCTGCTAAAACAAACGCTTGATTTTTTATAGTATCATTAACTGATATAATTCCGCTATAGGAAGATAATATTGAGATTTTTGTGTCTATTGAGATTTGTTTGCTTCTGAAAGCTTTTTCTAACTCGTAAAATGAACTTTCAACATCTCCATTATCTCTGTAAAAATTTGCTAGGGTTAGGTGAACTCGTCCATTATCCGGGTCGGTATCAGATATTTTTTTAAAAATATCAAAAGCTTTTTCTTTATTATTATTAAGTATATAAGCTTCTGCTAGTATCTGTAAAATCTCTAAATCTTTTGGATTCTTTTTTGATAAAAGCTCTAATTCTTGAGTGGCTTTTTTTACATTTTTTAGCTGTAAATAAAGCTTATGCTTTTGCATTGAAATCATTTTATCAATTCCTTTTTTTAGCTCAAGCTTATCATAAACACGAATAGCCTTTAGATATTGTTGATTGTAAATGTATGTGTCGGCCAGCTTATAATAATTAAACTCATTTTCAGGTTCTATATCAAGTATTCTAATATACTGTCTAGCGGACTCTTCGAAATCTTGATTTAGAAAAAGTATTTCTGCGTAATTACGGATATACCAAATATTTGAATTACTTGCCTTGACAGTTCTTAGTGAATATTCTTTTGCAACAATTAAATTATTTAATTTTTTATGTATAATAGATGCTTGGTAATAAGCTTCAGTAAGTGAATTGTTTTTATCAATACACTTTTCAAATAAAGACAATGATGCTTCATAATTTTCTAGTGACTTTTGCTTTAGAGCACTAAAAAAAATATTATTATAATTTAAAATATCATTGCCTTTTTTTTCTTTTTTAGGGCTTTGGGATTTTTTTTTATTGTTCTCCGGGTAAAAACTTTTCCACTGACCAAATGATGAGATGTTAAAAAAAAGAAAAGCTAATATTAAAAATCTACTCATCATTTATTTAATTTCACAATAATCTCCAATACTTATCTCTTGAGTAATATTGTGACCATTAAATTGAACAAGATTGCCTAACATTGAATTACTTAACTTGGCGTTAGTTAAGTGCGATTGGGATTGAATGATAGTATTTTTAATTTCACTATCTATTATAGTTGTCTCTTGTCCTATTGAAACATAAGGTCCTATTACACAGTTTTGAATTTTTGAATTTGCTCCAATAAAACATGGTGGTATTATCTCAGAATTAATAATTTTAGCTGATGAATCAATCATGTCTTTAGATTTATTATGCTCTAAAACTCTTGTGTTTGTATAAACCGTAGCGTCTTTATTACCACAATCTAACCATTCATCAACCTTGCCAGTAGAAAATTTGAGACCTTTGTGCTTCATATTTTCTAGTGCGTCAGTTAGCTGAAACTCACCTTTATCTTTAATATTATTATCTAATAAATATTGTAATTCGTTTTTAAGGTTCTCGCCATCGTTAAAATAATAAATCCCAATAATTGCTAAATCTGAAATGAAATCTTTTGGTTTTTCAACAAAATCAGTAATAATATTATTTGAATCGGTTTTAACAACTCCAAAAGCTGAAGGGTCATCTATTTTACTTACCCAAATAATTCCATCATTACTTTTGTCTAATTTAAAATCGGCTTTAAATAAAGTATCTGCAAAAGCTACAACAACGTTACCGACTAAGGTTTGTTTAGCGCATAAAATAGCATGAGCAGTTCCAAGTGGCTCTTGTTGATAAACAACAATTCCTTTAGCTCCTAAATCTGATGCTATTTTCAATAAATCTATCCTAACCTTATCACCAAAATCTCCAATAATAAAAGCTATTTCATCAATTTTTTCATCACATATAGAAACAATATCTTCAACAAGTCTTTTAACAATTGATTTACCAGTAAAAGTAATTAAAGGTTTAGGTGTAGTTAATGTATGAGGCCTTAATCTAGACCCTCTTCCTGCCATTGGTATAACGATTTTCATATTTTAAATTTAGTTAATTATTTAATTCCTGAGCTTCCAAACCCCCCATTACCTCTAACTGATGCATCAAGGGATTTAACTTCAACAAAATCAACTTTAGAGTATGCTGAAAAAACAAGTTGAGCAATACGTTCACCGTTATTAATTTTAAAGTCTTCTTTAGAAAGATTAACAAGAATAACGCCTATTTCACCTCTATAGTCAGCATCAATAGTTCCTGGAGAGTTTAAAACCGATATTCCATTTTTTAAAGCAAGTCCACTTCGGGGTCTAACCTGAGCTTCATATCCCGATGGAATTTCGATAAACAAACCTGTCTTAACAAGAATTCTTTCATGAGGTTTTAACAAAACTGGTTCAATAAGGTTGGCTCTTAAATCCATTCCTGATGAGTGGGGCGTTGAGTATTGGGGAAGTTTATTATTAGATATATTAACAATATTCACATTCATATTAAAATAATTTTGGTGTTGATTTAATAGTATTTTTTGGTTTTTCTAAAACATATACAATTAATAAATATACAAGAATAAACAACACATCAATAAGTAAAGTAAAACTAGTACAATATAAAATAATAAAGATACTTATCATCAAAGAAAAGTACAATAAAATCCTACTGAAATTATAAGGAATCGGGTAATGCTTTCGGGCTAATATAAAAGATGCTATCATCATTGAAAAATAACAAATTAGAGTAGCGACTGCAGAACCAACGAATCCTATATAAGGTATCAATATAAAATTTAAAATTACTGTAATAGTTGCACCAAAGACAGCAAGGCCAGCGCCGTAAATTGTTTTTTCAGTTAATTTATACCAAATTGAAAGATTATAATATATACCTAAAAATAAATTAGCTAATAAAAGTATTGAAACAACCAAGAAGCCTCTTTCGTCATGGTAATCTGATCCTAAAAAGTTTATAAAGAAATTATAAAATGTTGTAACAAGGAGAAAAATAAAAGCAAGTACGATCACAAAAAATTTCATTACATCAGCGTATATTTTCTTGGCATTAACTTGTCTTTCTTGAGAGAAGAAAAAAGGCTCTGCAGCAAACCTGAAGGTTTGAATAAATAAAATCATTATTACGGAGAGCTTATAAAAAGCTCCATATAAACCAATCTCTCTGGCTGAATTTATGTTTTCTGGAAGCAGATACTTTAGTAATATTCTATCAATTGTTTCATTGGTCATACCTGCCAAGCCAGCTAGAAGTAAGGGTGATGCATAAATCATCATTTTTTTCCAAAGCTTCTTATCAAATATCCATACTGAATTAATCATTTCTGGAAGAAGCATAAAGATTGTAACAACTGAGGCAATAAGGTTTGCGATAAAAATATAACCAACGCCAACAGATTGAGAGTAAACTGAATTAACAAAATTTAAGGACTGTAAGTCGTTTTCAATTACGTAAGGGCAGTAAATAATAAAAAACAGGTTTAAGCCTATATTAATAAATATATTAACTAGCCTAATTAAAGCAAATCTAGTAGCTTTATTTTGAGCTCTAAGCTTTGCAAAAGATATTGACGAAATAGCATCTAAGCCAATAATTAAAGCAAACCACTTAACATACTCTTGATTAGTAGAGTAGCCAATTAAAGCAGATATATTTTCACTAAAAGAAAACATAAAACAAATAAATAATAAAGAGGTAAATATTAATGAAATGAGAGATGTACTATAGACAATTCTATTATTATTTTCTTTTTGCGAAAACCTAAAAAAAGCTGTTTCTAATCCATAAGTTAAAACAATAACAAGAAATGCAACATATGCGTATAGCTCTGTCACAACACCATACTCTTCGGGAATAAAATATCTTGTATATAAAGGTACAAGGAGGTAGTTGAGCAGTCTTCCAACAACACTACTTAGCCCATATATTGCTGTTTGACTAGCTAATTTTTTGAGTGGGTTCAATTAAAATTTGGTTTTCTTTTTTCAATAAAAGCACTTGTTCCTTCAACAAAATCATCAGTTTCAAAACAATTTCCAAACAAATCAATCTCTGAATCATATCCATTCACACCACTTTCATAACAACAATTAATTGATTTTATTGCAGATGAAATAGCAGAAGATGAATTTCTACATATTTTTTCACACATAGCAATGCAAATTTCTATTAGATCTTCTTGTTCACAAATTTGATTAACAAGACCACACTCTTTAGCTTCTTGAGCGCTAATCATCTTAGCAGTTGTAATCATTTCAAATGCCTTTCCCTTTCCAACTAAATGTGGTAACCTTTGTGTGCCTCCATATCCAGGGATTACCCCTAAAGAAACTTCAGGAAGTCCTAATTTTGCATTTGATGAAGCAATCCTAATATGGCATGCCATTGCAAGCTCCAAACCTCCACCTAATGCAAAGCCATTTATTGCTGCTATACATGGCTTATTAAAGTTTTCTAAAACATTAAAAAGTTTGTCATGACCAGTTTTTGATAATAAAGATCCTTGTGCTTTATTAAAAGTTGAGAATTCTTTGATGTCTGCACCTGCGACAAAAGCTTTTTTATCAGCCCCAGTTAGAATAACACATTTAATATTTTTATCTTTTGCAATATCAAGCAGAGCATGGTTTAATTCTTGAATTGTTTTGTTATTAAGAGCATTTAAATATTTGGGCCTATTAATTGTTAGAAAGCAAATGTGAATATTTACTTCTTTTATGATATTTTGATAATCCATATATTAGAAATATTTTCTACAAATATAACAGATTACATTACTTATTGAAAAATTATAAGAGGCTTAACAAAAAAATAAAGTGCTAACCATTTAAGGCTTCAGCTCCACCAACAATTTCTAGGATTTCAGCTGTAATAGCAGCTTGACGCGCCTTGTTGTATGAAAGAGTAAGTTCTTTCTTAAGCTCAGAGGCATTATCTGTTGCTTTATGCATTGATGTCATTCTAGCTCCATGCTCAGAGGCATGTGAATCGAGAATTGCTTTAAACAACTGAGTTTTTAATGATTTAGGAATTAACTCTTCAACAATTTGCTTTTTTTGTGGCTCAAAAATATAATCTCCAATTACGATATCATTTTCACTTGGAGATTCAACAGGAAGGAAGTTTTCATTCATCACATTTTGAGTTGCAGCATTTTTAAATTGATTATACACTAAAACTACTTTATCGTAAGATCCACTTAAAAACTCAGACATAATTGATTCAGAAATTATCGATGTTTTATCGTAAGTTAAATCAGAAAAAATGTCATCAAAGCTATTAACAAGATTATATCCATTCTTTTTAAAGAATTCAGAAGATTTTTTACCAATTGATATAAGGCTAACATTTTTCTCTTTAAAATCATTATTTATTAAAGAAACTGCTGATTTTATGATATTAGCATTAAAACCTCCACAAAGACCTCTATTAGAAGTAATTGTAACAAGAAGAACGGATTTAATATCTCTTTCAGAAGAAAAACCACCACCCTCAGAGGAATCAAGACTGGCAGAAAGATTAACCAATAATTCAGTAAGCTTATTAGCGTAAGGCCTCATTTGAATAATTGCATCTTGTGCTCTTTTTAATTTAGCAGCAGAAACCATTTTCATAGCAGATGTTATCTGCATTGTTGAACCAACTGAGGTTATTCTATTTCTTATTTCTTTTAAATTAGCCATAGTATTAACTATTCAGAATATTTTGGTGATAATTCACTAACTACTTTCTCTAAAGTTGAAGTGATGTTTTCATTTAATTTTCCTGATGCTAAGTCATCTAAAATATTTTGATGTTTTTGATGTAAAAAAGAAATGTATTCAACTTCAAATTCTTTAATTCTATTAACAGGAATATCCATTAATAAACCATTAGTTCCACAGAAAATTATAGCAGCTTGCTCTTCAACCCTTAATGGAGCATACTGTCCTTGCTTTAAAATCTCAACATTTCTCTTTCCTTTTTCAATAACAGCATTTGTAGCTGCATCAAGATCAGATCCAAATTTAGCAAACGCTTCAAGCTCTCTATATTGTGCTTGATCTAATTTTAAAGTTCCTGATATTTTTTTCATTGATTTAATTTGTGCAGCTCCCCCAACTCTGGAAACAGAAATTCCAACGTTAATAGCGGGTCGTACTCCTGAAAGAAAAAGGTTAGATTCTAAAAATATTTGTCCGTCCGTGATAGAAATTACATTTGTAGGAATATATGCAGAAACATCTCCAGCTTGCGTTTCAATAATTGGAAGTGCTGTTAATGAACCACCACCTTTAACTTTACCTTTCAAAGACTCTGGAAGGTCATTCATTTGAGCAGCAATTTTATCATCATTAATAATCTTAGCTGCACGCTCTAGTAATCTTGAGTGTAAATAAAACACATCTCCAGGATAAGCCTCTCTTCCTGGCGGTCTTCTTAGTAATAAAGAGACCTCTCTGTATGCAACTGCTTGTTTTGAAAGATCGTCAAAAACAATTAATGCAGGTCTACCCGTGTCTCTAAAATACTCTCCAATTGCAGCTCCAACTAATGGGGCATAAAACTGTAAAGGAGCAGGGTCTGCAGCATTTGCAGATACAATAACAGTATAAGCTAAAGCTCCTGCATCATCTAAAGTTTTCGCTAAAGCAGCAACAGTAGATGCTTTTTGACCTATCGCAACATAAATACAAAAAACAGGCTCTCCTTTATCATAAAATTCTTTTTGATTAATAATTGTATCAATAACAACAGCTGTTTTTCCAGTTTGTCTATCTCCAATCACCAACTCTCTTTGACCTCTACCAATTGGAATCATTGCATCTACCGCCTTCAATCCAGTTTGTAAAGGTTCGTTAACAGGCTGTCTATATATAACTCCAGGAGCTTTTCTTTCAACTGGCATTTCAAATGTCTCTCCTGAAATAGGACCCTTACCATCAATCGGTATTCCAACCCCATCAACAACACGACCTAACATGCCTTCACCAACATTAACCGAGGCAATTTTCTTTGTTCTTTTAACAATATCACCTTCTTTAACCCCTTTAGAAGGGCCTAGTAATACAGCTCCAACATTATCCTCTTCAAGATTAAGAACTATTGCCTGTAACCCCCCTTCAAATTCAATTAATTCTCCAGATTGAGCATTTGTTAGTCCATAAATACGAGCAATTCCATCGCCCACCTGCAGAACTGTTCCTACTTCTTCTAATTCGGCTTCAGATTTAAATCCAGAAAGCTGTTGTCTTAATATTGCTGAAACTTCAGCTGGTTTTACTTGTGTCATATTTGTATAATTTTAATAGTCTTGAATATATAAGTTTTTACTAAAAGTTTGTTTTAAGGATTTTAACTTCGTTGAAATACTTGCATCTAGTTGATTGTCATCCATACGTACTACAGCACCACCAATAATATTTTTATCAACTTTTTCAATCAGTTCAACTTTAGATTGATGATGTTTTTTAATAAAGCTATAAAGCTCCTTTTTCATCTCCTCATCTAAAGGAATAGCTGTGGTAACAGTAACTTCTTTAATGTTGTTCTCGTTTTTATAAAGCTTAATAAAGGCAGAAGATATATCTAATAATAAAGATTCTCTCTTTTTATTTGTCATTAAAACCAGAAATGATAGCGAAAGTGAACTAATACTACTTAAAAATATTTCATTTAAAATTTTAATTTTCAGGTCGGTCTTAACAATTGGCGTTTTTAATAAATCTCTTAAATCTTTATTGTCAATGCATAGTTTATTAACAAAGAGCATATCTGCATAAGAGGATTCAATAGAATTTTGTTCTTTTGAAAGCTCAAGTAATGCTTTTGCATATCTTATAGTGGCTCTTGATTGTTTCATTTTTTACTAATTATTATTCTCTTTAAGCGATCTGTTAATTAATTCTTTTTGCTTTGAAGCATCCGAAAGCTCATTAGACAAAACTTTTTCAGCCATTTCTATAGACAGTTCAGCAACATGATTCTTTAACTCTGTTAAGGCCTTCATCTTTTCATTTGATATTTGTTCTTTGGCTGAATTAACAAGTTTTTCAGCTTCTAGTGCAGCTTGGTCTTTTGCTTGGGATATAATCTGAGACTTCATTTCTCTAGCCTCTTTTAAAAGAGTGTCTCTATCAAGTTTTGCTTGAGCAATAATTTTTTCATTATTAGAATTTAGCTCTGACATTTCATCACGAGCTTTTTCTGCTGCCTGAAGAGAGTCGTTAATTAAACTATTTCGTTCTTCAACCGCAGATAAAATTGGCTTCCAAGCAAACTTCTTTAAAAGCAATAGTAATAAAACGAAAACAACTGTTGTCCAGAAAATTAATCCAAGTGCTGGTGTAACTAATTCCATATTTAAATTTTAATAATACTCTGTAACCAACCGTTACAGAGTATTTTAATTACTAATTTATTTTAATAACGCAACAACAACACCAAACAAAGCAACCCCTTCAACAAGTGCAGCTGCAATAAACATATTTGTTTGAATCATTCCAGAATGCTCAGGCTGTCTAGCCATTGCTTCTAATGCTTTACCTCCAATTTGTCCAATCCCGATACCTGCTCCAATCGCAGAAAGACCAGCTCCAATCGCGGCAAATGCGCCAAAATCCATTGTTTGTACTTCTGATAACATTTTTTTTAGTTTTAGTTAATAATTTATTTTAATTAGTGACCATCTTGCACTGCTAAGCCAATAAAAACTGACGAAAGCAATGTAAAAATATAAGCTTGCAAAAAGGCTACAAGCACTTCAATACAGTATATAAATAATACAAAAAGAGCAGAGACAGGAGCAACGCCCCATGCTCCAGCTGTGCCCATTGCACTTTGAGCTATAAAAATTAAAGATATTAAACTCAATATAATAATATGTCCTGCTGAAATATTTGCAAATAATCTAATCATAAGTGCAAATGGTTTTGTAAAAATTCCAATAATCTCTATTGGAACCATAATTGGCATTAATGCCAATGGAACACCTGGGGGCTTAAAAATATGTCCCCAGTAATTCTTATTTCCAAAAATTGTAGTAACAAGAAATGTTAGTGCCGAAAGAACAAATGTTACTGCTATATTTCCTGTAACATTTGCCGCACCAGGAAGCAAACCCATTAAATTATTTATTAGTATAAAAAAGAAAAAGGTCAATAACAGAGGAGTAAACTTCTCATGTTTTTTACCAATATTATCCTTAATAATATCATCTCTAACAAACAAAACCAAGGGTTCAATAAATGCTTGTAACCCTTTAGGGGCTACATTCTTTTTATTATATCCTCTTGCAACTGTTAGCATAACAAAAAATAATATAATAAATGAAAGAAGCATTGATGCTACATTTTTTGTTATTGAGATGTCTAAAATATCTAAGCCACTTGCCTCAGTAATATGACTATGGCTATCTATGCTATAAATTCTATTTTCTTTTTGAACTGTTGAATGGCCATGATGAAAATCGCTTGACATAAAAACATCAATCCCCGCGCTAGTGTAAAGTATAACTGGAAGGGGTATAGAAAATGAATTATCTCCCTCACCCCACAAATGCCAATCATGAGCATCAGCAATATGATGCATTATATTGGGAACAGGATCATAAACTCCTGAAGATGTTTTATTAGCGCTTTTATCATCTGCAAAAATGAAAAATGAAAAAAACAAAGAGAATAATATAGTTAAAATATGGCCTTTATAATGCATTGCGATTATTTGTTTTTAATCGGCAGCAAATGTAAATATTATTTCACTTTTACCAATAAGGATTTAAAAAAAATTACAACTTATTTCAAATTAGCACTTAACTTACCTTTTTATATGCAAAAAACATTGCTAAAAAAACAGATAATAAAGAAAATACAACTGTAAATAGGCTATTGTAATTCTCTGATATTGAGTCAAGGTAAACACCTATATAAGTTCCAAACAAAACAACTATCATCATTTGAAAAAAGATAGAAGAAAGCTGGATGTAGGAATTAAGCTGTTTTTTCTCTTTTTTCGGACTTCCCTCCATCTTTAATGTCTTTAATTACAGCACCCATACTACATGAGCCAGTAAAAGATGCGCCCGGCTCAATAGATAGTTTGTTTGTAATTATATCACCATTAAGCTTAGCGGAGGATTTTAAAGATAATAATTGGGATACAGAAATTTTTGCTTTTAAAACTCCAGCAATATCAGCATCTTTACAAACCACATCTCCTTCAACAACACCACCCTGACCAACAACAACTTTTCCCTCGGTCTCTATTGAACCGTTTAAAGATCCATCAACCCTAATGTCTCCTTTTGATTTAATATCCCCAGTTATTACCGTTCCTGCTCCTATCATATTAATTGCAGATGAAGGGTCTGTCTTTCTTATTGTATCGTTATTATTTGTAAACATAATTCCTGTCTTTTTAATTTGTTTAAATGTAAAGCTATTAAATAATTATCTAAAAATTTAATTTTTATTTAAGTATTTTTCTTTTACAAAATTTGAATATCCATCAACATCTTTATTTCTATAAAACTCTTGAAAATTACCTATCGATATTGGCAGTATTTTATAATCCACCTTACCTAATTCACTCATTACCTCTCTTGATAAAGAAATGTTATTGAAATATTTTAGAGCATTCTTTTTATTTTCAAAAAACTTAACAGAAACAAGGTGAGTTTCAAGCCCCATCATCATTGCGCTAATTTCAAAAACTTCAGTAGAATATGAAGACTGATGATAATCAGAAAGCAGAGTCTTTAGATAGCCAACATCAAGGTCTTTTTTAGGCAAGATAAACATTAGCATATGTTGAGACTCTTCTTCATATAAATAAGGTGTTTTTTCTATAGCTTGTCTATTTGCTTCGTTTATTAAAGAGGGGTCTTTGATCATCTCTACTATATTTTTTGCATAAGTTGAGAGGTCTTTATCCTCAGATCTAACAATATTATCAATGTTGTTAAAAAAGGCAGTTGTGTCACCAGACTTTAGCATACTAAGGGCTCTTATGGCGAGATATTTATCACGTAGTTTATTCTTCTTAATAGAGTTCGTTTCAGAGATAACATCATTAAAATTATTAAATTTAAAGCTATCATATGTTTTTGCAAAAACATCATCTTCCTTGTTGCTTAACAGCTTCATTTTATTAAGATAAGTTGAGTCACTCAAAATTTTGCTGTAAACACTATTTTTAAAATTATTTATTAGAATCGTCTTAACCTTCTCAGATTGTGATCGGTTTTTTTGAAGATTGTTATTTAAGTATAAATTATAGTACGTCATAGCCAAAAAAGAAGAGTCTATATCTGGAATACTTAATATTCTAGTAAACATCTCTGTGCTTTTTTTAATCTTTAGAAGGTCGTTTTTATAAATAATTGCAGCTTGATAACATGCGTTTGCTGTTGTTTGTCTTGCTAAAAGAAAATCTTCAGATGTAGAGGGGATTTGTTTTAAATAAAACTGCGGATCTTTTGTGTTTTTAGAACCCTCACTCTCAACTAATAATGAATCAGATTCAAGGCTTATTGTAGTTTTCTTGTTTTTTCTCCTCCAATTATCTTCAAGCTTTCTTTTACCCCATTTTTTTCTAAACTCTGAAAGTCCAAAGCTAAGTGTTGCTGGATTGTAAAAATACCATTTACCACCAGATGTGTTATTGCCAAATTGCTCGTTTCTATTGCCACCTCTACTTCCTTGAGAAAGGTTTTGAAGTGATAAACTTTCTTTTTCTTTTTCAATTCTTTCTTTCTCTATTTCTTCATCAATAATATTCTTAATTATTATATTAAGCTCTGCTCTTGGCAACAAAGCCAGTGCTACTAAGCTATCTTGCATGTAAATTGCATTTAAATTATTAACCAAGTCAGTTAATATCGCATACTGCTTAAATGCAGATTCGTATAACCTATAATCTTCTGGCATAAAATATATTGTACTATCGTAGTAAAGCTGTGAAGAGATAAAATCAGATTGGACAAATTCAATTTTAGCCAAAGCTAAAAAAGAAAGCGCCTTTTGAGGGTCGTTTATTATACTAAAAACAGTAGATTTGAGATAGTTTTCTTTAGCTAAAACAGTGTCAGAATTTAATATATCCATTTCTGCAATTGTAAAATAAATCTGATCCAAGTATTCCTTATTCTTATCATCTTTAGTCATCTTAACCAACTGCTTTCGCATTTTATCTGAGTCTTTACTGTCTTTATCACTACATAATGCTAGATTCATCTTAGTGTTAAAAACCATTCTGTATTCAGCGTTACTTTTTAAAACTTCTGAGTAGTAAACAACTGCCTTTTTATAATTCCCTTCCTCTTGATAAATTTGACCTATAATGTAATTAAATCTAGCTTTGTTTTTACCAACCTTAAATTTTTTCACACATTTAATCAAAGCATCTCTTGATAATGAGTTATTTTTTTGTCTCAGATAAAGGTCTGCATTTATGATTTCATATTCAAGTCGTAAATTCTTAGGAAACAATCTATTATTGTCTAGCTCTATCAGTATAGATTCTGCTGAGGCAAAATCTTCTTTCTCAATAAAACATCTTGACAACCATAAAGTAGCCTCATAGCTTATTTCTGTTTTTTTATATTCTTGAATAATAAAATTGAATGTTTTAGCAGCCTCATCAAACTCGCCTTTATAAAAATAAGCTTGACCAATCATAAAATAATTATCATCAATCCATCTGCAATACTCTTTTCCTTTAATATTTATAGAATGTTTTTGTATAACAATAGAGCCCTTTTGAATTGCCTTATCCATGTAAGGGTGTGTCGCTTTAGCCTTGATAAGATCTCCAGTTTGAAATATTGGCAGGGTTGTTGAATAATCGTCCTCAAATGAGGATCTAATTTTCTTTACTCCAAACTTTATGCTTTCTTTTCCATTAAAATAACCATTATATTTTGCTGTAGTATTATGATACTGCCTGCTAACCCATGATTTTTTCTTAGTCGAGCATGAAGAAAAAATCATAAAAAAACATGTATAAACCAGTATGTAAAAAAGTAATTTATTGGTATTCATATGATTAGATAACAGATTTTTTGTCTAATTATTTTATTGTAATTTATAATACATGCAAATATGCTTATAATTTTCAGATATTTGCATTTATTATGAAAGAGAAGCCTTCAAGAAACAGAATCTGGAATCAACTAAAAAAAAGGTATCGTTTTGTTATTATTAATGATGATTCCCTCGAAGAAAGGGCATCACTTAGATTAACGAAAACAAATATGATTTCTCTATCTTTTTTGTTTTCACTAGTTTTTTTTATCATTTCTTTTCTTATAATTGTTTACTCACCTCTTAAAGAGCATTTGCCAGGAAAGTCTTCAGAAAAAGTACAAAAAGACCTAATGTCATTAACATTAAAAAGCGACTCTTTAGAAAGGGCTTTAAATATTAGAGACTTATATTTAAATAACATCGAGGCTATTATAAAAGGAGACTCTCTGAATTTTAATAATTACAATGACACCATAAATATCTTAGCTGATTCTGAAATAGAATTTACTGTTTCAAAAGAGGACTCATTACTTCGAGCTAAAGTAGAAAGCGAAGATCAAAGTTCTATTGCCCTTCAAACAAATAAAGACACAAAATACTTTTTATTTTATCCGCCACTTGATGGGGTAATAAGCGATTCCTACAGTTTAGAAAAAAACCATTTTGCTACTGATATAGTTGCAAAAAAAGGAACAAAGATTAAGAGTATTATGGAAGGCTCTGTTATAATCAGTAGTTGGAACCCTGAAACAGGTTATGTTATTGGAATTCAACATGCTAATAACTATATTTCTTTTTATAAACACTGCTCAAGACTACTAAAGAAAACTGGAGATATTGTTAGTCTTGGAGAGTATATAGCTATTATCGGTAACACTGGTGAGCTTTCAACAGGGCCACATCTTCATTTGGAGCTTTGGCAAAATGGAACTCCACTAAATCCAGAAAACTACATTTCTTTTTAAACATGAGAAGCGCTAAATCTATATTAAGCCTATATTTTGCTAAATATATTGTTAGAAAAAACAATAAATGGAAAAAAAATGCTGTTAATCATCAACAAAAATTGATGCATGAATTAGTCTCTAAAGCAAAAGACACAGTATTTGGAAAAGATCATAAATTTAAAGACATAAAAAACTATTCTGATTTTAAAAAAAGTATTGCTGTAAGTGATTATGAAGGATTAAAAAAATATATTGACAAATTAAAATTAGGAGAAGAGAATGTTTTATGGCCTGGCAGACCGATTTATTTTTGCAAAACCTCAGGGACAACCTCGGGGTCTAAATATATTCCAATAACAAGGGATTCTATGAAATGTCATTTAAATCCTGCAAGAGATGCAATTCTATCATATATAAACGAAACAAAAAATACATCTATAAGTAGTGGTAAAATGATATTCCTACAAGGCTCCCCAGTACTATCCAAAACAAGCGGAATATTAACAGGTAGACTATCAGGAATTGTTGCTCATCATATTCCTTATTATTTAAAAACAAATAGACTACCATCATATTCAACTAATTGTATCGATAAATGGGAGGATAAGATTGAAGCAATTGTAGAAGAAACAAAATCACAAAAAATGACACTCATAAGTGGCATCCCTCCATGGGTTCAGATGTATTTTGAGAAGTTAAAAGAAAAAACAAATAAAGATATTGGTGAGTTATTTCCATATTTTAAACTCTTTATTTATGGTGGGGTAAATTTCAAACCATATAAAAAGACTTTTGAGAGATTAATTGGTAGAGATGTAGATGGCTTAGAGGTATATCCTGCTTCTGAAGGTTTTATTGCATACCAAGATTCTCAAAAAGAAGAGGGGATGATTTTATGTGTAAACAACGGAATATTTTTTGAATTTATAAAATCCAAAGACTATCATAAAAGCAATCCGGCAAGAATTAGCCTTGCTGATGTTAAGGTGGGTATTGATTATGTCTTAATACTAAATACAAATGCCGGGCTATGGGGATATAATATAGGAGATACCATTAAGTTTGTTTCCACCAACCCTTATAGAATTATTGTTAGCGGAAGATTAAAGCATTTCACTTCGGCTTTTGGAGAACACGTAATTGCTCAAGAGGTTGAACAGAGTCTAATTAATACAGTCAAAAAACAGCCTGCAGAAATTAAAGAATTTCATGTAGCACCAAAAGTAAATCCAAAGAATGGACTTCCTTTCCATCAATGGTTTATAGAATTTTCAAAAGAACCACAAGAACTCGCTTCTTTTGAGGCTGAGCTAGATATTCAGCTACAGTCTAAAAATAGCTATTACAAAGACCTGATTAGCGGCTCTGTCTTAAAGCCCCTTGAAATTGTTTGCCTAAAAGCCAATGGCTTTAGGAATTATATGCAAATAATTGGCAAGCTTGGTGGCCAAAATAAAACTCCTAGATTATCAAATGATAGAACAATTGCTGATAAATTAATTTTGCAAAAAAAATAATTATGAAAAAAAACATTGCTTTACTAGGATCTACTGGATCTATTGGGGTTCAGACTTTAGATGTTGTTCTGGCGCATCCTGATCTTTTTAATGTTGAAGTTCTGACAGCTAATAATAATAGTGCTTTACTTATTGAACAGGCAAAAAAATTCAAGCCAAATTCAGTTGTTATAGTTAATAATCATAAATATGATGAGGTAAATAATGTTCTTGCAGACTTTGGAATAAAGGTATACTCAGGAGCAGAATCTCTTGAACAAATAGTTACTTCAGAAAATATAGATGTTGTACTTACCGCGCTTGTTGGTTATAGCGGATTAAAACCTACAATTAGTGCCATTAAGAGTGGTAAAAAAATTGCACTAGCTAATAAAGAAACGCTAGTTGTAGCGGGAGATTTAATAACAAAACTATGCGCAGAATATAAGACAGAAATATATCCTGTTGATTCTGAACACTCTGCTATTTTTCAGTGTTTAGCCGGTGAGGGGTCAAACCCTATAGAAAAAATCTACCTTACAGCATCGGGGGGGCCTTTTAGGGGAAAAAAAATAGACGAGTTAAAGCTTGTTACTAAAAAACAAGCTCTTAAACATCCAAATTGGGTGATGGGCAGTAAAATCACAATAGATTCTGCCTCTCTTATGAATAAGGGTCTTGAAGTTATTGAGGCAAAGTGGCTCTTTAATCTTAAAAAAGATCAGATTGAGGTGGTTGTACATCCGCAATCAATAATACATTCTGCGGTTCAGTTTGAAGACGGATCTATTAAGGCTCAAATGGGAGTTCCTGACATGAAGCTTCCAATTCAATATGCACTAGGATTTCCGCAAAGATTAAAAAATAATTTTAAAAGATTTAGCTTTTTAGACTACCCCAATTTAACATTTGAGGAGCCTGATATAAAAACATTTAGAAATTTAGAGCTAGCATATAAAGCGATGAATAAAGGTGGTAATTCTGCATGTGTCTTAAATGCTGCCAATGAAATTGCGGTAGAGGCATTTCTAAATGATCAAATTGGCTTTTTAAATATGTCAGATTTAATTGATAATTGTCTCGAAAAAATTACTTTTGTAAAGTCTCCTACTTTAGAGGATTATATAGAAACTGACCAACAAACAAGAATTTTAGCAAAAAAACTACTATAAAATGGATATATTGATTAAAGCATTACAACTTATTATGAGTCTTTCAATACTTGTAGTGCTACATGAATTAGGTCATTTTATCCCCGCAAAATTGTTTAAAACGAAAGTTGAAAAGTTTTATCTTTTTTTTGATCCTTGGTTTTCTTTAGTTAAAAAGAAGATAGGAGATACTGAATATGGAATTGGTTGGCTTCCATTAGGTGGGTATGTGAAGATCTCCGGGATGATTGATGAGTCTATGGACAAGGAGCAAATGAAAAAAGCGCCTGAATCTTGGGAATTTAGAGCAAAACCCGCTTGGCAGAGACTTATTATTATGGTTGGCGGTGTTACGGTTAATTTATTATTGGCTGTATTTATTTATTCCATGACACTTTATGTTTATGGTGATAAGTTTTTGTCTAATGACACCTTAACTGATGGTGTTTGGTGTGTTGATAATTTATCTAAAGAGCTAGGTTTTGTCTCTGGAGACAAAATAGTTTCAGTTGGAGGAGAGCCTATTTTAAGGTTTAGCTCTATAGTAGAAAAAATGCTTAGCTCTAAGACTGTTATTGTTAATCGCGATAATGAAGAAAAAACAATTATTATCCCCGACAACTTTATAGAGCAATTAATTGCTAACGAAAAAACAATGTTATTTTATCCAAGAATACCTGCTATTGTAAGCTCTTTTATTGAAAATTCAAATTGTGAAAAAGCTGGGCTTTTAATTAAAGATAGAATAGTTGCTATTAATGGATTTGAAATTAATTACCATGACGAGATAGCTGGAGCGCTATCAAGCTATAAAGATTCTTCTGTATTGATAGATATTCTTAGAGGTGGAGACAGAGTGAGTATTAAAACAACTGTAAGCCCTGATGGCACTATTGGCTATTACCCAGCCCTTCTAACATTTAATCAACTGGAAGAGCTCGAGGTTTATACTATGACCTCAAAAACATATGGGCTATTAGCCTCTTTTCCTGCTGGATTTAAAAAATCTGTAAACAAGCTTGGTGGATATATAGATCAATTTAAATTAATCCTTAGTCCAAGCTCTGGAGCCTATAAGGGTGTGGGTGGTTTTGGAGCAATAGGCAGTTTGTTTCCTGCTCAATGGGATTGGGAAAGGTTTTGGAATCTAACAGCCTTTTTATCTTTGATGCTTGCTTTTTTAAATATTCTTCCAATTCCCGCTTTAGATGGGGGGCACGTTGCTTTTCTTATGTATGAGATAGTTGTTGGAAAGCCAGCCCCAGAAAAATTTATGGAGTTTGCTCAAGTTATCGGAATGTTGTTATTGCTTAGTCTTGTGTTATTTGCAAATGGAAATGACATATTAAAATTATTCTAAAATTATGGACCATTTAAATTCATATGTTTTAATAATTATTTTTTCCTCTACAATCATTGTTTCTTATTTTTATAATCTTTACGCTAAAAAATCTGGAATCCCCTCGGTATTACTATTAATCCTTACGGGAATGCTCATAAATTTTGGTTTCTTTATTTCAGAGCTGGCAAGTCCAAACCTTTTTTCTGTATTAAAAATATTGGGCGTTGTAGGGTTGGCTTTAATTGTTTTAGAGGCGGCTTTAGATTTAAGGCTCGTTAAAGAAAAGGCTGGAATGATTTTTAAATCATTATCGGTTGCTGTTATAGGGCTTTTTGCAACCTCATATATTGGAGCTCTAGTTCTTTGCTATGCCCTTGAAATGAATATGGTAGAGGCTCTCTTGTTTACAGTGCCCCTGGCGATTCTTAGCTCTGCAATTATACTCCCAAGCATTGATTCCTTAGACGATGAAAGAAGAGAATTTATGATTTATGAAAGTACTTTTTCTGATATCCTAGGCATTGTTCTGTTTTATAGTTTGCTTAGCTTTTTAGGGCCTGACAGCAAATCTGAAATTTACGGAGAGGTCTTTGGAAACCTAATATTTACTATAGTTTTTTCTGTCATAATTTCATATATCCTTATCTATTTCTTTCAAAACATTAAAGGCCATGACAAGCTATTTCTTTTAATTTCTATCCTTCTTCTTTTGTATGCTGTAGGTAAGCTCTTTCACCTTTCTTCACTTATTATTATACTAATCTTTGGTATGATTCTAAATAATTATAAATTATTTTTTGCTGGAGGCTTGTCAAAACTTATTGATGAAAAAAAGGTTGAAAGCGTTCTTTCAGACTTCAAGGTTGTAACAGGAGAGTCTGCCTTTGTTATAAGAACCTTTTTCTTTATAATTTTTGGGTGGTCAGTATCTTTAGGGTCAATGTTTAACCTACAAACAATTTCAATTGGTATTGTACTGCTTGTTATTATTTATGTTATTAGGGCTCTCTGTTTATTTATATTTAGTGGTAGACATATTTTCCCACAGCTTTTTCTAGCCCCAAGAGGATTAATTACAATATTACTTTTTTTTGCTATTCCCCAAGAATTAACCGAAAAACATGATTTTGATGGAGTTTTACTTTTTATTATCCTCACTTCATGTCTAATAATGACCTGGTCATTAATTAAGTACAAAAAAGAAAAAGAATCACCTATTTTAGAATTAGAAGATGAGGACATCGAAACTTCGAATACTGATGCTCTTTTAGATCAAGAAATTGAAGAGGAAGACTTGTAAGGCCAAAGCACTTTTTGTTTTCATATAAAATTATTTTTTTGGTTTAATTTTTATTAGATTTGAGGCCTTAATCTAACCTCTATAAAAATGACAAAAACCTCTTTAATAAACATAGAAAAATCTCTTAATACCCTCGGAATAAATAAAATCAACAAAGGAACATCAACTGGTCTTATTTCCTTTGGTGAAGGAGAAAAAATTGATTCTTTCTCTCCTGTAGATGGAAGTTTAATTGGAAGTGTTAGTTCAACAACAGAGGAGGATTATGAAAAAACAGTACAGACTGCTGCCGCTGCTTTTAAAAACTGGAAAAGCCGCCCGGCACCTCAAAGAGGTGAAATTGTAAGGCAGTATGGAGAGAAATTAAGAAAATATAAGCAGCCTCTGGGAGAGCTTGTTTCATATGAAATGGGAAAATCACTTCAAGAAGGTCTTGGTGAGGTCCAAGAAATGATAGATATATGTGATTTTGCTGTTGGACTGTCAAGACAGCTTCATGGGCTAACAATGCATTCTGAAAGACCTGGACATAGAATGTATGAGCAATACCACCCTCTTGGAGTTGTTGGTATTATTTCTGCCTTTAACTTTCCAGTAGCGGTATGGTGTTGGAATACAGCTTTAGCATGGATCTCTGGAGACACATGTATTTGGAAGCCATCAGAAAAAACTCCTTTATGCGGTATTGCTTGCCAAAACATATGGATGGAAGTTGCTAAAGAAAACAATTTACCTGAAGGTATATCTTGTCTTGTAAATGGAGATTATAAAGTTGGAGAATTAATGACAACAGACGATAGGCTTCCACTAATCTCTGCTACCGGCTCAACAAGAATGGGCAGAATTGTAGGTCAAAAAGTAGCAGCTCGTTTTGGAAAATCTCTTCTTGAGCTAGGGGGAAACAATGCAATCATAATATCTAAAGAAGCAGATCTACAAATAACAATTATAGGCGCTCTTTTTGGAGCTGTTGGAACATGTGGTCAAAGATGTACTTCTACTAGAAGACTAATTATTCATGAGTCTGTTTATAATGAGGTAACAACAAAACTAGCAGGTGCCTACACACAACTTAAAATTGGAAATCCTTTAGATGAAAGTAAGCATGTTGGGCCTTTAATTGATAAGCAAGCTGTTGACATGTATTTAAATGCTATTGAAAAAGCAAAAAAAGAAGGTGGCAAGGTTCTTGTTGAGGGCGGTGTTGTTTCGGGTGAAGGTTATGAGAGCGGTTGTTATGTTAAACCAGTTATTATTGAAGCTGAAAATCATTTTGATATAGTTCAGGAAGAAACTTTTGCTCCTATATTATATGTCATGAAATATTCTGATATTGATCAGGCAATTGAAATGCAAAACAGTGTTAAACAAGGATTGTCTTCAGCCATAATGACAAACAATCTTAGAGAGGCAGAAAGATTCCTTTCGGCTGTTGGAAGTGACTGTGGAATAGCAAATGTAAACATAGGAACTAGCGGAGCAGAAATTGGAGGTGCCTTTGGAGGAGAAAAAGAAACTGGGGGTGGTAGAGAAAGTGGTAGTGATGCCTGGAAAATTTATATGCGAAGACAGACAAATACTATTAACTATACAGACAAGCTACCATTAGCTCAGGGAATTAAATTTGATCTTTAAAAGATTATTTCTTAAAGTGGTATTCAATTAGCTTGTCAATTGGGTTTTTCACAACATACCCTATTTCACAATTGTGCTTATTAGCAACCTCTGTTAATTCTTGTTTTAAAAAAAAGGCAACAGATCCTATAAAATTAATTTTTACATCTTGATAATTCTCAAAACAAGAAATATGAAGATTAAAAAACTCATCCAGTGAGCTAATGATAAGCTCTTTCATTTGAGGGTGGCTTTTATTATCAGAAACAAAAGGGAAGAATTTAGCTAGGTATACATTTGCTCTAGAGTTATTATAAACATTAGCATTAACGACTGCAATATCTTTCTCACAGATCTCTTCGTACTTTTCCTTTAAATCAGCATCTAAAATATTATTAAAGTATAGGTTTACAAGCTTCTTACCAAAATTATTTCCTGATGCTTCATCGCCAAGCATAAATCCTAAAGATGGAGCGCTTTCATATATTTTACTACCATCAAAATAGCAAGAGTTTGATCCTGTACCTAATATTCCGGTAATAGCTGGCTTTCCATCATACATTGAATAGCATGCGGCATCTAAATCATGATGTATATTAACTGAGGCTTTAGAAAAAAATTCTTTAAATGGCTGTTCAATAATATTATTCATTTTTTTTGAGGAACACCCGGCTCCATAAAAGTAAACATCCGTTATTTTCTCTTTTATTTCACTAAGATCGGATTCTTCTAAATGAGTGGTTACTTTTTTTGATTTAATAAAGTAGGGATTAAAACCAATAGTGCTACATCTATCTACTATATTACCTTTTGTATCACATATTGCCCAACTACATTTTGTTGAACCACTATCAGCTATTAATATCATTTTCTAAATTTTATTCGGACAAACATAATATATTTTATAAAAGAGAGTACAATAAAACCATCAAAAATGACAGAAAGTGTTTGATTTACACTAACTTTGCTAAAAATTAATCAAAATTTCACATAATGAAGATTGGTATTAACGGTTTTGGAAGAATAGGAAGGTTAGCGTTAAGAAGCTGCTTAGAACGAAATAATATTGAAATTGTAGCAATAAATGATTTGTTTTCAATAGAATATTTAGCGTATATGTTAAAATATGATTCAACCCACGGAAGGCTAAAAGATGAAATAATTATTCAGAAAAACTATTTAATTATTGGTAAACATAAAATTAGAGTTAGTTCAGAAAAAGATCCAAAAAAAATTAATTGGAAAGAGGTAGGCGCTGAATACATCGTTGAATCAACAGGCCTGTTTTTAACTACTGAAGTAGCAAAATATCATTTAGAGGCAGGTGCTAAAAAGGTTGTTTTATCAGCTCCATCAAAAGACAAGACGCCAATGTTTGTAATGGGTGTTAATCATGAGGATTATGATAATAAAATGGATGTTGTTTCTAATGCCTCATGCACAACAAATTGCTTAGCTCCAATAATTGATGTCTTAGATACAAATTATGGTGTTGAAAACGGAATAATGTCAACTATTCATGCAACAACAGCAACTCAAAAAACTGTTGATAGTCCATCGCCAAACAACTGGAGATCAGGTAGAGGGGCTTTACAAAACATCATCCCTTCTTCAACTGGAGCTGCAAAAGCTGTTTCTAGAGTACTTCCTTTAATGGAAGGGAGACTTACAGGTATGGCCTATAGAGTGCCAACAGCAAATGTATCAGTTGTTGATTTGAGTGTTAATCTTAAAAAAGAGACTTCATATTTAGAAATATGCCAAGCAATGCAAGAAGCCTCAAAATCAAAAAAATATAAAGGAATATTAGGATATACAGATGAAGAGGTTGTCTCGTCTGATTTTGTTTCTGATAGCAGAACTTCAATTTTTGATGCAAAAGCTGGACTGGAGATAAGTTCTAAGTTTTACAAATTAGTTAGCTGGTATGACAATGAATGGGGTTATGCAAATAAACTTATCGATCTTATTGAATATATGGAAATAAAAAAATAAAAATTGTTTTGTTAAAATATTAGTCAAGTAATATTGTGTTTTAGTTTTGGACATTAGAAGTAATGTCTTAAAAGGGTGCTTGACCACCCTTTTTTTTTGTATTTTCTTTAAAAAAAATTCCCAAAAAAAATTAGTACTATATATATAATAGGTAGTTATATTTGGTTAGTAAAAGGACAATAATCCATCTCTATTTATCAAAAAACTTATATACAAAACAGAATATACTCTAGTAAAAATGATTAGTGTTAAATGCTCACTAAGGATTTTTTTTACTAAATTTAAAGCTTAAAAATAAAAATAAATTATTATGAAAAATTTTACAAAAATATTTTTTGCGATCTTGTTTGCTTTTACACAAAGTTTTACTGCACAAGCGCAAGACCTTGCTCTTAAGGGTGTATTAGATTTA
>CAYNGO010000003.1:0-48787 GCA_964397025.1 uncultured Weeksellaceae bacterium
TTGATGATGTGTCTATAGAAGAGGTTCCTGATAATGGATTAACATGCACTGATGAAACATTTGGTGGTTGGTGGGTAGGATATCAAGCTACTGGAGATCTTGGTATTGATTATACTCTTTACCCTATGGCACAAGCAATAGCAAATCCATATAGAATGGAGGCTGTTTTATCAAATACTGGAGTTAATACTCAAAACAATGTGACTCTGCATGTAAATGTTGAAGAGCCAAGTGGTAGTATTTCTTCTTTTACTTCTTCTCCCTCAACTTTATTAGGAGCTCCTAATGGTCAAACGGATACTACTGCAACAACATCAAATTTTAGCCCTTCAAGTATGGGTATTCATAATTTCTCTTTTTGGGCAACATCAGATTCTTTCCCAACAACTGATACGATGACTATGAGTTCTATTGTTACTGATTCTGTATATGCTGTTGATTATGATTGGAATGGAGATGGATCTAATATGGCTGGAGGATATTATACTGGTATAGGTTGTGGTGGTCAAGTAGTAGCTAATGTCTTTGATATTTATGCAAATACTTCACTTACTTCTATTTCATTTCATGTTAACCCTTCATCTAATGTAGGGGCTAAAGTAACTGTTGAAGTATATGAGGCAACAGGTCAGATATACTTAGATGAATCTGATGAATATATAATACAAGCTCAAGATATAGGCTCTTGGGTAACAATTCCATTATTAAACCCTTATTCATTATTAGCAGGTACAGGATATATGGCTGCTGTAAAAGGAACTCAACATCCTCTAGATACACTATTAATTAGTACCACAAGTAATGAAAATGCATCAAGTTATATTCAAGATAATGGATGTGATATTGGAACTCAAGGGTTTGGATACTGGTATACAGCCTCTCCTATTGCTATAAGAATGAATTTTGGTTCTGTGAGTTCAGTAAATGATGAGATTACATCAGGATTTAGTATTTATCCAAATCCATCCAACGGTATATTTACTATCGCTAATCAAAATAACGACAGCTATAAATTTACTGTTAGAAATATTATTGGTCAAGTTGCTATTAACGGAAAAGTAGATAATATGTCAAATAGAACAATTGATCTTTCAAATCTTAAATCTGGTGTATATACTGTTGAATTTGATAATGAAAATAATTCTTATACTCAGAAATTAATTATAGAATAAAAAACGATATTTTTTATTTAGAAGGCACAGTTAACACTGTGCCTTTTTTTGTGTTAATAAATACTATAATTTGAATATTTTAATATCATTTTTTAGATAATTTAATATTAATTAGATTTTGTACTTTTACCTTTCAAAAAAATAAAATACTATGAGAAAAATTTACACAATTATTTGTGCTGTATTAATATGCCAAGTCTCTTTTGGTCAAATTAACCCAGAACATATTTTAACTTCAAAGAATACTAAAGAGTATGTTTCAAATGTAAAAATACCTAAATCTGTTGCACCATTCTGGTCAGAAGATTTTGCAAGTGGTGTTCCAACTACTTGGACAAACTCTCCAGCAGCACCATGGGCATACAGAGGTCCTTCAACTTCACCAAATCAAACTGTTGGAAGTGAAGGGGCTTGGTCTGGCAACGGATCTCCTATTCAGTCTCTTTCAGCAGGAAATGGTTTTATGATTTTTGATTCTGACTACTATGATAATGGAGGAATTCAAGCTCAAAGTGGTAATGGAACAGGTATGTATCCATCAAATGGATCTAATGCCCCAAATGGACATACTGGTCTACTTACAACAGGGTCGATTGATTGTTCATTATATCCTGCAGCCTCACTTATAATTAATAGTTACTATAGACAATTTGCTGGTGTTGCAAGAGTTGCTTTTAGTATTGATGGTGGACTTAATTTTATTGAAACAATGGATGTTCACCCTGGAATTGATGTTAATTCAGCTACTGATCAAGATGCTCAAGTTATGCTTAATTTACCAGCTAGTATAGCTGGACAACCCGATGTTAGAATTCAATTTATATATGATGGTTCAGTTTTATATGGAGGCTATAAGGGTTATTATTTCTGGATGATTGACGATATACAATTAATAGAAACACCAGCTAATTTATTAACTTGTGAAGATGAGATATTTGGTGGTTGGTGGTTAGGTTATCAAACAACTGGAGATTTAGGTTGTAATTATACTTTTAATCCAATGTTACAAGCAATGGGTAATCCTTATAGAATGGAGGCTGTTATTAAAAATACAGGAGCAAATTCACAGTATAATGTAAAATTAAATTCTGAAATTGCTGATGATATGGGTACAGTTTTATTTACTGATATGTCTAATCCTATTACTTTAAATTCATCAGAATCAGATACTCTAGCTACTTCAAATTCATTTATTCCTTCAGTGATGGGGATTCATAACATTAGTTTATGGGCAACTTCAGACTCTTTCCCTACAACTGATACAGCTACTATGACTACTATAGTAACGGATTCAATTTATGGTATTGATTATGACTGGAATTCAGATGGAACTGGCCTTGGTACAAGTTATTGGCCTATTGGTAGATCTTGTGGAGGACAAGTTGGTGCAACTGCATATGATATTTATAATGATGCTCAAGTAACATCAATTTCTTTTCATGTAGGAACTGGCTCCCAAATTGGGGCTGAGATGACAGTTGAGTTATTTGAAGGTTTTGGTACAAACGCTATATTTTTAGCTGAATCTGATCCATATCAGTTAACTAATTCAGATTTAGGATCGTGGGTAACTATCCCCTTGCTAAACCCTACATTTGTAAATAAGGGTACTGGATATATGGCTGCTATTCATGGAAGACCTCACCCAACAGATACTTTTACTATTACAGCTATTTCAAATCCTGCTTCTTCAGGATACATTCAAGACAATGGATGTGATATTGGCGCTAACCCTTTTGGTACTTGGTATACTACAACCTCTAAAATGGCTATTAGAATGAATTTTGGAACAATTAATAAAATAGATGAAAATCAAGGTTTTGATTTTAATATTTTCCCAAATCCATCAAATGGAATATTTACTGTTAGTACAGAATTAAATGCTTCTTCTATTTTAGTAAGTAATGTTTTAGGACAAGAAGTTTACTTTAATAACAGTAAAGGAATTAATTCTCAAGTCATTGATTTAAGTAAGTTTGATAAAGGTATTTATATGGTTAAAGTTCAATATGATAATCAAGTATTAGTAAAGCCAGTTATAGTAGAGTAGTTTACTTTTAATTTTTAGTCTTAATAAAAGCCCTATTTTACGATAGGGCTTTTTTATTATATTTGTTACTAAATCTAAAACTCTTTTATGAAAAATATCTACTTATTTATTTTCTCTATCATTTTTTCTTTCTCTGCTTATTCTCAGCAAGAGACAGTTAGTAGTACAAGTAATAATTGTGATAATACAGAATACAACTCAATAAATATAAAAAACTCTTCTAATAACTCCTTTTTACCACCAATATGGTCTGAAGATTTTTCGTCAGGTTTTCCCTCTAACTGGTCACGAAACTCTACTAATATGGGAGGTGGTTTTGCAACATGTAATTGGCAATGGACACTTGATGGGACTTACGGATATTATAATGGTAATCAAGGAACATCTGGTTCAAATGAACTTACATCATCTACAGCATCTGATGGGTTTTTAATATGTGATATAGATTCTGCTAATCATTACGCTAATGGTCAGCCATCTGGATCAACATATCAATATATTGAATCAATTGTAACTACAAATGCTATTGATCTATCATCTAATCCTGCAGTTAGTTTGGAATTTGAACATTTGTATAGATATAATAATTTAGGAAATAATAATTTCACACCTCCAACAGTATATGTGAGTTCTGACTCTATTAATTGGATTCCTTATTTAGTAAATAATGGATTATCTAATAACACACAATCATCAAATCCTGAATATACAAGTATAAATATATCTTCAGTTGCTGGAAATCAATCAACTGTATATATTAGATTTGGCTGGGTTGCTAGATGTTATTATTGGATGATAGACGATATTAAAATAGTAGAAACAAGCCCAAATAGATTAGAGATCTCTGACCATACATACGGAGGTTGGTGGTTAGGTTATCAGCTAACTGGTGATATTGGTGTTGATTATACATTTAACCCAATGAGTCAAGCAAATCAAAACCCATATAGAATGGAAGCTGTTATTAAAAACAATGGAGCTAATTCTCAATTAAATACAAGCCTAAATACATTAGTTTCTGATGATTCTGGTAATATATTTTTCACTTCCTCTTCTCCTTTTATCACATCTGATGTTAATGGATATGATACTCTAGCTACAGATAATAATTTCTCTCCTACTAATTATGGGTATCATGATATAAGTTTCTGGGCAACATCAGATTCATTTATTTCTACAGATACTCTTGTAAAAGGAACTATAATAACTGATTCTGTATATGGTGTTGATTATGACTGGAATTCTGATGGTTCAAATGCGGGAGGTGGTTATTTTCTTGGTAGATCCTGTGGCGGGCAAGTACTTGCAAATGCTTTTGATATTTATGAAAATACTATAATAACCTCAATATCTTTTCATGTAAATGATAAATCTGTTGTGGGAGCAGAGCTTAATGTTGAGCTTTATGAAACAAATGGTCAAATATGGTTAGAAGAATCAGACTCGTATACTATCACTGCTTCTGATATTGACTCTTGGGTGACAATTCCATTATTAGTTCCATATCCATTATTTTCAGGAACATCATATATGGCTGCCGTTCATGGGAGACAACATCCTCTTGACACCTCTTTAATAAGTAGCACTACAAATCCTAATACATCAAAGTATCTTCAAGATAATTGTGGTAATGGAGATTGGTATACAGTATCCAAAGCATTATTAATAAGAATGAATTTTGGAACTATTAGTTCAGTTGAAGAAGAGGCTTATAAATTAGATTTTAATATTTTCCCTAATCCTACTAATGAACAGTTAACAATAGAAAATTTACATAATACATCATATAATATTGTTATTAATAATTTAGTTGGTCAGAAAGTATATTCAGATAATAATATTACTGATCATGCTAATTTTATTGATGTTTCAAAGTTGGTTTCGGGTATATATGCTTTAACTATAAGTGATAATAAATCTACTTTTACACAAAAAATTATTGTAGAATAATAAAAATCTAATTTCTAGTTAGGTACTTTGAGAAATTTTTATCCGTCATTTTAAAAAGCTATTTTCTTTTTTTAAAGATTGAGTAAAATAAAATAATAATTATGATAAGTATTATTTCCCAATAAAAAACATAATCAGGAAGTCCTAAAATTCTTCCTTCACCCAAAATGATAAGAGGATTGTTCACCTCAGGAGGTGTTGCAACATAAAAGTAATTTGATCCAATTAAAGCATTAAGTGGCATTATTATTGCAAGTAATATATTAAGAATTACAAAAATTTTGAGCCCTGAATATTTACTAAGATTCATTTTTACTCTAAACATTAAAACTATCGGTATCGATATTATTGCAGCATGCTTAAAATAGAACATTATATAAAAAAAATAATTCTCATTGTAAAGAGTGATTTGAGGAGTTAGTATTGATAGGAGTCCTCCAGTTATTCCAGCATAAAATAAAAATTCAAATAAAAATTGTTTTTTCTTAACAAAGAAAATGACACAACAAACTAATGCAGAGATGCTACATAAGTGTAATGGTAAATCCTTTTTTAGTGTCCATGATCCATTTGTAATCATTAAAAAATGATTAGTTAGGGTCATTACTATTACAATTAGTGCACTAATTTTTAAGAATTTAGTAATGTTTTCCTCTTTTGTTATTGAGGCGATATAAAAATAAAGAATCATGAAAAAACCAGTTATAGAGGCATTTCTTATCCATTCTTCTGATAAAAACTCAATAGTAAAAACTGTATCCATAAAGATTTTTAATTAGTTACAAAGATTAACTTTTTTAAATTATAAACTATGCATTGCATCTAATGTTACTTAAAATTAATTTAGTTTAAAAAATAAAAGCAGCCTAAAAGGCTGCTTTTATTTGTGTGGTACCTCCAGGAATCGAACCAGGGACACATGGATTTTCAGTCCATTGCTCTACCAACTGAGCTAAGGTACCATCAAACAAGGGGGTGCAAATTTAATAGAATTTTTTATATGAAGAAATAAAATAACAAATCATATCGTACAAGCTCTTTTTCGTAATTTTGATAAAAATTCATCTATTGAAATTAATTATTGATATTGGCAACTCTAGTATTAAGCTTGCTCTTTTTAGTGAAAAGAAGATGTTTACTAGTATAACAGTTAAAAGTATTTTGAATAATGCTATTAATAATTTTTGTCATAATCATAAAATAACAAGCTCTATTTTTTCAACCGTGAGAATACTTTCGCAAGAAGAAAAAGATATTATAGATACTTTAAAATGTATAGAATTGAATTATAATACTTCTTTACCCATTAAGTCGAAATATAAATCTAATATTGGCAGCGATAGAATTGCCGCTGTTGTTGGAGCTGGTTTTTTATATCCCAATAAAGATATATGGGTTTTAGATTCAGGAACATGTTTGACTATGGATTTTATAGATAAAAATAAAACCTATCATGGAGGAAGGATTACATTAGGAGTAAATATGCGTTATCAAGCATTAAATCATTATACTTCTAAGTTACCGCTATTATCTATGCAAAAAACAAGTTTTTTCAAAGGTGATAATACCGAAAGTTCAATAATTTCTGGTGTACAACGCGGGATATTATCTGAAGTTCGAGAGTTAATATCTGATTATAGGAAACAAAATAATGATTTTATCGTTGTGTTAACTGGTGGTGATTATTTATTCTTTGAAAAAGAACTAAAAAGTAGCATATTTGCACACCCTTATTTAGTGTTAAAAGGATTAAATGAAATATTAGATTTTAATGATTAAATTTTTAAAAAATTATATATTACTTGCTTTATTATTATTGAGTAATATTTTATATTCTCAAGAAAGTACTAGTTCACCATATTCGAGATTTGGGCTTGGAGATTTGTCTAGTCAGTTTTCACCTGCATTTAACTCATTAGGTGGTGGGGGTTATGCATTCTACAGCGATAAAATTATAAATCCATACAGCCCAGCTACATATACTGCATTTAAACCAAATTCATTTTTGTTTTCTACTGGTCTGTCACATAATATGATAAATATTAACTCTATTTCTGAAAATCAAATAGTTAATAATACATCTTTAAGTCATATAATTTTTGCTTGCCCTCTTTCAGATAAGATAGGTGCAAGTGCTGGTTTAATTCCATTTAGTAGTATTGGTTATAATTTAAATAGTCGTGATCAGATGTATAATGCAGATATGTTATATTCTGGAGATGGAGGTATAAGTAAAGTTTATTTAGGAGGAGCTCTGAAGATACATGATGATTTTTCTGTTGGTATAAATGCATCTTATCTTTTTGGAGGTTTAAATAGAAGAAAGAAACTTGAATTTGATGATGAAACAATTTTCAACTCTCGCTCAAATTCCTTAATTAATCTTAAAGGTATTTATTATGAATTAGGCGCTATATATTCCAAAGTAATAGAAAGCTCTAATGCTAATTTAACATTAGCAGTAAATACTTCTAATAATACAGAAATAAGCGCTAAAAGATCTAATCTTGTCGAGACCTTTGAATATTCTGGAGTTTATGAGCTTGTAAAAGACACCTTTCTAAATACAGTAGAAAATGGAAATATGATACTTCCAAAGTATACCAATTTTGGATTGACTTATAGCAAAGATCAGTGGCTTTTTGTAGGTGATTATTCTGTCCAAAATTGGAGTGATTATGAGCTTTTAGGTGAAACTGACTCTTTGGAAAATAGTACTCGAATTTCATCAGGTTTACAATACACTCCTGATATTAATTCTGTAGCTTCATTCTATAAAACTTGTCATTATAGAATTGGCGTTTCACTGTTTACAACACCTTTGCAAATAAATAATATTCAACTTGAAGATAAGAGTATTAGTTTTGGTATTGGTATTCCAATGAAAAAGAATAAATCAACTTACGATTTATCAATTGTTTTAGGTCAAAGAGGTACAAATTCAAATAATTTACTTAAAGAACAATATATAAGGTTTGGCTTTAGTATGTCATTCGAAGGTATATGGTTTGTTAAACAGAAATATAATTAAGATATGAAAAAGTTATTTTTAGTATGCTTGGTAGTTATACTTACTCTTGATATAAGTGCTCAAAATAAATGGGGGAGTGATAGTGTTAGCTGTATAACAAACTTATCACTGTATCGTGAATACTATAAGCAAAAGAATTATACAGATGCTTTAGAGCCTTGGAGATGGACTTTTGTGAATTGCCCTAAAGCTAGTGGTAATATATACAAAAATGGCCCTATAATTATAAAGGCTAAGATGAAGAAAGATAAAGCTAATCGTCAGGCTTATATAGATACTTTGATGCAGATATATGATAAGCGCATACAGTATTTTGGCAAGGAAGGTTTTGTGCTTGGTCTTAAAGGGGCCGATTTATTAAGATATAATAAAGATAGATACGAAGAGGCTTATCAAATGCTTAATAAATCTATTAGTATTCAAGACAATAAAAGTTCAGCAGGTTCAATTTCTGCGTATTTTAAATCTGCAACTTTTATGGAAAAGAATGGTAAGATTTCTAAGCAGGATATATTAGAATTATATGCTAAACTTTCTGAAATTATAGATTATAATCTTTTAAATAATACTAAAAAAAGTAAGTATTTTACTCAAACTTCTTTAAATGTAGAGTCTTTATTTACCCCTTATGCAGATTGTGATGCTCTTATTGGAATTTATTCTTTAAAATTTCCTGACTTTTCTGAGGATATAGTTTTTTTAAAAAGAGTTGTAAAAGTACTAGATAATAAAGATTGCATTGGAGATAATTTATTTTATGAAGTTTCTTCTAAGTTATATGATTTAGAACCCTCTGCGCTTTCAGCAAGTAAAATGGGTAGAATGTGTATCTCTAGAAAGGAGTATAGAAACGCTATCAAGTATTGTAAAGAAGCTATTGATTTAGAAGTTGATAATGATAAAAAAGCTAAGTATTATTTAGGTCTAGCAGATGCTTATAGAAACTCAGGCTCATATTCTGAAGCTAGAGACGCTGTGTATAGTGCATTAAAATTAAAAAATAATTGGGGAGAAGCTTACATGAATCTTGGAAATATTTATATAGCTGGAGCTAGTATTTGTGGAAGTGAATTTGAACAAAAAGCAGTATATTGGATAGCAGTAGATATGTTTAGTAAAGCTTTAACAGATGATAAAGTAAAGTCTAGAGCAAGTAAGAGTATAAATACATATTCAAAATATTTTCCATCTACTGAAGTTTGTTTCTTTAATAATATAGATAAGGACTCTGTTTATCAAATAGAATGTTGGATTAATAAATCTACTCGAGTTAGAACAAGTGATTAATTATGAGATCTATTGTCTTTTTTATAATTATTCTTTTTAATGCATGTAAGAATGACCCGTTACTAGTTAAGGAATTGTTTTCAGATTTAGAATTGCCAATTGAGCTTATTGAAAAATCTAGATTAATTCATACAGAAAATGGAATTATTCAACTTGAAATTAATGCAAATAAGATTGAAAGATTTAATAAAGATAATACCTCTAAATTAATTTTCTCAGAAGGGTTTGAAGTCATTTTTTATGATAATGATGCTAATTATTTATCTAATCTTTCTGCTAAAGATGCAGTTGTTGATGAAAATAATAATATTATGGAGGCGACTAATTCTGTAGTTTTAAAAAATAAAAATAGAATGTTAGAAACAGAATATTTAATTTGGGATGAAGCTAAAGATTTAGTTTATACCGAACAACAAGTAATTATAACAACTGAAAAAGAAGTTATATATGCTGAAGGTTTTAGTTCAGATCCAGATTTTAAAGATTATACGCTTAAAAAAATTAGTGGTAAAATGTTTGTTAATACAGTTTTAAAATAATATGTATTTAATAATTGCAATCTTAACTATTATACTTTCAGCTTTTTTTTCTGGAGTTGAAATAGCATTTATATCATCAAATAAACTTCAGTTAGAGTTGGATAAGGGAAGTGAGAAAATGTCATCAAAAGTTATTTCTTTTTTTTCACGTAATGAATCTAATTTTATTACAACCATGCTAATAGGTAATAATGTATCCTTGGTAATTTATGGTATTATAATGGCAAAACTATTAACGCCATATTTGCAGTATTTTGCTTTTAATGCATATTATCTGCTTTTCGTACAGACCATTATTTCTACATCTATTATACTTGTAACTGCAGAATTTTTACCAAAATCTATATTTAAGATTTATCCAAATAAAACTCTAAGAATATTTGCATTACCAATTTTTGTATTTTTTATATTACTTAAACCCTTTGTCTGGTTTTTTATGCAAGCTTCAAATTTAATAATTAAGTTATTCTTTGGTAAAGTATTAACTGAAAGCAAACATTTTTTTAATAAAACTGATCTTGATGAATATTTAACACATATAAATTCAAATAATACAGAAGATGCATCAATAGCAGAGGTTGAAATGCTTCAGAATACTTTAGACCTTTCTTTAAAAAAGGTTAGAGAGTGTATGATTCCAAGAACAGAAATTATTGCTTTAAATATTACTTCTACTATTGAAGAACTCAAAGAAAAGTTTATTGAAACTAAATTATCAAAAATCCTTATTTACAAGAATAATATTGATAGTGTTATTGGTTATGTTCACTCCTCAGATTTGTTTAGAGAACCTAGAAATATTCGCTCTCTTTTATTGCCTATACCTTTTGTTCCAGAAACTATGCATGCTATGCAGTTGTTGTCTGACTTTATAGATAGAAATCAAGGAGTAGCACTAGTTGTTGATGAATTTGGAGGTACTTCTGGCATGCTAACTATAGAGGATGTTACTGAGGAAATTGTTGGTGAAATAGATGATGAGCACGATACAAATTTAAATTTGGTTGAAAAAATTAATGATTCTGAATTTTTAATTTTTGCTAGATTTGATGTTATTGCAATTAATAAAAATTTTAATTTAAATCTTCCAGAATCAGATGAGTATGAAACAATAGCCGGCTTAGTATTACATTTTCTAGAGAATATACCGGAAGTAAATGATATTATCGAGTTAGAAGAGTATAAAATAACTATAAAAGAAGTTGATGATAGAAGTGTAATTAAAGTTCATCTTTTAGTTAGGTAAAAATGATAAGATTTTAACTTGTTTTTATTTGTTAAATAACAATTGTATATTCGCATCCTTTTAATAAACAAAATGCTATATGGGAACACTAGGGAAAATTAGAAATAGATCAGGCTTGCTTTTAACTGTAATAGGCTTTGCTATGCTTGCCTTTATTTTAGGCGATTTTATGCAGTCTACAAGATCTTCAGGGCCAAGCACATTATATGTAGGTGAATTGCTAGGAGAACAAATTCTTATTCAAACTTTTGAAAAAACTGTTGATCAAGGGATTGAAAATTGGAAATCACAAAACCCTAACCAGATAGTTAATCAATCTGTCATATCTAGCGTTAGAAATCAAGCTTGGGCTCAACTAACTAGAGAGCTTATAATGGATGAGGAATATATTAAACTCGGAATAGGAATATCAGATGATGAGTGGATGGAGAGAATCTCTGGTTTAAATGTTCATCCTGAGGTAAGTAAAATACCTGCTTTTCAAGATCCAAATAATGGTCGATTTGATAGAACTAAAGTTCTCGCTTATCTTCAACAAGTTGAACAAGATGAAACTGGCGCCTCTGTCAATAATTGGTTGTCATTTCAGGATTACTTAATTAATGTAATAAGAAATGAGAAATATGATAAATTAGTAGAAAAAGGAGTTTATATTAATTCTGAAGAATCTAAGATTTCTTACAACGAAGGGACGCAAATAACAACATATAATTATATTTCTCTTCCATACTCTATGATTGAAGATTCCTTAGTTGAATTATCTGATAAAGAGATTAAGAATTACTATAATGAGAATAAGAATGATTATAGTCAAGAAAAAAGTAAGAATATTGATTATGTTGTTTTTAATGTTGTTCCGACAAAAGGAGATGATTTAGAAACAAGAGCTTCTCTTAATGATTTAAAGTCTGATTTTGTAAATTATGATGATTATCTTACGCTTGTGAGACGAAACTCAGATAATGCTCGTGCAGTATTTAATTTTAATAAAAAAGAGGATTTTGTACAAGATTCTGCATTTTCATTATTAGTTGATAATAATGTAGGAACAGTTATTGGTCCTTATAAATCTAATCCTTCAACATATAGAATTTCTAAACTTGTAGATGTTCAAATGCGTCCCGATTCTGTTGAAGCAAGACATATTTTAATATCACCTAGTCAAGAGATTACTATTGATTCAGCTAAGTCAATAATTTTTGATTTAAAAAGACAAGTAGAAAATGGTAAAGATTTTGGATCTCTAGCTCAATCAAGATCTGATGATAAAAATTCTGCAATCATGGGAGGTGAGTTAGGATGGTTTGTTGAAGGTGCTATGTTAGAGCAGTTTAATGAAGCTTGTTTTACCTCTTTAAGAAATGAATTAAAAGTTGTTGAAACTCAATATGGTGTTCACTTGATTCAAGTTATGAATAAGAGTAGATCAATTCAAAAGTTTAAAATTGCATATGTTGATCGTAATATTTCTGCAAGTACAGAGACTTATAATAATTACTATACTCAAGCTGCTCAGTTTGTAAGTAGTGTGAATTCAGATAATGGTTCTTTTGATACTATTGTTATGAAAGAAAATCTAGTTAAAAGAAGTGATGTGAAAGTAGTAACTAATAAAGAAAATATTATTGGTCTTCCTAATTCCCGTTCAATAGTTAGATGGATGAATAAAGCTTCTCAAGGAGATGTTTCTGAAGTTTTTGAATTTGATAATTCTTATGTTGTTGCTATAATTACTAAAGAAAATAATTCAGAGTATATTCCATTAAGTGAAGTTGAAAATAGAGTAAAACAAAGTTTGCGTTCAGAAAAAAAATATGAAAAATTAGTAGAGCGTCTTGGAGACTATTCTAGTCTTGAAGAAATAAGTGAAACAATGAATATTAATATTGTACGTGATAAAAAAGCTCAAATGTCTCTTTTAAGTGTTGATAATTTAGGTTATGCTCCAGAATTGATTGGGACAATTTATGCTACTGAAATTGGTGCTGTTTCAGATCCAATTAAATTAAATAATTTCTTAAGTGTTGTATCTGTTGTTTCACAAGACGCTTATAGATCTGAAGGAGATTTTACAGCTGAGAGAAATTCACTTCTAGAAAAAATTAAAAACTATACAACTACTACATCTTTTAAAGCTTTAGAGACTGATGCTGATGTTCTCGACAATCGCTCAGAGGTTTATTAATTATCTAAGTATATCTAGCCGATAAGAATCAAGATTTAGAAATATAAATAATAGAGTTGTAAAGCCCAATAGTGATGAGCCTCCGTAGCTTATAAACGGAAGAGGTATTCCTATTGTAGGAAGAAGTCCAATTGTCATTCCAATATTAATTACAAAGTGTACAAATAAAATACATGCTACACTATATCCGTATATTCTACTATAGTTAGATCTTTGGCGTTCGGCAAGAAATACTATTCTACAAATTAAACCAATGAAAAGTGATATAAAAAATAGACTACCAACAAATCCCCATTCTTCTCCAATTGTACAAAAAATAAAATCAGTACTTTGTTCTGGAACAAAGTCAAATCTTGTTTGAGTGCCATTTAAAAATCCTTTACCCCAACTACCACCAGAGCCAATAGCTATTTTAGATTGAATTAAATTATATCCTGCACCATATGGATCAAATTCTTTACCTAATAAAACATCAATCCTTTTACTTTGGTGAGGAGCTAATATATCATAAACAAAATAATTAGCACCTGATATAAACACTACTGACACAAGCCAAATAATACTTATTGTAATTAAGTCCTTTTTATTAAATCTAAAAAAAAGAAGACTTACTACTGCAATTATTGAAAATATATAAATTAATATTTTTTGATCTATTAATAAGCTTAGTAAAAATAATATTGCTGTAATTAAAATTAAAAAGAGAATGTTTATTGACAAGCCCTCTCTGTATAGAACAAGAATAAAGGCAGAAAAAACTAATGCTGTTCCTACATCATTTTGCAGTATAATAAGTAGACAAGGTATTAAGATTATTATATAAGAATAAATTTTTGTTTTAATTTTTTTATTTTTAGAATCTTGCATATTAAAAAACTTAGCTACTGCTAATGCTGTAGTGAATTTTGCAAATTCTGATGGTTGAAATTTAAGACCCCCTAACTCAAACCAAGACGTTGCTCCACCTGTAACTCCACCAATAATTAAAACAACTATTAATGATATGATCATTAGGCCGTATAAAATATATGATAAAGAGTAATAAAACTTCCAGTCTATAATTAATGTTAGAAAGCCGCAAAAAATTGAAAAAATAATAAAGTACAATTGCTTTCCGTATCTAGTAGAAAAATCTAGAGTAAACTGCATATCGTCATTGAATTGAGAAGCATAAATATTTACCCATCCAAATACTACTAATGCTAAGAATAAAATAATTGTTGTTATATCAATATTCGCAAATATATTTTTTGCTTTTCTCATGATTATTCAGTTATTTTTCCTTCTAAAATAAATTCCTCAAGTTCTTTTTTTATAGGATTATTGGTGTATTTTTTTATCATTAAACCTGCTATTGGGGCTGCCCATGTTGAGCCCCATCCTCCATTTTCTACGTATACTGCAATGGCTATTTGTGGGTTTTCTTTTGGAGCAAAGGCAATAAATATTGAATGATCTTTGCCTGGATTTTGGGCTGTTCCAGTTTTACCACATATTGCAATACTATCTGAACTTATATTATGTGCTGTTCCTTTTGGGTTTTTTATAACTTGTTCCATACCATCAATAACTGTTTCAAAATATTTTGGATTAATAGTTGTAAATTTTTTTGTAGTGTATGAGCTGTCAATTTCATTTTGACCCTCAACTGATTTTATAATATGAGGTGTATAGTAGAAACCTCTATTTGCAATTATTGCCGCAATATTTGCCATTTGTATAGGAGTTAATAAGAGCTCTCCTTGTCCAATGGCCATTGATATTATAGTAGATGAGTTCCAGCTTTTTCTTCCATAGTATTTATTATAATAGTCGTGTTCAGGAAGGAATCCTTTTGTTCCACTTACAAAGTCATTATTCATCCACTCTCCAATACCAAAGCTACTTAAATGATTCTTCCATAAAGTGTAAGATTCTTCAGTAGTTTGTCTGTTTTTAAATAAATCTGAAAATGCTTTACAAAAATAAGTATTACAAGATATTGTGATTGCTTGTCTTAGATTAGTTATTGACTTATGGGGATGGCATCCAACTAGTTTACCTTTTTCATATTCAAAACCATTGTTACAGTTATAAAATTTATTTTTACTTATAACTTTTTCCTCTAGAGCAATAAGTCCATTAAGTATTTTAAAAATTGAACCTGGCGGATAAAGTCCGGAGAGTGCTCTATTAAATAATGGTTTTTCCTTATTTGAAATTAACTGCTGATAATTTTTTGACCTATCTCTTCCTGAAAGTAAATCAGGACTATATGTTGGGGCTGAAATAAGTGCAAGTATTTCTCCTGATTTAGGTTCAATTGCTACAATTGCTCCTTTTTTATTTTTCATTAATTGCTCTCCATATTTTTGTAGTTCAATATCTATAGTAGAATATAAGTTTTTTCCAGATATTGGAAGTGTATCAAATTTACCCTGCTGAAACCTTCCTTGTTGTCTATTGTATACATCTACTAATGTTATGGACATGCCTTTTTCTCCTCTTAATTCTTTTTCATAGCCTGCTTCAATTCCTTTAACTCCAAATAAATCCCCATTATTGTAATAGTCTTCATCATCTACTTTTTTCTTATTAACCTCACCAAGGTAACCTACTATATGTGCGCCATGTTTAGTAAAATATCTTCTTGTATTAACTGTTTGCAAAAAAAATCCTGGAAACTGAAAAAGTTTTTCTTGCAATTTACTTGCTTGTTTAAAATCGATTTGCTTTTGGAAAACACTTGCTTTGTATTTTGAATATTTTTTTATGTTAGATAGTTTTTCTCTAAAAGAAGGTATTTCAATATTAATGAGATTACACAAAGTAATAGTGTCTAATTCTATAACTTCTCTTGGTATTACCATCAGATTGTATGAAGGTATATTAGAAACAATAAGATTAGTATCTCTGTCATAAACCAGCCCTCTTACAGGAGTTAAAACATCATATCTAAGTGCATTATTATTTGCTGAAAATTTGTAGTTATCATTTAAGATTTGGATTCTAAATAGCTGAACTACAAAAATAAAAGCTATTAAAAGAAATAATATTAGTACAACTTGATATCTTTTTTGGAATTTATTCACTTTTTAAACAGAAATAATTGCGTAATCACAATAATTATTGTAGTTATAATTGTGCTTGCAATAATCTTTATAAAGATTTGAAAATCTAAAGTAATGTGTTCTAAAATAAAAAGAATGGCATGATGAATAAAAATTAATATCATCGAATATAAAATAAATGATTTTACCCCTACCTTCTCCATTGTTAATTCATCATACTCTTCAACAATATTATGGGGAATTGTTATTTTAAAAACAGGAGATTTAATCAACGCTAAAATTAAACATGCTGTAGAGTGCATTCCTAAGTTTCCTGAAAATAAATCTAGTAGTAGTCCAATTGTAAAAGCATAGAGTAGTAAAAACCATTTTGGTGTTTTATATGGCATTACAATTAGAATTATTAAATACAAATAAGGATTGATATATGAGAAAAATAAAACTTCATTTAAAATACATATCTGTATTAATAGATATATAGGTAATTGTAATAAATATTTTAGTATTTGATTAGTCATTATTAAATGATTCTAATTTGAGCTGTTCTTGTGAATTTTGCGATTTAACCACATACACACAATTAATATTATTGAAATCAGTAAATAAATCAATGATTATATCTTGATTACCAGTTTTGTTATTTTTTTTTGAGGATTTTACTGTTCCAATATTTATCTCTGAAGGGAAAATTGTACTGTACCCATTAGTGATTATAGTATCTCCTGATGAGATTTGCACATGATTTGGTATGCTTTCAACATTTGCTTCTTTATAATTAAAGCCTCTCCATTTTAATGATCCGTAATTATTCTGCTTTTTAAGACATATGCTTATTGCAGATTGTTTATTTAAAATAGAAATTATTAATGCATAATTTTCGCTTGTAGAATGTACAATTCCAATAACTCCATTTGTTGAAATTACTCCCATCCCATCCTCGACCCCATGCTTTTTACCCTTATTTATAGTTAGGTAATTATTCCTCTTGAAAATAGAATTATTGATAACTTTTGCCGATAAATAATTAAAATATTTTTCGTCACTTAAGTAATTGATTTTATTTTTACTTTTAAGATTGTGAAGTTTTGAATTTTCAATCATTAATTGATTGTTAATATTTTTTAACTGAAAGTATTCTTTTATGTAGTTAGAGAAATCATATACTTTTCCAGTGTAGTTGCTTGTTTTCTCTATTAAGATATTATTTTGAAAGGTGTTATTCTTTAGATATAAATTAATAGAATATCCTTGTAGCAATAAAAAGATTATCAGAACATTATACATTCTTAAAAAACGTAGTAGATTCTGCATATTCTTCTTCTATCTTATTAAGAAGGTGTAGCTTTCAGTATTTTTTAAAGCAATCCCAGTTCCTCTTGCTACTGCTCTTAGTGGGTCTTCTGCAACGTAGACTGGAAGTTTTGTTTTCTTAGATATTCGTTTGTCTAACCCCCTAAGCATTGAACCTCCTCCTGTCAAGTAGAGCCCTTCATTATAAATATCAGCCGAAAGTGCAGCAGGTGTTTGAAATAAAGCGCTCATTACTGCTTCTTCTATTTGTTCTATTGAGTTGTTTAGTGCTCCAGCAATTTCTTTATAAGTCACAATGATTTCTTTAGGAATACCACTCATCAGATCTCTTCCATGAACTGCATAATTTGGTGGTGGTTCACTTAATTCTGTTAGAGCTGAACCAACATTGATTTTAATTTGTTCTGCCATAATATCTCCGACAGCAATATTATGTCTTGTTTTCATGTAGTTTTTAATATTGTCTGTGAATTCATCTCCAGCAACCCGAATTGATTTGTCACAAACTATACCTCCTAATGAAATAACAGCAATCTCTGTTGTTCCTCCACCTATATCAATAACCATATTTCCTTTCGGCTCCAAAACATCGATTCCAATTCCAATTGCAGCAGCCATAGGCTCCATAATAAGCCATACATCTTTAGCTCCTGCGTGTTCAGCTGAATCTACAACTGCTCTTTTTTCTACTTCAGTAACACCAGAAGGAATGCAGACAACCATTTTTAAAGCAGGCGAAAAAAGTGTTCGTTTTCTTGGTATCATCTTAATAAAACCTCTGATCATTTGTTCTGAAGATTGGAAGTCAGCAATAACTCCATCTTTAAGTGGTCTCATGGTTTCAATATCTCTATGAGCTTTACCATGCATTTGTTGTGCGCGCTTTCCAATTGCAATTACCTCTCCTGTTCTGACATTTTTAGCAACTATTGAGGGTTCGTCAACTACAACTTTATCATTATAAACGATTAATGTATTAGCAGTTCCTAAATCAATTGCTATAGCTTCTTGCATAAAGTCAAAAAATCCCATAATTTATTTTTTTAATGTTTAAAGTGTCTTGTACTTGTCATTACCATGCTCAAATTGTTTTCATCGCAATAATCTATTGATAAATTATCTTTAATAGATCCTCCTGGCTGAATTACAGATGAAATTCCAGATTTATTAGCAAGCTCTACACAGTCTGGAAAAGGAAAAAAAGCGTCAGAGGCCATTACAGATCCAACAAGATTCATTTTAAAGTTTTTTGCTTTTTCAACAGCCTGTTTAAGAGCATCTACTCTTGATGTTTGGCCAACTCCACTTGCTAGCAGTTGTTTGTTATTTACAAACACAATAGTGTTAGATTTTGTGTGTTTACAAACTTTCGAAGCAAAAACTAAATTATCCAGTTCATGTTTTGAAGGTGTTTTTTTAGTTACAGTTTTCATTATATCAATACAGTCAGTAATTAAATCTTTATCTTGGACAAGCACACCATTTAAAATTGTTCTAAATTGTGTCTTTGATAAATTTATATTTTTTTGTTTTAATAAAACTCTTTTTGTTTTGCTTTTTAATACCTCAAGTGCATTATCTGAAAAACTCGGAGCTATTAATACTTCATAGAAAAGTTTGTTGATTTCTAATGCTGTATCTAAATCAACTTCTTTGTTAGTAATTAGAATTCCACCAAAAGAGGATACAGGATCTCCAGCTAGCGCATCTACAAAGGCTTCTTTTAAATTATCTCTGCTAGCAATTCCACATGCATTATTATGTTTTAAAATTGCAAATGTTGTTTCTTGGAATTCAGAAATTAAATTTACTGCAGCATCTACATCAAGTAAATTATTGTAAGAAAGTTCTTTGCCATTTAACTGGTCAAAAATTTCGTTTATGTTTCCAAAAAAATACCCTTTTTGATGAGGATTCTCCCCATATCTCAACTCTTTATTTTTATTTATACTTTCTTTAAAAATTGGTTTATCTTTAGAATTTAGAAATTTGAATATTAGAGTATCGTAATGTGAAGATAAGTTAAAAGCTTCAGAAGCAAATTCTTTTCTTTGTGCTTCGTTTGAATAAGGTCCATTATTCTTTAAAATTTCTAGAATTTCAGTATATTGTTTTTTTTGTGAAACTACCAGTACATCTTTGTAGTTTTTTGCTCCAGCTCTAATTAATGAAATCCCTCCAATATCAATTTTTTCAATTATTTCCTGATGAATACTATTGTTTTTAACTGTTTCTTCAAATGGATATAGATCAACAATCACTAAATCAAATTCAGGTATGTCATATTTTTTTAATTGTTCTTGATCTTTCGTATTGTCTCTTCTTGCTAAGATTCCTCCAAAAACATTTGGATGTAATGTTTTTACTCTGCCGCCAAGTATAGAGGGATATGTTGTTAGGTCTTCTATTTTATTAACTTTAATGTCTAAATCTTTTATGAATTTTTCTGTTCCCCCAGTAGAATACAAGTCAATATTAAAATCTGATAATTGTTTAACAATCTCTTCTAGTCCATTTTTATCAAAGACCGAAATTAATGCATTTTTGATTCTTATTTTATCACTCATCTTTTTTAAGATATTATTACATGCAATTTTACCCAAATCATCTAGATATATCAAGTCATTTATATCATAATAAATTTATTGTTAATAACTTACCCGTCTTGTTTATAAGCTTTAGGCTTTAGAATTTTAAACAACTTCAGAAAGTATTTTTTTAAATAAACTTAAAACATCACTTATATCAGAAATATTATTTTTTCTTAATGATAATTTTCCGTTTAGTTGTTTTAATTCACACGATTGTGGATTCTTCTTAAGAAAGCTTAGAATTTGCTTAAATGAATTACTTTCAAAATAATTTGATTGATTGTCGGAAATAAAATATGCTCTTAGAGATTTATTTTTTATAATAATTCTTTCAAATCCTAACTCTTTTCCTTTCCATCGTAATTTAATTGCTTCAAAAAGCGTGTGTATTTCATTTGGAACTTGTCCAAATCTATCTATCAAGTTTTTTTCAAATGTGATTAGATTATTATCATCTTGAATGTCATTTAATTCTTTGTAAATATTTAATCTTTCTTCAATATTTGAGACGTAATTATCTGGAATTAAAATTTCTTCGTCGGTATCTAATTGACAATCCTTAGCAATAAATTTATTTTTTTCATTTTTAAAAAGGTCTTTAAATTTTTCAATTTTTAATTCTTCAATTGCTTCATTAAGGATTCGTTGATACATTTCAAAACCAATTTCGTTAATAAAACCACTCTGATCTGCTCCTAATAAATCGCCAGCTCCTCTTATGTCAAGATCTCTCATAGCAATTTTAAACCCACTACCAATATTTGAGAATTGCTCAAGTGCGGTTAATCTTTTTCTAGAATCTTCAGATATTTGATGAGTTGGAGGGCTTATCAAAAAACAAAATGCTTTTTTATTACTTCTTCCAACTCTTCCTCTCATTTGATGAAGATCACTTAATCCAAAATTTTGTGCATTATTAATTATAATTGTATTAGCATTTGGAATATCTACACCATTTTCAATTATTGTTGTTGACACCAAAATATCAAATTCTCCTTCTATAAATTCACTCATTAATCTTTCAATTGCGTTACCTTCCATTTGTCCATGACCAGTTTTTATTTTAGCATCTGGGCATAGTCTGTTTAGAAAACCTGCAACCTCTTTTATATTTTCAACTCTATTATGAACAAAGAAAATCTGCCCATTTCTTGACATTTCATACATTATTGCATCTCTAATTATCGCCTCATTCAAGCCTATAATTTTTGTATCTATACTTTGTCTATTAGGAGGAGGGGTGTTTATTATAGAGAGATCTCTTGCGCCTAAAAGAGAAAATTGCAAGGTCCTTGGTATTGGAGTGGCTGTTAGTGTTAATGTATCAATATTTGTTTTAAATGATTTTAGCTTGTCTTTAATATTAACGCCAAATTTTTGTTCTTCATCTATTATTAATAGCCCAAGATCTTTAAAAAGTATGTCTTTACCAACAATTCTATGCGTACCAATAATTATATCAACCTTGCCATTTTCTAGATTCTCAATTATTGCTTTTTGTTCTTTTTTTGTTCTAAATCGATTAATATAATCAACCTTACACGGAAGGCTTTCTAGTCGTTTTGAAAAGGTTTTGAAATGTTGAAGAGCTAGTATTGTAGTTGGTACTAAAATAGCCACTTGTTTGTTGTCAGCTACAGCTTTGAATGCAGCTCTTATTGCTATTTCTGTTTTGCCAAAACCTACATCTCCACAAATTAATCGATCCATCGGAACCTGGCTTTCCATATCATTCTTAATTGCAATTGTTGCTTTGTTTTGATCTGGAGTATCTTCATACATGAAGGATGATTCAAGTTCATATTGAAGATATGAATCGGCTGAGAATGAAAATCCTTTAATAGTTCGTCTTTTTGCATATAATGAAATTAAATCAAAAGCAATTTTTTTTATTTTGTTTTTTGTTTTTTGTTTTGATTTATTCCAGCTAGGAGTTCCAAGTTGATTCATATTTGGCACTCCACCTTCCTTCGCTGAAAATTTTGAAATTTTATGTAAAGCGTGAATACTGATATAAAGTAAATCACCCCCTTTATATGTGATTTTTATTACTTCTTGTTTTTTATTATTATTATCTATTTTATGTAATCCGCTAAACTGTCCAATTCCATGATCTATATGAGTAACATAGTCTCCAAGTTTAAGATTTGTTAATTGTTTTAATGTTATAATTTGTTTGTCACTAAATTTTGTTTTTGATTTAAACTTATGATGACGATTAAATATTTGGTGATCAGTATATAAGGCTACTTGATTATTATGATCAGTAAATCCTTCATGTATTGATAATTGTTCAAGGCTAATCTGTGATAGATCAAATTTATCTTCAAGAATATTATGAAATCTATTTTTCTGTTCATTAGTGGAGCATAGAATGAAGTTTTGGATATTATTAGAGTTGTTTTCAATTAATGTGTCAGATAATAAATTTATGTTTTTATTAAATATAGTATTCGGAGAGCAATTGGCTTCAATAACTTTTTGAGGGTTAAAAAATGGTTTATCTAATTCTATGATTTTATGCTCTAATATCTGTTTTAAAAATAATTCTCCATTTGTAAATAAGTGTCTAGGGTCTAGATGTTTGGTATTAGTAAGTTCTGTGAATTTATTTACTGATTTTTGATAATAGTCATTTAAAATCTCGCTAGTAAAATTTACATCCTTTATCCAGACATGTGAGTTTTTAGGTAAATACTCTATTAAGCTTACTTGAGTTTCTGTTAGTTTTTTTGCTTCAGTATTAGGAACAATTGAAATTTTCTTTTTAATATCTAAAGATAGTTGACTATTTATGTCAAAGCTTCTAATGCTTTCAATTTCATCATCAAAAAACTCTATTCTGAAAGGAAATTCATTTGCATATGAGAAAACATCTACAATACCTCCTCTAATAGAGTATTGTCCTGGGTCAGTAACAAAATTTACAGATTCAAACTTGTGACTTATAAGTTCATTTTCAAAATCTTGAATTTCTTTTAATTCTTTTTGCCTGATTGAAATTGTTTGTCTTTTTAATTCTTTTCGGCTAATTACTTTTTCTGATAATGCTTCAGAATAAGTTATAATTACAGGGTTTTTTTTATTATTTAATTTATTCAGAACCTCTGATCTTAATAAAATATTAGCATTATCAGTTTCTTCAATTTGGTACGCTCTCCTATATGAAGCTGGGAAAAAATAAACTTCTTTGTTTATTATGTTTTCCAAATCATTTATAAAATATGAAGCCTCCTCTTTATTGCTAAAAATAAATAAATTTGGATTTGTTGATTTTTGAATAACTACAGCTGAATAAAAAGCAAGAGAGGATCCAATATTGCCTTTAAAATTAATTTTTTTTATTTCAGATTTTAATACATTTTCAATTTCCTGTATGGTTTTTGATTGCTCAAAATATTTTAGAATTGATGTATTAATAAAGCTTTGGTTTAAATATTTTTAATTTCTGTTAGCATTTTAGTATACCATGCTTGATTGGTGTCAAATGGTTTTCCTCCTTTGATTCGATTAAATTTTATTGTTGTTAGAGTATTGTTGTTTTCTTCATCCCATCCCACAACCCCGCTAATTCCTTTGACAGCACTTTCAACAGCCTTATCAGCACATTTTATGATTAATTCGAGATCTTTTAGATTTGGTTTTGCTGATCGACTAAAGTATCCGCTTTTCTGAATTAAAACTTTATTAGCAGAAAGTCTTTTTGAAAATTCTTTTGCAAACCATTTTCCAGGATTTAAGTCATCTAGCCTAACATGTCCAAAAGCATCTCTTTCAATATGTTCGCCGTTTTTAGTTTTTTCGTCTATAATTAATTGTTGTCCAGCTCCTTCACTTAAAAAAATATTCACACAATCATATTTGTTCATTATGTTATTTAATCTTTTACATTCTAAATCAAAATCTATTTCTTTTTCTGGTATTAAAATTGAATGGATGTCCCATTTTTCTTTAATAATATTTAGTTCCTCTATAAATTGAAGATTCTCTAATCTTTTTCTATACTCAAATGCAGTTGCTGCTGTAAGCCACCCACAATGTCTCCCCATTACTTCGTGAATTATTAATTGTCTATCGCTTGTTGTATTTTCATTAACTATATTTTCGAAAAATATTGCCCCTTGTTCAGCCGCTGTCCATGCTCCTAAAGTTTGAGTTATAGGATAAACATCATTATCTATTGTTTTGGGTAGTCCAACAACTGTCAAGTTATAGTTATTTTTTTTGAGAAAATTAGACAAATCTGAAGCTGTAGTATTTGTGTCATCTCCCCCAATTGTATGTAAAATTGTAACTCCATCTTTTACTAATTGATCTGCAGCTATTTTTAGTGGATCTTCGCCCCTGTTAATATAATTTTTATTAATACAGTCTTGAATATTTGTGAGTTTGACTCTACTATTACCTAATGGACTTCCTCCAAAAGAATAAAAGTTAGAAATTTTTGTTTTAATATTTTTAGTAAATTGAATACTGTTTCCTAAAAGCAATCCTTTATACCCATTTAAATATCCTATAATCTCGGCTTCGGGATAGTTTTCTAAATAATTTTCAGCAAGTCTTCCCACCGAAGCTGATAGGCAAGGAGCTATTCCACCCGAGGTTAATAATGCAATTTTCATATAGTGCAAATATCTAATATTTTACTTAATTATATGAAAAAACAATTGTTAACTTTGTTTCATAAATATTCAATTTTTATGATTCAAATATTAAAATTTGGAGGGGCCTCTATTAAAGATGCTCAATCTATAATTAATGTTGCCAAAATACTTTCAAATTATAAAAAAGACAATATTGTTATTGTTTTTTCTGCTATAGGTAAGATTACAAATTTATTAGAAGAATTAGTAGAGTTATATGTTAGTAAGAGTTCATTAATAGATGATAAGTTTAATGAGGTAAAACAAATTCACTATAATATTATTAAAGAGCTTTTCCCATTAGATAATGAAATTTATAATATTGTTGAAAATTTATTTATTGAGATAGATTGGGTTCTTGAGGAGGAGCCAAATACTAATTTTTCATATGATTATGATCAGATAGTATCTGTAGGAGAATTATTGTCATCAAATATTCTGAGTTCTTTTCTTAAGATTAATGATTTTTCAAATATTTTCATAGACGCTAGAGATTGTATAAAAACTGACAATCAACATCAGAATGCCATTATTGATTGGGACTTTACGGATATTTCTATAAAAGAAAAAATAGTTGATTTTCCAGTGATTACTCAGGGTTTTATTGGTTGTACTTCAGAAAATTTCACTACTACATTAGGTAGGGAGGGATCTGATTTTACTGCTGCAATTTTAGCTTATTCTCTTGACGCAAGTGGTGTTACTATTTGGAAAGATGTTGATGGAGTGTTAAATGCAGATCCTAGATTCTTTAGTAAAACTCATCTTTTAGATAATATTTCTTTTACTGAAGCAATTGAGCTAGCATTTTATGGTGCAAAAGTGATTCATCCTAAAACAATACAGCCATTACAAAAGAAATCCATTCCATTGCAAGTGCGTTCATTTATAAAGCTTGATAATATAGGAACTTTAATTAATGACACAGAAAAAGCTAAAAAGATCCCTTCATATATTGTGAAAGAAAACCAGGTTTTAGTTTCCATATCAGATAACGATTTATCCTTTATTATTGAAGAACATTTAAGTTGGATATTTTCACTAATGTCAAAGTATAATATTAGATTGAATTTAATGCAGAATTCTGCAGTAAGTTTTTCTATTTGTATTGATAATGACAAATACAAAGTTCCAAAATTTATTAAAGATTTATCTAAGAATTTTAGTGTTTTTTATAACACCTCACTTACTCTATATACTATTCGTCATTATACTGATGACTCTATAAAATTTATCACTAAGGATAATAAGGTGTTACTTGAACAAAAAAGTAGAAATACTGTTCAATTTGTTATTTCTTAGTTAAGTTAATATATCTTTGTGCAGTATAAAAAAATTGATGAATAATACACATACATTTCATATACCCGTTATGGGAACAGCTTTTACAGCTGATACCCCATTAAAAGTTGCCCAGTACGGAATTGATTCAGTTATTTCTATTGTTGATGATGTGCTACTTGAGCGATTAAGAAAATTATATAGCGAACAGTATGGTTATCCTTATACTGAGATTCTTAAATCATCTAAAGATCATAGAGCAGATCGAATAACATCATATCTAAATCTCATTAATGATTTGTCATCCAAAAAATTTGAAGAATTTACATTATTTACAAAAGATAAATTTGAAGAGATTACAAAATACTTTACACTGCTTCCTAATAGCTCTCAACTTAAAAAAGATTTTTTCACTATTACTGAAAATGTCTTTAATTATGACGACTTAAAAGATTGGTTAAATGAAAATTTATCTATTGGTAGTATTGATGTTAATATTATGACAAAAGTAGATAAGACTAATTTTTTTAAAAATGAAGAATTATCAGTTGAATATAATGATGCACACGCTGCACTAAGAGGATACGCTAAAAGTAATTTAGCTTCTTCTGTTATTTTTTCTGCAGGTATGAATCCTAGATTGTATGGATATATTGGTCAGTTTGATGATTTTTTCCCAAATTTAGAGGGTTATATTAAAAAGAAGATAGTACTTAAAGTGAGTGATTATAGATCAGCAATTATACAAGGTAAGTTTTTAGCTAAGAAAGGTTTGTGGGTTTCTGAATATAGAATTGAATCTGGACTGAACTGTGGAGGTCATGCTTTTGCAACTGATGGTTTATTGATGGGCCCTATATTGTCAGAATTTAGTGATAATAGACAAAGCCTGGTTGATCAAACATATGAGGTTTTAGAAAAAGGCCTTTCAGATTTAAGTAGAATTGTTCCTAGAACAAAACTTAATATTAAAGTTACCGCTCAAGGTGGAGTTGGTACTGCTAAAGAGCAATCATTTCTTATTGATCATTACAATTTAGATTCAGTAGGTTGGGGCACTCCTTTTTTATTAGTTCCGGAAGTAACAACAGTTGATAATGATACTAGAGAAAAGTTGTTAAAAGCTCAGGAAAGAGATTTGTATTTAAGTGATGTTTCTCCTTTAGGTGTTCCATTTAATAATCTTAGAAATAATTCAAAAGATATTGAGAAAAGTCAGAAAATTAACGAAGGCAAGCCTGGAAGTTCATGTCCTAGAAGGTTTTTAGCCTTAAGTAATGAATATGGAGAACAAGGTGTTTGTACTGCTTCTCGTAAATTTCAAAAGATAAAAATTAAAGAATCTAATAAAGATAACTCTATTTTATTAGATAAAGTTTTTGAAAAAACCTGTTTATGTATGGGTCTTGCAGCTGCCGCAGTTATTAATAATGATATTGAAGTAAATAAAGAAAGTCAATCTGTATCTATTTGCCCAGGTCCTAATTTAGCATATTTTTCAAAATATATGAGTTTAAAGGAAATGTCAAATCAAATATATGGCATGTCTAATAGTATAACAAGAGTTGATAGACCACATATGTTTTTGAAAGAATTAGAGTTATATATTAACTTTCTTTCTAGTAAGCTTGAAGAGGCTTCTGATGATTTTAATAAAAAACAAGTAAAATATTTCACAAAGTTTACAAATAATTTATATCAAGGTCTTGATTACTACTCTAGTCTTTTTAATGACATAAAAGTAAAGTTTAAACAAAATAAGAATACCATACTTACTGATCTGGAGAGATATAAACTTGATCTCAAAAAAATAAATTCAAAGATAGAAGACTTAATAAAAACTAGTTCTTTATAGAATTTAATTGATTTATAATTTTCTGAGCTAGTATTTCTGCAATTTTAATATCACTTTCTTTAGTCCACCCCGCAATGTGAGGAGTTAATATTACATTTTTTGCTTTAAGTAAATATGTTAAATCTTTAGTATTGTTTTGTGTAGCTAATTTTTCAAATGACATTTTTTCTTGTTCCAATACATCAAGGCATGCTCCTAATATTTTTTTATTTTCCAAGCTCTTCGCTAAAGCCTTAGTATCTACACATTTTCCTCTTGAAGTATTAATTAAGTAAAATGGTTTGTTAAATTTTGAGATAAAATCATCATTCACTAAATATTTAGTTTCATGAGTTAGTGGTACGTGTAAACTCAGAAAATCTGCTTCCTTATAAATAGTTTCCATATCTGTTTTATAATCATATTCAGTTTTATATTTATCATAAGCAAGAACTGTAACATCAAAACCTTTCAAAAGATTAGCAAATGCATTTCCATTATTTCCAAAACCAATAATTCCAATTTTTTTTCCAGAGATTTCAGTTCCTCTATTACGTTCTCTATTCCATTGTCCTTTTTTAACTTCTTGATTAGCTTGATTAATATTGTTTATTAGTCCAAGTATCATAGCTAGAGCGTGTTCAGCAACTGCTTGTCTATTTCCCTCTGCTGCATTTAAACAAGATATATTTTTTGTTATCGCATATTCTACATCAATATTTTCAGTTCCAGATCCTGCTCTGGCAATGAATTTTAATTTTTTTGCAATATCAATGAAACTTTTATCTATTTCAAATTTACTTCTAATTATAATTCCATCATATTGATGAATGATAGTAGATATTTCTTCTTTAGATTTAGAATATGCTGTATCACAGAGTATATTAGCACTTTCTAAAGTTTGTATTAATAATGGATTTACAGTATCTATAAAAAGTACTTTCATTGTTTTTCAACACTTTGTGTAATTTTAATAAACTCATCTACAGATAATTTTTCTGCTCGTAATTTTAGTAGATTAGTTATTTCATCATTATTTTTTAAATTAAAACCCTTTAATGCATTTCGTAAAGTTTTACGTCTTTGATTATATGCTGATTTAACTATGTTTTTAAATAATACAGGATCACAATCTAATTTTTCTCTTGAATTTCTAGACAACTTAATAACAGATGATTTGATTTTTGGAGGTGGAGAGAATGACTCTGCTTCAATCGTGAAACAGTATTCAACATTGTAGAATGTCTGAATGAAAACACTTAGTATCCCTCGTTTCTTCCCCGAATTACTAATAATACGTTCAGCTACTTCCTTTTGAAACATTCCAACTAATTCAAAGATAATATCTTTATTTTCATATACTTTAAATAAAATTTGAGAAGAGATATTATATGGGAAATTTCCAATTATTGATATTTCAGATTTAAAAATATTATTGATATTTATTTTTAAGAAATCTCCTTCAATAATTTTTTTTTCAATATTTAAAAATTTTGTCTTTAGATAGACAATAGATTCTAAATCAATTTCTATAAGTTTTAGATTTTTTTTTTCAATGAGATATTGAGTTAGCATTCCCATGCCAGGTCCAACTTCTAAAATATTTTGATTTACTCTGTGTTTTAAAAGATCAGTTGTCCTCTTGGCTATATTGATGTCATTTAAGAAATGTTGACCTAAATATTTTTTAGCCCTTACAACTTTCATTGGTTTTTTTTAAGTCTTTTAAATAGTTTTGATGCAAATACAAAATCATTTAATTGTTTATTAGAGTTATTAATTAACTCTTCTTTACTGCCAGACCAGCAAATTTCCCCATTATTTATATAAGCTATTACTTCTCCAATTTCCATAACTGAATTCATATCATGAGTATTTACTATAGTAGTAATATTGCTTTCTAATGTTATTTCTTGAATTAAATTATCAATAATAATTGCAGTTTTTGGGTCAAGTCCTGAATTTGGCTCATCACACAGGAGGTATTTTGGATTCATAACAATTGCTCTAGCAATTGATACTCGTTTTACCATTCCACCACTTAATTCACTTATTAATAATTTATTACTATTTTGAAGGTTAACTCTTTTAAGACAATCATTAACTCGATGTAGTTTTTCCTCGTAAGTTTGGTTTGTAAACATTGTTAAAGGAAACATGATATTTTCTTCTACATTCATATAGTCATAAAGAGCACCCTTTTGAAATAACACACCAATTTCCTGTCTTAATTTTCTTTTTTCTTTTTGGTGTAGCTTATTAAAGTCTCTATCATCATATAGAATTTCACCATGGTCAGGATTGTGTAATCCAATAAGTAATCTTAGTAGTGTTGTTTTACCAGATCCGCTCTCCCCAATAATTAAATTAGTTTTTCCCTTTTCAAATTTAAAAGAGATGTCTTTAAGAACAAGATTATCCCCAAACGATTTATTTATTGCTTTAATTTCAATCATGCTAATAGTAAATCTGTTAGTAGAAAATTAAAAATTAGTATTATGATACTGCTAAATACTACTGCACGGGTACTTGAACGCCCTACATCTAATGCCCCCCCCTTAGTGAAGTATCCAAAATAAGAGGATACACTAGAAATAATAAAGGCAAAGAAAACTGTTTTGATTAAACAATATGTTATGTAAAAAGTATTAAATTCATACTTTATTCCATACATGTAATCTGCAGCCGTTATACCGGCTGTCTGACAACCTATCCATCCTCCTACAAGCCCAATTGTAATACTTAGAATGATTAGTACTGGAAAGAAAAGAACAGTTGCAAATATTTTTGGTAGTATTAAAAAAGATGCAGAGTTTACTCCCATAATTTCTAATGCATCGATCTGTTCAGTAACTCTCATAGATCCAATTTCAGAAGCTATATTTGATCCAACTTTTCCAGCAAGAATTAGTGATAACATTGTAGGGCAAAATTCAAGAATTAAGGATTCTCTAGTAGCATAGCCAATTAAATATTTAGGAAAAAGAGGACTTTCAAAATTAAAAGCTGTTTGAATACTTACAACTGCTCCTATGAAAAAAGAGATTATAGTAACAATACCTAAAGAATCAAGGCCAATTTTCTCTAGCTCTAAGCTAAATTGTCTCATAAAAACTCTCTTCTTTTCTGGAATACTAAAAACTTTTTTTATCATAAAAAAGTATTGCCCAAGATGTTTAAGTAGTTTAATCATTTTTCTTAAAAGTAATTCTTTTATTTAAATTTGCACTAATATATGAAAACACAAAGGTATTATTTTATGGCTCTTTTATTTATAATTTTATTTAGTTCTTGCAGCATTCTTAAAAATAATAATTGTGATTGCCCCAATTTTTCAAAAGTCAAAGATGATTCTTCTAAAATTCAAATATAACTTTCTTCGTAGCTTAGATTAAGTCTAAATAATTACTTTTGTTGGATGCGAAATCTATCTCAACTTCCATTATTTGTTAAAGCTAAAATAGGCAAGATTAATGATCAAGATTTAGAACAGAAGCTTCTTGAAATGGGGTGTACTCCAGATGAAGAAATAACTGTAATTAGAAAAGCTCCCTTTAAAGGACCTCTTGCAATTATGGTGTCATCATATATGCTAAGTATTAGATATACTGATGCATGTGTTATTGATATAGTAGAATATGGAAAATAAAGCCATTAAAATTGTTTTAGCTGGAAATCCGAATTCTGGTAAGACAACACTTTTTAATTCTTTAACAGGCTTAAAACAAAAAGTTGGTAACTATCCAGGAATTACAGTAGAAAAAAAATCAGCTAATATTAATGTTAATGGATACAAATCTAAGATTATTGACCTTCCAGGAATATATAGTTTGTATTCAAAGTCTATTGATGAGAAGGTTGCTCAAGATGTGATTTGTAATAGTTTTGATAATGATTATGCTGATATTGTAGTTGTCATTGCCGATGCTTCAAATTTGAGAAGATCTATTTTTCTTTTAACTCAAATTATTGATCTAAAAATACCAGTTGTTTTAGCTTTAAACATGATAGATGTTGCTTCTAAAAAAGGTGTTATTATAAATATTGATCAACTTTCATCTGACTTAGGTATTAAAGTTATAGCAATAAATGCTAGAAAATCTCGTGGTTTATCAAAATTAACTCACGCTATTATAAGTGAAAAAATAGAAAAGAGTGAAAAAAGTAAATCCATTTTAAATGTTAAGGATGTTTTTGGCAAAATTATTGACCAAGTAAATGATATTAGGGGTGTTAAAAATGACTATGCTGCATTTTTATCTTTGTGTGGTTATGATATGAGTAATTCTATTAAACAGAAGATAGAGATTTCAGTTTTATCAAAACAAAATGATATAATTACTGAAAGAATTCAAGCTAAAGAAACTGTAAGAAGGTATAAGAGTATTGATAAAATCATTTCTAATTCTGTTAAAAATATAGAACCTAAAGGAAAGTATAAAATAACGCAGATTATTGATAATATTCTTATCCATCCAGTTTTAGGATATGTAGTTTTTCTTTCTATACTTTTTTTAATGTTTCAGGCAGTATTTCAATGGAGTTCTTATCCAATGGACTTAATTGACTTGTTTTTTACAAATGCATCAATATGGATTTCCAAGACTCTTCCAGTTGGAGTTTTTAATGACTTAATCGTTAATGGTATTTTAGCTGGAATAGGAGGCATAGTGATTTTTGTTCCACAAATAGCATTTCTTTTTGCATTTATTGCCTTTCTTGAAGATACAGGCTATATGGCTAGAGTTAGTTTTTTAACTGATAGATTTCTAAAGATTGCTGGTTTGAATGGACGATCTATTATCCCTTTACTTAGTGGTGCTGCATGTGCTGTGCCTGCAATAATGTCTGCTCGAACTATTTCAAGTTGGAAAGAGAGAATAATTACTATTATGGTCACCCCTCTTATGAGCTGCTCAGCTCGACTTCCTGTCTATACTTTAATTATTTCTATGATTATTCCTGAAGATATGTATTTTGGTATTTTTAATTTACAAGGTTTAGTGTTAATGTCATTTTATCTTCTTGGTTTTGTAGCTGCTATATTAATTGCATTTATTTTAAAATTCATTATTAAAACTAATGAAAAATCATTTTTTATAATGGAGATGCCATCATATAAAATTCCTGATTGGAAAACAGTTATTTATACTATTATTGAAAAAGTTAAGATATTTTTATTTGATGCTGGAAAGATAATAATTGCAATATCTGTTGTGTTATGGTTATTATCATCATATGGCCCTTCAGAAAATTTTCAAGAAATTGATAATAAATATCAAGGAGTTGAAGGATCTTCAGACTTAATAGCTTCAGAAAAATTAGAATTTTCTTATGCTGGAATAATTGGTAAAACTATTGAGCCAGTTATTAAGCCTTTAGGATTTGACTGGAAAATAGGTATCTCACTAATTACCTCTTTTGCTGCAAGAGAAGTTTTTGTTGGTACAATGTCAACGATATATAGTGTTGGAGATGATGATATCATTTCTATTAGAGAAAGGCTTAAGAACGAAAAAAACAAGGAAACTGGAGAAGCTTTTTTTACTCCTGCAGTTGGAATTTCTTTAATGTTGTTTTATGCATTTGCAATGCAGTGTATGAGTACTATTGCTATTGTTTACAGAGAAACTAATAGTATTAAGTGGCCCCTAATTCAGTTTTTATATCTAACTATTTTAGCATACTTGTCAAGTTTTTTTGCTTTTCAAATTTTAAGTTAGTAAATCATGAAGCATGATTATATAAATTTTATTCCTTCAGACTCTAGATCACTTATTCAGAAATGGGTTGCTGAAATAGATGTTGTCATAAAAGTTGTAAAAGCTAGAAAAACTAAATTAGGGGATTTTAGATATTCTTTTGATAATAAATGCATTATAACAATTAATGATGATCTTAATCCTTTTTCTTTTCTAATAACCTTAACTCATGAAATAGCACATGCATTTGTATATAAAGAATTTAAAGGCAGTGTTGCCTCACATGGTAAGCAATGGAAAGAAGTTTTTAAGGGATTAATGCTTAATTTTTTACCAAGCAATATCTTTCCAAAAGATATAACGACTGCTTTATCAATTCATTTAATGAATCCTTCTGCAAGTTCATGTAATGATTTTGATTTATCTTTAGCATTGCAAAAATATGATAAGATAAAAAGGTTAAATATTAGTAATATAAAATTAGGAGATTTTTTTATGTCATCAAATCGTATTTTTATTAAAGGTCATAAATTAAGGAAGAGGTTTAAGTGTAAGGAAATAAAAACAAATAGAATTTATTTGTTTAATCCACTTGCTAATATCGAATTAGTTAAATAAATTAACTGAAATAGTTTAAATTTGTAAAAAAAAAATTGAATAAAAATAATTACGCAATAATAATGGCTGGTGGTGTAGGATCAAGATTTTGGCCTTTAAGTAAACAGTCATACCCAAAACAGTTTTTAGATATTTTATCTATTGGAGAAACACTTATTCAACAGACTTATAGACGATTAAGTTTATTGTGCCCAAAAGAAAATATTTTTATTTTAACAAATAAGGATTATTTTGATTTGTGTAAAACACAATTAAAAGGTATTAATGATAGTCAAATTTTGTGTGAACCTGTTATGAGAAATACAGCTCCCTGTATTGCATATGCTGCTTTTAAGATTTTGAATCTTAATAATAATGCTAAATTAATAGTAGCTCCATCTGATCACTTGATAACTGATGAGCTTAAATTTACAAGTATTGTTAATGAAGCATTTGCTACTATATCTTCTGAAGACGTCCTGATTACATTGGGAATTAAGCCTTCAAGACCTGATACTGGATACGGATATATTCAATATGAAGATAATAATTTTATAGATGATAATATTAAGAAGGTTAAAACTTTCACTGAAAAACCAAATATTGCTTTAGCATTACAATTTTTGGACAGTGGAGATTTTTTATGGAACTCAGGTATTTTTATTTTTAAAGCTGATGTTATTATACAATCTTATAAAAAAAACCTTAGAGATATATATGATGTCTTTTCAAGTGGAGAAGAATATTATAATACTGAAAATGAGCTAGAGTTTATAAATCATATTTTCCCATCTTGTAAAAATATTTCTATTGATTACGGAATTCTTGAAAAATCTGACAATGTATATGTTTACCCTGCAGTTTTTGGATGGAGTGATCTTGGTACTTGGGGTTCAATTGATAATCATCTGAAAAAAGATGAAAATAATAATGCAATAAGAGGAAAGGATGTTAATCTTTACAATTCAAAAGATAATATTGTTCTTCTTGAAAGTAATAAGGAGTGTATTATTAATGGATTAGAAGGTTTTATAATTGTTGAAAAAGATAATTCTTTATTAGTATGTAGAAAAGAAGATGAGCAGCAAATAAAAAATTTTGTTACAAATCTTAGTAGTAAAGATGTTAAATATTAGTTATTACACATCTTTATTGGATTAATCCATTCATCAAATTCTACTTCAGTAACATATTTAGATTTAAGAGCTTCTTCTTTTAGTGTAGTTCCATTCTTATGTGCATTTTTTGCAATTTCAGAAGCTTTTTCATATCCAATTTTGGTATTTAAAGCTGTAACTAACATCAAAGAGTTTTCTAAGTTTTTAGTGATATTATTATGGTTTGGTGATATTCCACTAATACAGTTTTCTTCAAAAGAATTACATGCATCTGCTAAAAGCTCAGCAGATTGCAGAAAATTAACTGCCATTACTGGCTTAAAGACATTTAGTTGAAGATGGCCTTGCATTCCACTCATTGTTATTGTTATATCATTACCAATTACTTGGGCACAAACCATTGTTAATGCTTCAACTTGAGTAGGATTGACTTTTCCTGGCATAATAGATGATCCTGGCTCATTAGATGGTATATTAATTTCTCCAATTCCACATCTTGGACCAGATGCTAGCAGTCTAATGTCATTTCCAATTTTATTTAATGATGTTGCTAATTGTTTTAATGCACCATGAGTTTCTACAAATGCATCATGAGCTGATAGTGCTTCAAATTTATTATCTGCACTTGTAAATTTAATATTTGTAAAATCTGATATTTTTTCTGCAACAAGCTTAGCATATCCTTTTGGTGAGTTAAGGCCTGTTCCTACTGCTGTTCCTCCTAATGCAATTTCAGATAAGTGAGGTATAGTGTTTTGTAATGCTTTAATTCCATAATCTAGTTGAGATACATAAGCAGAAAACTCTTGTTGTAGTGTTAACGGTGTTGCATCCATTAAATGTGTTCTTCCAATTTTTACAATGTTAGAAAAAGATTTTGCTTTTTTATCAAAAGTATTTCTTAACTTTATAATCGCAGGTATTGTTTTTAAAGTTAAGATTTTTAAAGCAGCAATATGCATAGCAGTAGGGAATGTGTCATTAGAGCTCTGTGATTTGTTAACGTCATCATTTGGATGAACTATTTTCTTTTTATCTTCAAGCTTACCTCCCTGATTTAAATGAGCAACATTTGCAATTACTTCATTTACATTCATATTTGATTGAGTACCACTTCCAGTTTGCCAAATAACAAGAGGAAATTGTTCATCATGTTTTTTTGCAATAATTTCATCACAAACTTTAGAAATAGCATCTTTTTTTTCTTTACTGATTTTGTTTAGTGTATAATTTGTATGTGCCGCCGCTTTTTTAAGAAATGCAAAACCATATATAATTTCTAAAGGCATACTTGAGGCAGGTCCTATTTTAAAATTATTTCTACTTCTTTCAGTTTGCGCTCCCCAGAATTTATCATTTGGGACCTTAACCTCTCCCATAGTGTCTTTTTCTATTCTATATTTCATCTTAAAAAGTTTTGTTGGTTAACTAAGTTGTTGTTAATTTGTTAAAAATAATTGCTATGAAATTTATTGGTTTTTTAATGTTCTTGTTTGTCTTTTTAATGGCATTTTGGTGTTTGTTTTTTTTAGCTAGTATTGTTCCTTACTTTATTTTTGTTTGGCTAAAAGAGGGTAAGCTTGAAAACCACCAGATCCCTAAATAATAATACAAATTTAGTATTATTTTTTTATAAATATATTTTTATTAGATATCTCCAAATTCCAACAAGTAGGCTTTGATAAATTCATTAATGTCTCCATCTAAAACATTTGATGGATTTGTTGATTCATAATTCGTCCTTAAATCTTTTACTAATTTATATGGGTGTAGTATATAGCTTCTAATCTGAGAGCCCCATTCTATTTTCTTTTTTTTACCTTCAATTTTATTTTTTTCTTCTTGTATTTTTTTTATTTCTAATTGATAGAGTTGAGATTTTAATAATTTAAGTGCTTTGTCTTTGTTTTCAAGTTGAGAGCGAGTTTCTGAGTTTTCAATAATAATTCCGGTTGGTTCGTGTTTGAGACGCACTGCGGTTTCTACTTTGTTAACTCCTTGCCCACCAGCTCCACCAGCTCTAAATGTATCCCAGCTGATTTCTGAAGGATTAATATTGACTTCGATGCTTTCATCAACTAGCGGGTATACAAAAACAGATGCAAATGTAGTATGTCGTTTAGCATTAGAATCAAATGGTGAAATTCTTACAAGTCTATGAACTCCATTTTCACATTTGAGCTGCCCATATGCAAAATCTCCATCAAATTCAAGTGTAACAGATTTTATGCCAACGGGTTCTGCTCTTTGTAGATCAATTTGTTTTATTTTAAAGCCGTTTTTTTCACCCCACATCAGGTACATTCGCATCAACATTTCAGCCCAGTCTTGTCCTTCAGTTCCTCCTGCTCCTGGGTTTATAGTCATTATTCCACTCATTTTATCTTCTTTAGAACTTAACATTTTTTTAAATTCTAATTCCTCCAATGATATTATTGTTTTGTTGAATTGATTGAGAATCTCTTTCTCATCTTCTTCAAGTTCAATCAAAATACTAAGCTCATCAATATTATTTGAAATTGAGTGAAAATCATCTACCCATATCTTAATAGTATTTTTAAGTTTTAAAGTTTTTTCTGCTTGTTTAGGATTGTTCCAGAAATTATCGTTAAGTATTTCTTTATTTAAGCTACTTAGCTCTTCTTCTTTAGCATTAATACTAAGAAATTTATGCAGTTTATCTTTTCTGTTATTTAATTTTAATATTTGTTCTTTACTTACCATTGATTGTTATTATAAATTCTTATTAATTAACTTCCAAATTAAATCGGTTTCAAAACCTTTTTGCATTAAATATCTTGCTATTGCACAGTTTTTTTTATAACTATCTTCTTCTTTTATAGCATTTTTTTTTTTAATTATTAAATCTATCATTGTTTCAGTATACTGTTTTTCAGGAATTTTTTTAATTGACTTTATAATATCAATATTATTAATTCCTTTTTGTTTTAAATGATATGATATTTTTATTCTTCCCCATTTTTTTATAGAAAATTTCCCATTACAATATAGTAAGGCAAATCTTTCCTCATTAATAAAGTTATTTGATTCCAGATAGCTTATTATTTGATCATGTTTGCTGAAGAAGTTTAATTTGTTGAGTTTTATAATAATATCATGCTTACATCTCTCCTGAACAGAGCAGTATCTTTCTATTTTTTTTATTGCTGTTTCATAGTTTATAAATCTTTTATTCTGCATACAATCAAAGTTACATATTCTCCTTTATAATTATACTTTTGTCGTGATGAAAAATAAGCAGGCTATATATCTTCTTTTCCTTTCTAATATTATTTCAGGCTTAGCTCAAGGAATTAGTATGATTGCTATTCCATGGTACTTTATTGAAATTATTGATAATGCTGAGTTTTTTTCTTATTCATATATTATTATAACATTAGCTACTTTGTTTTGGGGAATTTATGCTGGTGCTATAATTGATAGATATTCAAGAAAAAAAATTTTTATTTTAACCAATATAGTTTGTGGATGTTTTATTGGATCTATTGCTTTATATGGTATTTATAACTCTCATTTATCTGAATTGCTTGTTGTTTCTGTTTTTGGAATTACTATTTTTAATTACAATATACATTACCCAAATCTTTACGCTTTTGGACAAGAAATTACAGAGCAGAAGAATTATGGAAAACTCAACTCATATATTGAAGTACAGGGTCAAACTACTAGTGTTTTGGCTGGTGCATTTGCGGCTATTTTATTAACAGGAACTACTAATAAGAACTTAGAAATTGCAGGCTTTAATTTTACTTTACCTTTTAATGTAGAGAAATGGCAGATTTATGATATTTTTCTCTTAGATGCATTTACTTATTTGGCTGTTATTGTTATTTTTTCCTTTATTAAGTATAGTTCTATAAAAAATGAAAAAATACATACTGGTTCTTTGTTTAATAGATTAAAATTAGGTTTAAATTATCTTAAAGATAATCCTTCAATTTTTATTTTTGGTTTAGTTTCATACATGTTATTTGCTTTTACATTAGTAGAATTGCATGTTATTCTTCCCTCTTATGTTCATGATTTTTTATTAGCATCCGGTAATGTCTACGCTTCAGCTGAAATATATTATTCAATTGGAGCAATATTTTCTGGGTTACTTATTTTAAGATTTTTAAGTAGGTATAATACTATTTTGAGTGTAGTTTTATTAATGCTTGTGGTTGCTTGTGCGTTCTTTGCAATGACGTTTTTAAACTCACTAATAGTCTTCTTTATTGGTAGTTTGATTTTAGGTATTACTAATGCTGGAGTAAGAATATTACGTACTACATACTTATTTAATAATATACCTAATAATTTGATCGGTCGCGCAACATCTGTTTTTAGTTCTTTAAATATTATAGTGAGGATTTGCTTAATATCTTTATTAACTATACCCTTTTTTAATATTGGAGATAATATTAGATGGGGCTATCTTATTGGTGTTGTTTTGATGCTTGTTTCTATTTTGATTCTATTAACTCTCTTTTTTAATGAAAAGAGAAAGACTTAAAATATAGAAGCTTGTTAAGGTTCTACTTTTTGACAATACTATATTGAAGTAGATGTAGTCTATCATCTCCAACAACTTGTATGTTTTTATTAAATTTCTTCTCCCATTTGTGTCTTATAGATGAAAAAAACCATCCTTTGTTTATGTAGCTAGCAACAAATGGGTGAGTTGCAATTTGTATCTTATTGGATTTAATCACTGTAAGATTTGCAATTTTACTTTCAATCTGGTCAATTAGTAAAAGACTTGAATCTATTTTTCCTCCTCCATCACACATTGGACATTTTTCAAGAGTATCTATTGTCATTGCAGGTCTAACTCTTTGTCTTGTAATTTGTATTAAGCCAAATTTAGTTGGAGGTAAAATATTATGTTTGGCTTTGTCATCATTCATAGCCTTTTTAAGACACTCAAAAAGAAGTTTTCTGTTTTTCTCAAGCTTAAGGTCAATAAAATCAACGACTATTATACCCCCCATGTCTCTTAGCCTAAGTTGTCTAGCTATTTCTTTTGCAGCTTCAATGTTAACTTCTAAAGCATTTTCCTCCTGACTCTTTTTTGCATCAACTTTTTTACCACTATTGACATCAATTACGTGCAGTGCTTCTGTGTGTTCAATAACTAAATATGTTCCGTTTTTTATAGTTACATTTTTCCCAAATGCACCTTTAATTTGTTTTGTTATATTATATTTTTGAAAAATTGGAGTTTCACCAGTATGTAGCTTGACAATTTTTTCTTGTTCTGGAGAAATTCTTGCTAAGTAGTCTTTTAGTTCTTGAGCTATTTCTTTATTATTGACAACAATATTATTGAATTTAGCATCTAATAGATCTCTAAGTATTGTAGAAGATCTGTTTAATTCACCTAGAATTTTAGTTGGAGCTTTTGTTCCTTTAAGTTTTTTACTGATTACTTGCCATTTTTTATATAAATTTTTCAAATCTTGATCTAGCTCTGCAACTTTTTTTCCAGTTGCAACTGTTCTTATAATTACTCCAAAGCCATGCGGCTTAATACTTCTAATAAGTTTTTTAAGTCTTGCTTTTTCTTCAGCTTTTTCTATTTTTTGTGAAACAGAGACTTTGTCAGAAAAAGGTGTTAAAACCATGTATCTTCCAGCAAGAGAAAGTTCAGTTGTAAGTCTAGGTCCTTTTGTAGAAATAGGTTCTTTTGAGATTTGAAGTAGAAGATGATCTCCAGATTTTATAGTTTCAACTATTTTCCCGTCTTTTTCAATGTTTTTTTCAACTTTAAAGTTTTTTAAAGAAGCAGTGTTTAGCTTATTATCTATAGATTTTTCTGTAAACTTTTTTAATGATTTTAATTGAGAGCCTAGGTCAAGATAGTGAAGAAACCCATCTCTTTCATATCCAACATTTACAAATGCTGCATTTAATCCTGGAACGACTTTTTTGATCTTTCCTAGGTATATATCGCCTACTGAAAAGTTATTATCATGCTTTTGCTTGTGAAGTTCTATTAGTTGACCATCACATAAAAGCGCAATCACTACTTCAGAAGACCTTGACTCGATTATTAGGTCGAATTTCATGGTTTTATTTTCTGATTAAAAACAGATTATAAGAAACAAGTTATTTGTTCTTATGTCTATTTTTTCTTGAGCGCTTTTTACGCTTGTGTGTAGCAATTTTTAATCTTTTCTTTTTCTTTGCTCCTGACATCTATATTATATTTCTTTACTACTATTAATAGTTTATTTTACCTTTTTTTTCACCTCCTGCGTAAATACTTTTGCAGGTTTAAATGATGGGATGTGGTGTTCTGGAATAATTATTGTTGTATTTTTCTTAATATTTCTTCCTGTTTTTTGTGCTCTTTTTTTAGCTTTAAATGTTCCAAATCCTCTAAGAAATACTGACTCATTTTCTGAAACAGCATTCATTACTTCATTCATAAATGATTCGACAATTGCTAGAGTTGTTATTTTTTCTACTCCTGTTTTTGATGATATCTTACTTACAACTTCTGCTTTTGTCATGTTTTTTTTCCTTATTTTTTTGCAAATATATCAAATTTTTATCTATCTATGATGTAGAAGTTTGTTTAATAATTTTGCACTTTTGTTTTTATGAATTTTTCTTCAATTTTAGTTAAATGGTATGATATAAATAAAAGAGATCTTCCTTGGAGAAAAACTAATGATCCATATAAGATTTGGCTTTCAGAGATTATACTTCAACAAACTCGTGTAGATCAGGGTTTATCTTATTATAATAAATTTGTTTTATATTATCCGAAAATTTATGATTTAGCTAAAGCTAGCGAAGACGAAGTTCTCAAGCTTTGGCAAGGTCTTGGGTATTATTCTAGAGCAAGAAATTTGCATTTTACTGCTAAATTTATTTGTGATAATTATGATAGCGTATTTCCAGAAACTCATAAAGAATTACTTTTGTTAAAAGGCATCGGTCTTTATACAGCTTCTGCTATTTCTTCATTTGCATTCAATTTAAAATATGCAGTTGTTGATGGTAATGTTATTAGAGTTTTAAGTAGAATTTATGGTGTTTATTCTTTTTATGACTCTAGTATTGGAAAAAAAGATTTTTTAAAATTAGCTGAACAGAAATTACCTATTAAAAATTCTGATACACATAATCAAGCAATAATGGAGTTTGGAGCATTAGTATGCAAGCCTAAAAAGCCAAACTGTTTAGATTGTATTTTTAATGAAAAATGTTATGCTTTTAATAATTCTAAAATTCATATTTTACCTAGAAAAATTAATAAGATAAAGGTTGTGAGTAGGTATTTGCATTTTTTAATTATTTATCATTTAGATAATATATTTTTAATAAAAAAGAAAAAAGGTATTTGGTCGGGCTTATATGAATTTCCTTTTATTGAATACTCTCAAATGCTAGACAATGATGATGTCTTAATTAGTGAAGAGTGGGTTAGTTTTTTTACTAACCACAAAGTGAGTGTTAATTTAGTATCTCCGCTTATTATTCATAAACTATCACATCAAAAATTACATGTTAAATTTTGGCATTTAAGATGTGATTCATTAGAGCTTAAAGATTATGATTCTATAAAAATTACTAAGCTACATGAATTTCCAGTTTCACGTTTAATGGATATTTATTTGTCTGACAATAATATTTGTTAGTTTTTCTCTACATTTGTTATGTAATATTAAAAAATAAATGTCAGGAATTAATAAAGTTATTCTTATTGGAAATTTAGGTAAAGACCCAGAAGTTAGATATCTAGATAATGGAGTAGCTGTAGCTAATATTTCTTTAGCAACTACTGAAAATTATAAAAATAAAGAAGGTGAAAAGGTTAGTCAAACAGAATGGCATGATGTTGTTTTATGGAGAGGTCTAGCTGAAGTTGCAGAAAAGTATTTAAAAAAAGGTGCAAGTATTTATATCGAAGGAAAAATTCGTACTAGTAAATGGGTTGATAAAGATGAAAATAATAGGTATAAAACTGAAATAATGGCAGATAAGATGAACATGTTAAGTAAATCATCTAATGAGACAGCTTTAAACATCAATGAAGATGATCTTCCTTTTTAATTTAATTATTGCCATTTGAAAGAAGATCCTTTACCCATTATTTTAAATCTTTTGTATCAAATAAATGTTGATATATTACATTTAGAAAACCTTATTGTTTTTTGTATGATTTTAGTTTTATTAGTTTTTTCTGCTTTAATTTCTGGAGCTGAGGTTTCTTATTTCTCACTTACTATGTCTGATTTAGAAAGTTTAAAGGAAAATAAATTAATAATTAAATTGTTAAAACTTCCCAACTCATTATTAGCAACAATACTTATTGTAAATAATTTTATTAATGTTGCGATTATAATTTTATCTTCTTATTTAACTACTATTTCAATAGTTTTTGCTGAAAATTCTGTTTTAGAATTTATTTTTCAAGTTGTAATTATCACATGTCTACTTGTTTTGTTTGGAGAGATAACACCAAAGGTTTATGCAAATCATAATGCCATTAAGTTTAGTTTGTGGATGGCCAAGCCATTAACATTTTTAAATAAGGTTTTATATCCAATTAGTTTTTTATTAGTTTCTACGACATCCATTATAGAAAATAGACTGAAAAGAAAGGATTTAGACGTTAATATTGATGAAATTTCTAAAGCTTTAGATTTAACTGATCAAGAAAATAAAAGTAAAGAAGGAAAGATATTAAGAAGTATTGTAGAATTTGGTGATACTGATGTGAAAGAAATCATGAAATCTAGAGTTGATGTTATCGCTATTGATAAAAGTACAAAGTTTTCAGATTTATTAAAACTTATTGTTTCATCTGGATATTCTCGAATTCCTGTTTATGATGGGCAGTTTGACAATGTTCTAGGTATCTTATATATTAAGGATTTAATTCCATATTTATCTAAAAGTGATAGTTTTAAGTGGCTTGATTTATGTCGAGCGCCTTTTTTTGTTCCAGAAAATAAAATGATCAATGATTTACTTAAAGAGTTTCAAGCAAAGAAAAATCATATTGCAATAGTTGTAGATGAATATGGAGGAGCCTCGGGCATTGTAACGCTTGAAGATGTTCTAGAGGAGATTGTTGGTGAGATTAATGACGAGTTTGATGATGATCATAATAATTATTCAAAATTAGATGATAAGAATTTTGTTTTTGAAGGTAAGATATTACTAATTGATTTCTTAAAGGTTATTAATTACGAGTTAGACTATTTTGATGATTTAAAGGGTGAGTCAGATTCTTTAGCAGGCTTAATATTAGAGCATGAAGGAAGGATCCCTAAAATTGGAGATGTTATTATTATAAAATCATTTACCTTTCAAATTGAATCCGTTGATCTTAGAAGAATCAAAAGAATAAAAGTTACATTACATGAGAGTTAGCATTATATTTTGTTTTTTTCTTTCTTTCATTTTTTTTTCTTGTCAATCAGACTATACCCCAAAACCTAAGGCTTATTTTAAGATTAATTTTCCTCAGAAAAAATATGTAATTCTTGATAATGAAAAAATAGATTTTTCTTTTAAATATCCAATTTATTCTGAAATAGATATAAAGTCAAATAATAAATTTATAGATGTACATTTTCCAGAATTTCATGGGACATTACATTTAACATATGTTAATTTAAAAGGGAATCTTTCTTCTCATATTGAGCAGTCAAGATCATTAGCTTACAAGCATAATAATCAGGCAGATGCCATTAGCGAGCAGGTATTTATTAGTTCAATAGATAATGTCTATGGAATGTTATATGATTATTCAGGCATCACTGCAACATCATCCCAGTTTTATTTAACTGATAGTATAAATCATTTCTTTCGAGGTTCATTTTATTTTAATACAGAAATTAATGATTCAATTGCTCCAATTAATATTTTTATAAAAGAAGATATTAGGTTTCTGATAGAGTCCTTTAGATGGAAATAGTTTTTTAAATGCAGAGCAGCTATTTTATAAAATATTTATATTTATTTCTTCTTTCTTTAATTTGGGGAAGTTCATTTATATTAATGAAAAAAAGTCTAGTCGTATATTCTTATGATCAAGTAGCTGCACTTAGACTTTTTATTACATTTATTGTATTGCTTCCTTTTGTATTTAGAGGCTTAAAGAAAATCCAAAGAAAACATATTTATCCTCTGTTAATTGCATCGCTTTTTGGAAGTGGTATTCCTGCGTTTTTATTTACTCTAGCTCAAACTTATTTAAACAGCTCATTTGTTGGGATTCTAAATTCACTGACTCCATTGTTTACATTTATTATAGGTGCATGTGTTTTTAAATTTAAGGTTTTGAGATCTAATCTTATTGGAATTTTTATTGGATTATTTGGTGCTTTATTTTTGTCTATTAATTCTTTTCAAGGAAGATTAGAGATTAATAATTATGCATATTTAGTTGTTTTAGCTTCTATTTTATATGCGATTAGTGCTAATGTAATAAAGAATTATTTGAGTGATTTAGAGCCATTAGTAATCACAGCTTTAATTTTTGTATTTATTGGTCCTTTATCTGGTTTTTATATTTTACAAACTGATTTTTTAGAGTTATATCATCTGGATAAAGGTTTAGAATCATTAATTTATATCATAATACTTGCTGTTGTTTGTACAGCTTTGGCAGGTGTTATTTTTAATAAATTAATTAAGATTGCATCACCAGTTTTTGCTACATCTGTTACTTATTTAATTCCAATAGTTGCTCTTTTCTGGGGTTTTATAGATGGTGAGAATTTACTGTTGCAGTATTTTTTAGGCGTAATTTTTATTTTATCTGGGGTTTATTTAGTTAATAAGAAAGTAGCTTAATCATCTTATTATTACTTTTTTTTCCACTGAATGATCATCGTATATGTAGAGGTATATTGCTGGTGAAAATATTGACTTGTCTCGACCTAAAACATCTATAATTTTTACTAATTTCTTTTGTTGAGAAGGATTGTCATTAATAGATGTATTGTTATCCCATAAATTTATGTTATCTAAAAAAAGATTATTTTCATATTGGTTAATATTTCTAAATTTAATAGCAAAATCATCTTGGTTTGTGTAATCTGAAAGATCAATAACTTCAGAATTCCAATCATTATTATTGTTTGGTGTCCAGCTAAATCCATTATATGGAGGAGTTGTCGTTGTAAGGTTTAATCCAGATTTTTCCCATTTTAATTGCCAGGTATTTCCACAGTCTTCTGAAATGTATATTTTTAATGTATCTGACCAGTTTTGAGCTGATAAAGGATTTGTCCAAAGACTATAAGCATAATCAAATGTTAAATAAATACTTGAGAAATCTGTTAAGTCTAAAGTTGGTAATACTAAATCATCATATTCGCCATTTGCAGAGTATTCTGCATTATTGATATAAATTGAGGAGCTGCTATTATATCCGGCAGTATTTGTTAGTTCCCATGTGTCAGCTCCATCATTATTTATGATTGTCCAGCTAGGTAATCCGCTTTGAAAATTTTCACTTAGCGGTGCTGATCCAGCTGCACAAAAACATGCTGCAAGGCAGGTATTTTCATCTGCATAGTTTCCATTTCCATTTAAAGGGTCTATACAGTTTCCATTTATGCAATTCCATGAAGGTATTGGTGGAGTTGTATTGCATAAGTTTTGGTTTAGTAAATTTGAGCGATACTGATTAATTGCTGATATCATTCTTGCTTTTTGTCCTAAAGTAAAGAGGTTCATACACCCATCATTTGTATAGTCCATGTAATTCATAAACATATCTCCGCTACTATTTGATGTGCCACAACTATTAGCATTATGTGGAAACGCTGGACAGTTATAGTTTTCTTCTTCTTGAGTTGGAGTGTCATTTACATTGTCATTTCCACAATTACCTCCATTTCCCCAGATATGATCTAAATTTAACCAATGACCTACCTCGTGAGTACATGTTCTTCCCTTATTATACGGACCTTGTACAGTACCTAGGGTTCCAAAATATTTATATCCAATTACAACTCCATCATCTGGATTATTAAAACTTGATGGAGGGGTAGCGTATCCTAATATACCTCCAGAAAGATCGCACACCCAAATATTTAAGTAATTATTTTGATTCCATGGGTTTATACCGCCTGTTGCTGTAGCCTTGACTGCATCAGATTGAATTGAAAATGATGCTTCACTTGTTTGTGTTCTTGTTATTCCGCTTGTGAAAGCTCCATTTGGATCAACGCTGGCTAAACAAAATTCAATCTCAGTATCTGCAGCAATACTTGTCCAAACAGATGGTGTCATTATAGCATCAATATTTGTTCTTCTAAAGTCAGCATTTAAAACATCGATTTGAGAAAAAATTTGCTGATCAGATATATTTTCTTGTGAGGTGTTCCAAACCACGTGCACAACTACTGGAATTGTAATTATAGACTTTAAGTCGTCTTTATAATTTTTCTCTATCCAGTTTATAGTTTGCTTATTAACTTGATTTCTTTTTTTTTGGTATTGAGGATATTTTTTATTTAAATTTTCAACATATTCATTAGTGTGGCACCTTGGTTGAGAGAAGCTAATAAAAGATAGTAGCAATAAAAGTATAATGAGATAGTTCTTCATTTCAATATTTTTTTACAAATATATGACTAAATTACATATAGATTTTTCTTATTTATTGTTAAGTAAATTAGATGTTTTTTAATAACAGTTTTTACTAAAAATATTTATGTTTAAGTTTATAAAAATTAATGTAATCAAAAAAAAGGAAAATATATTGCTGATTTCTTCTTGTTTTCTTACTTTTGCACACCATTTTTAAAAATAAATCTAATGTACGCAATAGTCGAGATAGCAGGACAGCAATTTAAAGTTGAGAAGGATCAGCAAATTTATGTTCATCGTTTAGATGCTGAGCAAGGCTCAAAGGTGTCTTTTGATAAAGTTCTTTTATTAGATGATAATGGAAAAGTAGATATAGGTTTGCCTTCTGTAAAGGGAATGTCTGTAACAGCTAAGGTCATGGAGCATTTGAAAGGTGATAAGGTAATCGTGTTCAAAAAGAAACGAAGAAAAGGTTATAAAGTTAAGAATGGTCATAGACAATATTTAACTAAGATTGAAATTGAAAAAATTGGTAAAGCAAGTTCTACTAAGAAAGCAGTTTCAGAAGAAAAACCAGTAGCAGCTAAGAAGCCAGCAGCAGCTAAGAAGCCAGCAGCAGCTAAGAAGCCAGCA
>CAYNGO010000003.1:48887-89207 GCA_964397025.1 uncultured Weeksellaceae bacterium
CAGCTAAGAAGCCAGCAGCAGCTAAGAAGCCAGCAGCAGCTAAGAAGCCAGCAGCAGCTAAGAAGCCAGCAGCTAAGAAACCAGTAGCAAAAAAATAAATTATAATTAGTAAAACTTTAAATTATGGCACATAAAAAAGGAGCAGGTAGTACAAAAAATGGAAGAGATTCACAAAGTAAAAGATTAGGTGTGAAAATTTTTGGAAACCAAGCTGTTATAGCTGGTAATATTATTGTTCGCCAAAGAGGAACTGTTCATAATCCAGGAGTTAATGTTGGGATTGGAAAAGATCATACTCTGTTTGCTTTAACAGACGGAAAAGTAAAATTTACTAAAAAAAGAAATAATAGATCCTATGTTTCTGTAGAGGTTTAGGTCATAGTATTACTTTAAAGATTAAGAAACTCTTGAGTAATCAAGGGTTTTTTTTTTACTTTTGTTTAAAATAGAATAAATGTTACATATATCAGATTTACGAGATAACAAAAATATTATAATTGAAAAGCTTCTAATTAAGAATTTTAATGCTGAAGTTTTAATTAACTCGGCTATTGCAAAAGATAATCTCAGAAAATTAAACCAGCAAAAATCTGATGAGATACTAGCAAAATCAAATCAAATTGCTAGAGAAATTGGTGTCTTATATAAAAATGGTGAAACTCATAAGGCTAGTTTGTTAAAAGAACAATCTCTTCTGTTAAAGCAGGAGTCTAAAGATTTAAGTGTTTTTAAATTTCAGATTGAGAAAGAAATTAAAGATATTCTAGTACAAATTCCAAATACTCCACATCATTCTGTAAAAAAAGGAAGTTCGGATAAGGATAATGAAATTTTAAATGAAGTAGGTGTAATGCCTAAGCTTCATGAAAATGCAAAACCTCATTGGGAGCTTACTGAACAATATGATATAATAGATTTTAAATTAGGAAATAAAATAACTGGAGCAGGTTTCCCCGTTTATAAAGGAAAAGGAGCTAGACTACAAAGAGCACTTATTCAATATTTTCTTGATAAAAACATTAATGCTGGATATACAGAGTATATACCTCCACTTTTAGTTAATGAAGATTCTGGATTTGGTACAGGTGCATTGCCAGATAAAGAGGGGCAGATGTACCATGCTAAAGAAGATAATTTATATTTAATACCTACATCAGAAGTTCCTGTAACAAATTTTTTTAGAGATGTTATTGTAAAAGATTTTCCCATAAAATGTACAGCCTACACTCCATGCTTTAGAAGAGAAGCTGGGTCTTATGGAAAAGAAGTTAGAGGTCTTAATAGATTACATCAATTTGATAAAGTAGAAATTGTTCAAATTGAGCATCCTGATAAATCTTATGAAACTTTAGACAATATGGTTAAGCATGTATCTTCAATTCTTGATGAATTAGAATTGCCATATAGACTGTTAAGATTGTGTAGTGGCGATTTAAGCTTTACTTCTGCATTAACCTTTGATTTTGAGGTATATTCTGCTGGTCAAAAAAGATGGCTTGAAGTTAGTTCTGTCTCTAATTTTGAAAGTTTTCAGGCAAATAGATTAAAGCTTAGATATAAGGATGAGAATGGTAAATCACAATTATGTCATACTTTAAATGGTAGTGCTCTTGCATTACCAAGAATTTATGCTTCTATTATTGAAAATAATCAGACAAAAGAGGGTATTGTAATTCCAAAAGTTCTTCAGCAATATACAGGATTTGATATAATATCATAAATGAGGATAATTTTTTTCTTTTTATTATTTACAGTTTCTTCTTATGCTCAAAATAATAATCAGAAAACTGCGTATCAATATTATGTCAATGGTGATTATGACAAGGCTATTGCAATTTATGAAGAGTTAAACTCGCGTCAACTCTCTACTAATATATATAGCACATATTTTATTTCATTATGTAATTTAGATAGGTTTTCAGAGGCAGAGAAATTAGCAAAGAAATTTTACACTAAATATCCAACTAGATTAAATTATTTAGTTGATATAATTATATCACAGATTAAACAGAAGAATGAAAAAAAATCTGATAATTATTTAAAAAAATTATTTAAAAAAATTTCTGGTAAAAATTCTCAAGTAGTACAGATAGCAAATAGATTTCAATCCTTTAGTATGTATCAAATTGCATTAGATATTTATAAAAAATCTCAAGCAATAAGTGGTGCTATTCAGTATGACCTTCAAATAGCTCAATTATATGCTCTTTTAGGAAAAGAAGAGCTAATGATTAAACAGTATTTTAATTTTTTACTAAGAAATCCAAATAAGAAGAAAGTTGTTTTTACAAGTATTCAGAGATTTCTAAATAATAATGGAATAAAAAATGAAAATAATTATTTGATTGTTAAAAAAGCACTATTAAAAACAAGTAAATTACATCCAGATCGTGCTGATTTTAATGAAATGTTAATTTGGTTTTTTATGCAGAACAAGCAATATAAATCTGCTCTTAATCATGTTGTTTCTTTAGATAGAAGATCAGGTAATTCCTTATCAAGTATTTATGATATTGGTGAAACCTTATTGGATTTAGAAAAATATCCATTATCCATTCAAGCTTTTGATTATATTATATCTAAAGGTTTTAAGTCAAATTTATATATCGATGCACATATTAATAAATTGTATGCTTTAACAAAAAGCATAAACGAGAATTCTGAAGATATTAAATCTATTGATCAAAAATATTCGCAAATTATTGATGAAGTAGGTGTAAATAGGTATAGTATATTGCTTGTGTCTAATTATGCTCATTTTAAAGCTTTCTATTTAAATGATCTTATATCCGCGATAGATATTTTAGATGATGTGATGATCATGAGTACAATAGATAAATTAGATTTGGCAGAATGTAAAATACAATATGCTGATATTATGTTATTGTCAGGTAATATTTGGGATGCTCTATTATTTTATTCACAAGTAGAAAAAGATTTTAAGGAACATCCAATAGGTCATAAAGCTAAATTCAAGAGAGCTAAAATTGCATATTATCAAGGTGATTTTACTTGGGCCCAAGCTCAACTTGATGTTCTTAAGTCATCAACATCTAAACTTATTGCTAATGATGCTATGGATTTATCTTTATTGATAACAGATAATTACGCATTAGATACTATTGACATACCTATGATTCAGTTTGCAAAAGCAGATCTTAAAGCTTTTCAGAAAAAATATGATATCGCTTTGTTAACTTATGATTCAGTTTTAGTAAACTTTCAAGGGCATGACATATCAGATGAGATTTATTACAGGAAAGCAAATATTTACTTATTAAATAATAATTTTGATTTGTATATTAAGATGTTAGAAATAATTATTGATCAGTTTTCATATGAAATATTAATTGATGATGCTTTATTTGATTTGGCGACTTTTTATGATGAGAAATTAAATAATAAAGAACAAGCAGCTAAGTATTATCAAGAGCTAATTCTAAATTTTAAAGGAAGTATATTTGTTGCTGAAGCTAGAGAAAGATTTAGGATCTTAAGAGGAGATAATTTAATTACTGAAAAATGATTATATATAATATTACAGCAAATGTTAGCTTAGAGATAGTAGATAAATGGTTAAAATGGATGAAGGAAGTACATATTCCTCATGTTATGAAAACCAATATGTTTGTTTCAGCTAGTATTAATAGAATAATTTCTAATTCAGATTCAGGAATAACTTATGCAATTGCATATAAATGTAATAGTTTACAAGATTTACAGAAATATGAAATTTCATTTTCTAAGAATTTAAGAGTAGAGTATGATTTAAAATTTGCACAATCTGCGCCAACTTTTCGAACAATTATGGAAGTATTAGATGAGTTTTAGAATTATCTCAGAAAAGGATTATTTAATTTTTCTGAACCAATTGTTGTAGAAGGTCCATGTCCACAAAAAATAACTGTCTCATCATGTAATAAAAGTATTTTTTCTTTTATACTTTTTATTAAAGTATCGTAATTTCCTCCTGGAAGATCTGTTCTGCCAATACTGTTATGAAATAAAACATCTCCAGAGATCATAACTTTATCTTTAGCTGAGTGGAGTGCTATATGTCCTGGAGAATGGCCTGGGGTGAAAAGTATTTCTAATTTACTTTCGCCAAATTTTATTTCATCCTGTTCATTTAAGAAAATTTCAGCATTTGGAGATATTTCATAATTTTTAAATCCATATAGCTTAGCTACATCTGCACTACTCTCTAAGATTTCTAATTCCAATTTGTGAATTTGTAATTCTAAACCCCATTTTTCTGCAACAAATTTATTGCCAAATATATGGTCAATATGGCAATGTGTATTTATGAGCATAACGGGTTTAAGATGATTATCTGTCACGTATTTTACTAACTCATTTTTTTCATGCTCATTATAACATCCAGGATCTATAATAATACATTCTTTTGTATTGTCAGAAACAATAAACGTATTTTCACTAAAAGCATTAAATGTAAACCTTTCTATCTTCATAACTAAATTATATTGCAAAGATATAAGTTCTTTATATTTGTGCTATATTTTTGATAATGAGTATTCAAGCTTTTTTATTATTTATAATAATTGATCTTTTATCAGATTTTTTAATTTTTGTGATAAAATTTATTCTATGAAGATGATTGATGAGATTAAGAGTTTAAGTAATTTATTATTTGACGATATTGTCGCTATTAGAAGACATCTACATATGTATCCGGAATTGTCGTTTAAAGAAGAAAAAACCTCAAGATACATTAAGAGTATTTTAAAAAAATGGAATATCGATTTTACCGAAGGTTATGTTAATACAGGAATACTAGTAGTTTTAGAGGGGTGTAGCCCAAAATCTAAGTGTGTAGCCTTAAGAGCTGATTTTGATGCTCTTCCTATAATAGAAGAAAATGAAATTAGTTATTGTTCAAAAAACATAGGCGTAATGCATGCGTGTGGTCATGATGCTCATACTGCAAGTATGTTAGGAGCTTTAAAAATTCTAGATGATACTAAAGAGTCTTGGAATGGAACAATTAAATTTATCTTTCAGCCAGCTGAAGAAAGATTGCCTGGTGGTGCAAAACAGATGATTGCCGAAGGAGTTTTAGAGAATCCATCTGTAGATAATATTATTGCACAACATGTTTTGCCAGAGTTAGAAGTTGGGAAAGTTGGTTTTAGACCTGGAATTTACATGGCGTCTACTGATGAGATTTATATAGAAATTACCGGAATAGGTGGACATGCTGCTCTTCCTCAGAATTATAATAATCCTATTATTAGTTCTTCTACTTTAATCATTCAATTAAATAACTTATTTCTAAAAAAAGAACATCTTAATTCTATTTTTGCTATTGGATTTATTGAAGGTAATGGTTCTACTAACGTAATTCCAAATAAAGTTAATTTAATGGGAACTTTCCGAGCATTAGATGAGGATTTTAGGATTAAATCACATAGAAAAATACAAGCAATTGTAGATAGAGTTGCAAAAGATCATAATGTTCAAATTGATTTAGAGATTAGAAGTGGTTACCCTGCTCTTTTTAACGATATTCAGTTTACAGAAAAACATATTCTAAATGCCGGCAAGTATCTTGGTGAGAATAATGTTGTTAAATTACCAATACGAATGACAGCAGAAGATTTTTCTTATTTTGCAAATGCATCACCATCTTGTTTCTATAGATTAGGGACCGGCAATCAAGCAAAAGGAATTACTCACGGATTACATACTTCAAAGTTTAATATTGATGAAGAGGCTTTACGAGTTGGAATGGGGTTAATTGCTTTTTTAGCTATTAGTTAAGTAGCTTTTTTCCTATTGAAATATATTCAGCTACAAACTCAGACATCCATTCTTTGAGCACTGTACTCGTTACTTTGTTATCTGTAAAGTCTTTTCCAGTTGCATAAATAATTCTTGGAAGTTGAATCATTTTCCATTGATTCATACATATTTGAGTTAAATGCATTGTTGCTAAATAACTTTTTTCACTTCCAGCTGCACATAATATGCCAAAAAATTTTCCATTTACTTTATCAAAGCAAGTGTCTAATATTATTTTTAATGAATCATTTACAGAGTAATTATGAACACCCATCCCTATTATTAAATTATCTGCTTCGTTTATCTTTTTAATTGCTTCTATCATAGAGGGTGTTTTAGTGCCATGAGATGATTTTAAATCTAATAATCTTGCATCAATTAAGTCGCATTCAATTTCTTGACTTTTTAGTTTTTTGGTAACTTCTTGGCACAGGATAAAGGATTTTGATTTTTTTGAGGTGGAGCTAGAAATAATAATTGTTTTCATTTATATATATAGTTTATAGATAAAAAATAATACTGAATTAGTTCCCAACCTTAGAGATAAAATCAATTCTTAAAATTCTTATTTCATCATCTGTAAATTCATCTTCCTCAAATTCTTCTCTTGCTTCATCAAATGAAAACTCTTTAGTTGTTTTAAAGAAATCATGTATTTCAATAAGTTCTTCCTCATCCATCATATCGTTAATAATATGTGATAAGTTAACTTTTGTGCCTGTCTCAACAATATTTTCAATCTCTGTAATTAATTCGTCAATAGTTAATGTTTTTCCTCTTGCTATATCTTCAAGAGACATTTTTTTATCTAATGATTGAATTATATATATTTTGTTATTCTTTTTGTTGGCAACAGTTCGGACAACAATATCTATTGCTCTTTCAATTTCATTTTCTTCAACATATTCCTTTATGAAATCAATAAATATTTGTCCATATTTTTTTGCTTTACTCACACCAACACCTTGTATCTGTGATAACTCCTCAAGTGTTATAGGATACTGATTTGCCATGTCAATTAATGAGGGCTCCATAAAAAGAATTGATGGAGGAAGGCCAATTGATTTTGCTTGTTGTTTTCTAAGGTCTTTTAAAATATTATATAGTTTACCGTCTAATGCATGTCCTTTTTGGTTAGAAATAACCTTTTGATTACTTAGAGAATTATAGTCATGATCTTCAGTGATCATAAAGCTTGTAGGGGTTTTTATAAAATCAAGTCCTGATTTTGTAACTTTTAAAACTCCATATGACTCAATTTCTTTTGTTAGCAGCTGTTTTACATAGACTTGCCTAATTATTGAATGCCAGAATTGGATGCTTTTTTCTTTTCCAACACCAAAAACATGATCAATTTGGGACATATGTTGCTTAATCAAACTATTGCTTTCGCCAATCATAATTTTCGCAACTTCTTTTGGCTTAAATCTTTGTTTACATTCTACAATAGTATTTAATAATTGCTGTACATACATATCACCTTCAGTTGTGGGTTTTGGATTTTTACAATTGTCACACATTTTATTGCAGTTTGCTGAATCAAATTCTTCTCCAAAATAATGTAGTATGTATTTTCTTCTACACATTGATGTTTCTGAAAACGCAATCGTTTCCATAATTAAAAGACGTCCAATTTCCTGCTCAGCAATTGGTTTTCCTTGCAAAAATTTTTCTAGTTTTTCTATATCTTTATAATCATAAAATGTAATTAAATCTCCTTTCCCACCATCTCTACCAGCTCTGCCGGTTTCTTGATAATATCCTTCCAGACTTTTTGGAATATCATGATGAATAACAAATCTAATATCGGGCTTATCTATTCCCATGCCAAAAGCAATTGTAGCAACAATTACATCACAATCTTCCATTAAAAAAGCATCTTGATGTGCAACTCTTTTTTTAGATTCTAGACCAGCGTGATAGGGTAGTGCTTTAACACCATTTATTTGAAGTACTTCGGCAATTTCTTCAACCTTTTTTCTGCTTAAGCAATAAACAATTCCTGACTCTCCTTTTCTTTCATTTACATATTTAATTAATTGTTTGGCAATATCTAATTTTGGTCTAATTTCATAGAATAGGTTATTTCTATTAAAAGAATCTAAGTATAGTTTAGCATTTTCTATTTTTAGATTTTTCATAATATCTAATCTAACTTTTGGAGTTGCAGTTGCAGTAAGAGCAATTACTGGTGCCTCAGCGATATTATTCATTATTTGTCTCAGTTTTCTGTATTCAGGACGAAAATCATGTCCCCATTCAGAAATGCAATGTGCTTCATCTATTGCAAAAAAAGAAACTTTATTATTATTAAAAAAAATTATATTTTCTTCTTTAATAAGTGATTCTGGAGCAACATAAAGGAGTTTTGTTTTACCGTTAGAAATATCTTCTTTAACCTGTATAGTTTGAGTTTTTGATAATGATGAGTTTAGTACATGAGCAATACTATCATCTTCACTAAAACCTCTTAAGGCATCGACTTGGTTTTTCATTAGTGCAATTAGTGGAGAAACAATAATCGCAACCCCATCTGCAAGTAGAGCAGGAAGTTGATAGCACATTGATTTTCCACCACCAGTTGGCATAATAACCATTGAGTCATTTCCTGCTAGTAGGTTAAGTATAATTTCCTCTTGTTTCCCTCTGAAGCTGTTGAAGCCAAAGATTTTTTTTAGATTTTTTTGTAAGAGATCTTTATTAATACTCTTACTTGTTTTTATATTCATCTAAAAGTAATACTTTTGTTTAGGTTACATTATTTACTAAACGAATATACTATTTATTTATCATGAAATCATCAATTCAAATTAAAAAAATTGCTCAAAAAGTAATCAAAATTGAATATAATGCAATTCAAAGTTTATTTGAAAGAATTGATGATAGTTTTGTTAAGGCTGTTGAATTAATAACTAGCTCTAATGGGAGGTTAATTGTAGCTGGAGTTGGTAAGAGTGCTAATATATCAAGTAAATTAGTAGCTACATTTAACTCTACAGGTCAACCATCTGTATTTTTACATGCTTCTGATGCTATTCATGGAGATTTAGGAAATGTTCAAAAGGGTGATGTTATTATCTGTTTGTCAAAAAGTGGTAATACCGTTGAAATTAAATCACTAATATCGAATTTAAATATTTTAGGAAATAAAATTATTTCTATATGTGGTAATCAATCTTCATATTTAGTAAAAAACAGTCATATTAATATTGATGCTACAATTTCTGAGGAAGCTTGTCCGTATGATTTAGCTCCCACATCATCAACTACTGCACAGCTAGTTTTAGGTGATGCCTTAGCAATTTGTCTGCTTGAATATAGGGGGTTTACAAAAGAAGATTTTGCAAGATATCATCCCGGCGGAATGCTTGGAAAGAAATTGAGTTTAAAAGTAGTAGATGTTATAAATGATACAAAGCCATTAGTTTCTATAAAAACTTCTATTAAAGATATAATTATTGAGATTTCTAAAAATAGACTTGGAGCTACAGCAGTAAATGATAAAAACAATCAGATTATAGGTGTAATTACTGATGGAGATCTTAGAAGAGCTTTAGAAAATAATTCAGATTTTACAAAATTAGTTGCAGGTGATATCATGACTATTAATCCTAAGATAGTTAGTGATCAGTCATTAGCATATGATGCTTTTAAGCTTATGAAAAATTTTAATATTACTCAATTAGTTGTTTTAAAAGATGAAATTTATTGTGGTATAATTCATATTCATGATATTATTGAAGAAGGAATTGTTAAATGAGTGATAAAGATTTAGATATGTCATTTTTAGATCATCTAGAAGTACTTAGATGGCATTTAATAAGGTCAGGAGTAGCAATCTTCTTTTTTTCAATCATTGCTTTTATATATAAGGATATTATTTTTGATGTTATTTTACTTGCTCCAAAAGACCCTAATTTTCTAACATATAGAGTTCTTTGTGTAATTTCAAAAAGTTTAGGTATGGGAGATGCATTATGTATTACAGAATCTCCATTTTCTTTGATGAATATTAGTATGTCTGGTCAATTTTCTGCTCATATTACATCATCGTTATATGCTGGTTTTATTATTTCTTTTCCGTATGTTTTTTGGGAATTTTGGAGATTTATAGTTCCAGCTTTAAAAGATGGTGAAACTAAGATGGCTACCGGAGTAGTTTTTTTTAGTTCAGCTCTTTTTATGTTTGGAATTCTATTTGGTTATTTTGTTATAGCCCCATTATCTGTTAATTTTTTAGGATCATATCAAGTTAGTGAAACTGTTGCTAACCAGATTAGTCTCTCTTCTTTTGTTAGTACTGTTACAACTGTAAGTTTTGCGAATGGAATAATTTTTGAATTACCGGTAGTAGTTTATTTTTTAACTAAATTAGGTTTTTTAACTCCTGATTTTATGCGAGTATATAGAAAGCATGCTATGGTTTTAACGCTAATGCTTTCGGCAATAATTACACCTCCAGACATAACATCTCAAGTTTTAGTTTCTTTTCCTTTAATTCTACTATATGAGTTAAGTATTAGAATATCACAGTCAGTTATTTCAAAACAAAAAAATAAATGATTTTAAAAACTAATAATATATTTAAATATTATGCTAAGAAAGCAGTTGTAAAAGGAGTTTCTATTGAAGTTAAGCAAGGTGAGATTGTTGGGTTGCTCGGCCCTAATGGTGCTGGAAAAACAACAACTTTTTATATGATGGTTGGTTTAATTAAGGCTAATAAAGGTTTGGTTTTCCTAAATAATAAGGATATAACATCAGAGCCAATGTATAGAAGAGCACAGATGGGAGTTGGTTATTTACCACAGGAAGCATCTGTATTTAGAAATATGACTGTTGAAGATAATATAAAATCCGTATTAGAAATGACAAACTTTTCAAAAAAGATCCAATTAGAAAAATGTGAACAGTTATTAGAAGAGTTTGGTTTGCAGAAAGTAAGAAAAAATATTGGTGGTCTTCTTTCGGGAGGAGAAAGAAGGAGAACTGAAATTGCTAGGGCTTTAGCCACCGAGCCTAAGTTCATATTATTGGATGAGCCATTTGCAGGAGTTGATCCTATTGCAGTTGAAGATATTCAGAAAATAGTAAAGCAACTTGTCGAAAAAAATATAGGAATATTAATTACAGATCATAATGTTCATGAAACATTGTCAATAACTGATAGAGCATATTTGTTATTTGAAGGATCAGTGCTAAAACAGGGTACTGCAGAGGAATTGGCTTCGGACGAACAAGTTAGGAAATTGTATTTAGGAAGTAACTTTGAGCTTAGAAATAAAACTAAGCTGTCTTAATTGTAAAAGTATACGATTCCATAATTTGATTACAAAGCATTTTCTGGCAAGCAGTATCAACTTTATTATTTGCACTTTCTAAATTCTCAGCTTCTATTTCTAAAGTGACATGTTTTCCAATTCTTACATTTTTAATTTCAGAGAGACCAACATTTCCCATACTTGCACTTACTGCTTTTCCTTGAGGGTCTAAAAGAGATTTTAGAGGCATAACATCAATTTCTGCTTTGAATTTCATATTATAGATTATTTATGATTGATAAAATTATATACAAAGCTACAATAAATGGTATTGCCGCAAAATTAAATAACCATAATAATATTAGTGATGAGCTAATAAGTATTATTCTGATTGTGTTAAGTTTATTTAATATTTTTTCTTGCCTTGTTATTTTTAAAGAGAATAGTTTTATCTTACTAACCATTAAAAAAGATAGTATTACTGAGATTAAGCATAGGGCAATTGAATTATTGTAAAAGGTGTTGTTATTTGCAATTTTAATAAAGGGTATTGCTGAAATAAAAATAGCCACCATTGGAGTTGGAAGCCCAATAAATGAATTCTTTTGATTAGTATCTATGTTAAATATTGCTAATCTTATAGCAGCAAAAACAGTTACTGATAATGCGATTAAAGCAATGGGAGGGAATGGTGTAACGATACTCAAAATTAAATATTCTGTTTTACTACTCTGGTCACATATTAAGTGGAATAAAATTATAGAAGGAGCTAAGCCTGATGTTACTAAATCAGCCATGCTGTCAAGTTGAAGGCCAAATTCATTTTCTACTTTTAAAACTCTTGCAAAGAATCCATCAAAAAAATCTAAAAATATTCCTATAAAAATAAATATAGCAGCAATAGTAAGTTGGTTATTAAAAGAATAAATTATTGATAGTATTCCACAAAAAAGATTAGAAAGTGTTATAAAATTTGGGATATTTCTTTTAAGAGTATTCATTTCAGCAAAAATATGATAATATTTGTAAAAGATATGAAAAACTATATTCTGTGCTTTCTTTCCGCTTTGCTTTTTAGTTGCGCTTGGCCAGTAGTTGGCTTTGTGCCATTAATTTTTTTCGCTTTTGTACCTCTTTTTGCTCTAGCAAGAAATTTGCAAAAGAATGCCAAACCAAATTTAAATAAGACATTTTTTTTCTACTCATTTTTAGTTTTTTTAATATTTAATATAGCATCAACTTATTGGATTTACTATGCTACTTTATTTGGAGCTATAATGGCGTTTTTTATTAATTCCTTATTAATGTCTCTTGTAATGCTTCTTTTTATAAGAGCTAATTCCCTATTGTCAAAAAGACTAGCATATCTATCATTTATAGTTTTTTGGTTATCTATGGAATACCTGCATCTAAATTGGGATCTTTCATGGCCATGGCTTACAATTGGGAATTGTTTTGCTGAGGATTTGTCTTTAATTCATTGGTATCAATATACAGGTGTTCTCGGTGGCACACTATGGGTACTTATTATTAATATTTTAATATTTGAAGTTTTTGATAATAACAATAAAGTTAAGAACTCTATTATACTGGCTCTAGTTATTTTAGCTCCTTTTTTATTATCTAAATATTTAACTCTTACAGTTAATAATGATCAAATAGATACTATGAATGTTGTTATTGTTCAGCCTAACATTGATCCTTATTATGAAAAATTTAATGTTAGTTACATACAGCAGCTTAATGAATTTATCGAGTTAGCAAAAACAAAAATTGATTCTAATACAGATCTTTTAGTTGGACCAGAGACTGCATTACAGGAGAGTCTTTGGGAATCAAAATTGAATTATTCAAATAGTATACAACTACTTAAACAACTTCAAGATGATTTTCCTAAACTTAATATTCTTGTTGGTGCAACAACTTACAAGCTCTTTGAATCTAATAGTGACAAAAGTTCAACTGCTCGTCAAATTAAGAATGAGGATCTTTGGTATGATGCTTATAACTCTGCAATTTTCATATCAAAAAATAATGAAATTTCTATTTATCATAAGACTAAATTAGTTCCTGGAGCTGAAAAAATCCCTTTTCCTTTAATATTAAATAATATTTCAGCACTTTCAGTTGATTTAGGAGGTGTTAGTGGATCTTTAGGAAGTGATAATACTATAACTACTTTTAATACAAATACTAAAGAAGTATTACCTTTAATATGTTATGAATCGATTTATGGTGATTTAAATACATCCAAAAATTTTGATTTAATGTGTATTATAACAAATGATGGGTGGTGGAAAAAAACTTCTGGATATAAGCAGCATTTCAGTTATGCTAAATTACGAGCTATTGAGCAAAAAAGATCTATTATTAGATGTGCAAATACAGGTATTTCAGGTGTAATTAATTATAAAGGAGAAGTAATAGATACTATAGTTTGGGATGAGAAAAAAGCTATTTCATCACAAGTATCCTTGTGTAAGGAAATCACATTTTACAATCAATTTGGTGATTATATAGGAAGAATAGCTTCTTTTGTAGCCTGTATTTTTCTTTTGATGATGTTTGTTAAATCAAAAGTTTCATAATATTTTTACTCTTCAATAGGTGGTGCAGGAGGAATTTCATCTGTAATAAGTGTATCTATAAATACTTTCCCATCTTCTAATTGTATAACTATAATATTTGTATCACATAGGCCTTTTGCTAATGCTGCCATACCTTTATTTGGATCAGATATATTAAATGCAGAAGCTTCTTGAGCTTGATGGTCATGATCTAAGTTAAACTCACTATTTAAATCAGATGAAGTATCACTAATGTTGTATTCTACTACAGTATTGTTTAATGAATTTAGTACTAATAAAACTATTACTAATACTCCTAGTCCCCATGTAAGTGGTGTTTCTATGTTTTTCATAATTTATTTTAAATTAGTTATATCGCTAATTTAGTAAAATTATTTAAGATTCTCTGGTATTAAACAGACAGGTATTGGAAGTATCTTATGCTTATTTGCTTTATTTAGCTTTTTATAAATCGTTAAAACTTTTTGCTCTCTTTTAGATAAATTTTTATTTAAGTTATCTAAATTCATTGCCCATTCTAGCTCTTTGTATGTTGCGCCAATTTGATCTTCATCTGTTTTTTCATTATCCCATAATCCATCAGTGGGCGGAGCTATTAAAATATCATTAATGATATTTAATTCTTTTGACAGTGTAAAAACCTCTGTTTTTAAAAGATCAGCAATTGGACTAAGGTCAACACCACCATCTCCATATTTAGTGAAAAAACCAATACCAAAATCCTCTACTTTATTACCTGTCCCAGCAACTAGATAATTATTAATCTGCGCAAAATAGTATAAGCTAGTCATTCTTAATCGAGATCTTGTATTAGCAAGAGCAAGAGAATTATCATTATTATCATTTGTTTGATTTTTGAAATTATCAAATACACTTGTTAGATTAAATTCTATACTACTAACATTATTATATTTTTCTTTTAACCAAGCAATATGTTTTTTTCCTCTTAGTATTTCTTTTTTATTTTGATGAATTGGCATTTCAATACACAGAAGGGGTAGCCTAGTTTCTGCAATCAATGTTGATGTAAGAGCAGAATCAATACCACCAGAAATTCCAATAACAAATCCTTTTGTTTTAGATTCTTTGTTGTATTGGAGAATCCACTCTTTTATATATTTAATAACTTCTTTTGTTCTCATAATCTACTTACAAATGTAAGGGATTATTATCTTTGTTTATATGAAATTCTTTTTTCCTTTTCTTCTTCTTTCATTATGTTCCTGTGAGATTAATAACTCAGATATTAATAGTGATTTAGAAATTTATCGTTTTGAAAATTCTCTTTTTAATTCTACAAAATTAGATTTTATTGAAAACAAACAAAGATGGGATAGTGAGTTGGGTGATTTTTCTAACTCTTATTATCGTTTTGTAACAGGATTTAGTAATAGCTCTGACAGCCTAATAAAAAATCAATTATTATCATTTATTAATAATGACGATATGAGACAGGTTTATGATACAATTTTATATCAATTTAATGATCTTTCTAATATTAAAAATCAACTTGATTTTGCTTTTAATAAAAATTCACTATTTTTTACTAGTCATCCTAAGCCTAAAATAATTACAATGTTTAGTGGTTTTAATTATGGTGTTATTATACAGGATTCTTTGATTGCGATTGGTTTAGACTTTTATCTTGGTAAGAACTGTGTCTTTTATGATAGACTTGGTGATGCTGAATATTTAAAGTTTCAGAAACAAAAAAAATTCATGCTTCCAAATATTATGGAGGCTTGGTTTGATAGTTTTTTTAATGGTTTTAATAATAGTAATGATTTTTTAGCCAATATGATCTATAAAGGCAAAATAATGTATCTTTTGTCAAGAGTATTGCCTGAAAGATCATTAGAGGATAGGTTGCGTTTTAGTAAACAAGAATTAAGTTGGTGTGTTAGAAATGAATCCTTAATTTGGAAATACTTTATTGAAAATAATTTACTATTTTCTAATAGAGAAAAAGAATACAGATCCTATTTGAATTACGGCCCTTTTTCTAAAGGAATGACAAAAGATTCTCCATCAAGAATTGCATATTTTATAGGTGCTCAAATAATTGATCGTTACATGAGTATAAATAGTGATGTTAGCTTAAATGATTTAATGTTACAAACCGATCATATGACAATATTAAATAATTCAAAATATAAACCTTAAAAATGAAAAAAATATTAAAATTTGAAGTTGAATTAGACGAAAATAATCTTCCAGACAACATTCAAATGGTTGGAGATCAAGTTTCAGATGATGAGATAAATTTAAAGGCTCTAATGATAGCAGCTTGGGATTCTCAAAAGAAAGAAACTCTAAGAGTAGATATTTGGACAAAAGATATGCCTGTTAATGATATGTTTATATTGTATCATCAAAATATGATGGGAATGGCAACCTCATTAGAAAAATCTACTGGTGAGGTAAAATTAGCAGAAGCATTAAAAGATTATTGTGCCTTTTTTGCTGAAAAAACTAAGATTATTGGTTGATTTTAAACTGTTTGTTTAATTCCTCAACATATTTTACAAATTCTGTAAGGCCAGTTTTTTTAATAGATGATGTTGTAAAAATTTCTGGAAGAGACTCCCATTCCTTTAACATTTCTTCTTTAAATTTTACTGTATTTTTTGATAAAACATTTTTGCCTATTTTATCTGATTTTGTGAAGATTATCGAAAAAGGAATTTCATTCTCAGCTAGCCATTCCATAAAATCCTTGTCAATACTTTGTAGACTGTGTCGAATATCAATTAATACAAAAAGACACATTAAGTTTTTTCTATTAATTAAATAATCACTAATCATTTTGTGAAATTTAGCTCGTATTACCTTAGATGTTTTTGCATAACCATATCCAGGAAGATCTACTAAAAACCAATTGTCATTAATTATGAAATGATTTATAAGCTGAGTTTTTCCTGGTGTTCCTGATATTTTAGCAAGTGATTTTTGATTTGCCAGTGCATTAATTAAGCTTGATTTACCGACATTTGATCTGCCGATAAAAGCATATTCTGCTTTATCTGCTTTAGGACAGAGTTTGTAATCGGTATTACTAATAACAAATGAGGCCTGCTTGATATTCATTTTTTAGATATCCTGCATCCAATTCATTACTATTTTGCTGAACTCTTTAGGGTGTTCCCACATTGGTGCATGTCCACAATTATCTACCCAAAAAAGATCAGATTTAGGTAATAATGCATGAAATTCTTCCGCTACATGTGGAGGGGTTACTTTATCATATTTACCCCAAATTAAGCATGTAGGTATATTTAGTGTAGGCAGGTCTTCAGCCATATTGTGTCTAATTGCTGATTTTGCAAATGCAAGTAGTCTAACAACAGATTCTCGTTTATTAGCAATATCAAAAACTCTATCTACTAAATCTTTAGTTGCTACTTCAGGATCATAAAAAACTTCTTCAGTTTTACGTTTTATATAATCATAATCACCTCTTCTTGGAAATGTGTCCCCCATAGAGCTTTCGTATAATCCTGAACTTCCAGTAAGAAGAAGTGAGTTCACTTTTCCTGGATGTAGTTTTGTGAAGATTAATCCAATGTGTCCACCCATAGAATTTCCAAGTAATGATGCTTTTTCTATTCCAAGATGATTCATAAACTTGAGAAGGTATTCAGCTTTACTTTTTACAGAGCATTTTAAGAATGGAGTTTCAAATAATTTTAGATCTAATCCATAAACTTTATAATCATTAGAAATAAAGTCAACCATATCGCCAAAATTCTCAACCCCACCCATTAATCCATGTAAAAGAATTATTGGTTTTCCTTTACCTTTTTCTAAATAAGTGAAGCCTCCAGAATGATTAACCATTAAGATATACTTTTTATAAACACAAATTAACAAAAATTAAAATTAAAGACATCATCTACTAGTCAATCATTGTTTATTTGATTGGTGGTGAAAGTTATCAACAAAGTGGGGTTAAGTGGTAAATAGTGGGGTAATTTAGTATATTTACACTTATGATAAGCATCTTAGGTACATATGAGTGTAAAGCAGATACAAAAGGAAGGATTATGCTTCCTTCAGGGCTGAAAAAACAGATTTTACCAGTTTTGAATGATGACTTTGTTGTTAAGCGAAGCGTATTTAACAAATGCTTAGAAATTCATCCTATGTCAGAATGGGAGAAAATTGTAAATCAAGTTAATAAGTTAAATCGTTTTGTAAAGAAGAATAATGACTTTATAAGATCTTATATGTCTGGTTTGAAAATAGTAAGTGTAGATAGTTCTTCGAGGTTGTTAATTCCAAAAGACCTTATAAAATTTGCGGGTCTTGAAAAGGAAATAGTCCTCTCTTCTTCAGTAAATATCATTGAGGTTTGGGATAAAGTTGAATATGAAAATTCAGTTTCCAAATCTTTAGAAAATTTTGGAGATTTAGCAGAAGATGTCATGGGTGATAATAGTTATTTAGACACTGATGAACTACCATAAGCCTGTTTTATTAAATGAATGTGTTAAAGGCTTAAATATTAAGCCAGAAGGTATTTATGTAGACGCGACATTTGGAGGAGGAGGGCACTCAAGAGAAATAATTAAACATCTCAAATCTGGCAAATTATTTGCATTTGATCAAGATAATGATGCTATGAAGAATAAAATTAATCATAATAACTTTAAATTAATTAAGGCGAATTTTAGATATATAAAGAATTTCCTAAAATTAGAAGGGATTAGTAAAATCGATGGTCTTTTAGCAGATCTTGGAGTCTCTTCACATCAATTTGATGTTCCTGAAAGAGGCTTTACCTATCGTTCAGACTCACAGCTAGATATGAGAATGAATTCAGATTCAGTATTAAATGCAAAAGATATTATTAATTCATATTCAGAAGCAGATCTTGCAGAATTACTTTATAGATATGGAGATATTGGCCAATCAAGAAAAATTGCAAAAAAAATAATTATTTCTAGAGAGGAGAAATACATCGAAACTTCTTATGATTTAATTGATGCACTTGATGGTTTATTTTCTGAAAAATATAAGAATAAATTTTTATCAAGAATTTTTCAAGCTATTAGAATTGAAGTTAACGATGAAATTAATTCTTTAAAAGAACTTCTTAATGATGCTGTTAGTTTGTTAAATCCTGATGGAAGGTTAGTACTGATCTCATATCATTCATTAGAAGATAGGCTTGCTAAGAATCTAATCAATAAAGGAAATATTGAGGGTGTTGAGCAAAAAGATTTTTTTGGAAAAATACATAAAGATTTAAATAAAGTAAATAAGAAAGTTATTATACCTAGCGAAGAAGAGAGTCTTTTGAATTCAAGAGCTCGTAGTGCAAAATTAAGAATAGCAGAAAAAATATAGATGAAAAAAAACAACTCAAAATCTACTATTCTATCAATTTTAAAAGGTGACTTCTTTTCTAAGAAAAAAAACCTACAATACATCCCTTTTTTATTTTTAGTTGTTTCTCTTCTTTTAATAAATATTAGTCTTTCTTTTAATGCAGAACAATTATTAAAAAAATCTATAAAGTTAGAATATGAAGTAGCTGATTTAAGATTGCGGTATATAACTACAAAATCTCAATTAATGAGTGTGTATCAAAGATCAGCTATCGAAACCATGGTTGCTGATCAAGCTTTATATACATCATTAAATCCTCCTTATATAATAGATGAAGATGAAAAGTAATATTAATCTAAGAGTAATAATATTATATCTTTCTGTTTGTGCTATTTCACTTATTATTATATCCAAGATTCTTGTAGTACAGAGATTAGATAGTGATCTTAGCTCAGTAAATATTCCGAAATTTTTTGATATTCAAGCTTCTAGGGGAAATATTTTTTCAGACGATGGATCTTTGTTAGCTATTTCTATGCCTTTATATAATGTTTATTTAGATTTGAGTGTAATAGATAGTGAATTATTTGATTCTAAGGTTAAGCTGTTGTCAAATTCTCTTGCTTCATTATTTAAGGATAAAAGTTCAAAGGAATATGAAGCTTATCTTCGAGAATCTCGAGCTAAAAAAAACAATAAGTATATAAAGTTAAAATCTAAAGTTACTCATAATGATTTAACTGCTTTAAAGAATTTTTCAATTTTAAAACTTGGAAGAAATAAAGGTGGTTTAATTGCTGAACAAAGACCAAATAGAGAAAATCCATTTGGAGTGTTGGCAAAAAGAACTATTGGTTTATTAAGAGAATCAAATCCAATTGGAATTGAGCGCGCTTATAATAAAACATTGTCAGGAACAGATGGTGTGCAATTAAAACAGAGAATAGGCAAAAGTTTTTGGCGTAATGAGGAATCTCAATATAATGAATTACCAGTGGCAGGCAATGATATTGTTACAACTATAAATATTGATATGCAGGATGTTGCTGAAAATGCTCTTAGCAACGCATTACTTTTTCATGATGCAGATTGGGGCACTGTAGTTCTTATGGAAGTAGAATCAGGCAATATTAAGGTTATAGCTAATCTTAAAAATACTAACGGAGAATTAGATGAATATTATAATCATGCAATAGCTGAACATTCTGAGCCTGGATCAACGTTTAAACTAGCTTCTGTTTTAGCTGGGCTAGAAGATGGTTTCTTTAAGTTAACAGATTCAGTTGACACAGAAGATGGTACTCATAGATTTTATAATGAAATAATGAGAGATTCAAAAAAAGGTGGTTATGGTAAAATAACAATTGGAGAAGCTTTTGTTAAATCATCAAACGTTGGTATTTCTAAAATAACAGATAAATATTATAGAAAAAACCCAAGTACTTTTATAGATAGAATATATAAAATGGGTCTTTGTACTCCTTTAGATTTAGAACTACCTTATCCCAATAGTCTATTAATTAAAAAACCCGGAACCAAAGCCTGGTCAGGAGTAACCCTGCCGTGGATGTCAATAGGTTATTCATTAAGACTAACTCCAATTCATATGCTAACTTTTTATAATGCTATAGCTAATAATGGTGTAATGGTGATGCCATTATTTACAACATCAATTTTGAAAGACGGTAAAAAAATTTCAACTAATAATAAAAAAATTATTAATCCAGCAGTGTGTTCAAAATCTTCAATTGATCAAATTATTCCTTATTTAATTGATGTTGTTGATAATGGAACAGCGAAATCTATTCGCAATAAAAATTATAAGATAGCAGGTAAAACAGGTACAACATTATTAGCGTATGGTAATAAGGAAGAGAAAAAAAACAAACAATATCAAGCTTCATTTGTTGGTTTTTTTCCTGCAAAAAATCCAAAATATTCATGTATTGTAGTTGTTAATAATCCCAAAGAAAATGGTTTTTATGGTGGTAATGTTGCTGCCCCAATCTTCAAAGAAATTTCTGATAAAATTTATGCATCTGATGTTTTGTTGCATAAACCAATAGATCATCAGGATGTTAATAATGATGTTCCAAGATTAAAACAAGGTAAAACTATTGATGCTAATAATATTTTGACAGCTCTATCAATTAATCATGAATCAACTTCTTCTAAATGGATGATACCTGAAATAGCAAATAATAAAATTACTTTAAGTACGAGAAGTATTGAAAAAGATTTTGCAAAAGGTATAATGCCAAATTTATATGGAATGGGGTTAATGGATGCTATCTATCTTTTAGAAAATGCTGGATTAAAAGTTGATTTTAATGGTAAGGGTAGTGTAACGAATCAATCAATTAAAAAAGGAGATCTATTGTCTAATGAGTATAAAATAAACCTTGAAGCATCATTATGATTTTAGATACATTACTACATAATGTTGATATTGTTGAATCCATTGGTGATTTAAATATCAATATTGAGAAGATTCATTTTGACTCTAGAAAGATTAACAATAATGATGTATTTGTTGCTTTAATTGGATTAGAAGATGATGGGCATGACTATATTGAACAAGCAATTTCTTCTGGAGCAAAAGTTATATTATGTGTTAATAAACCTAAAGATATAGTAGCAAATATAGTTTATGTTATTGTTGACAATAGTCATAAGGCATTAGCAGTCATGTCGAGTAATTATTTTGATAACCCATCAGGCAAATTAAAATTAATAGGAGTAACAGGAACAAATGGAAAAACCTCTGTCGTAAACCTTCTCCACCAACTTTTTACATTATTGAATTATAAATGTGGATTGATATCTACAATTGAAAACATTAATGTTAATCAAAAAATAACAAGTAGTCATACAACGCCGGATCCGTTACAAATCAATTTGCTTTTATCTCAAATGGTGGCAAGTGGTTGTGAATATTGTTTTATGGAGGTTAGTTCTCATGCTCTTAGTCAAAAAAGAGTTGATTATTTAAATTTTGCACTTGGTACTTTTACAAATATCTCTCACGATCATCTAGATTATCATAAAAGTTTCGAGAGCTATTTAAATGCGAAGAAATCTTTTTTTGATAATTTAAATAATACTGCTTTTTCTTTAGTGAATAATGATGATAAACATGCGTTAATTATGCTACAGAATTCTAAAGCTATAAGGCATACCTTTTCATTAAAAAAAGTTTCTGATTTCAAATGTAAAATTATTGAAAATGATTTTGATGGAATGTTATTACATATAGACAATAATGATGTTTGGGTCAAATTAGTAGGAGAGTTTAATGCTTATAATCTTTTAGCAGTTTATTCGATTGCAAAATTATTTAAACATAGTACTAAAGATATTTTAATAGCAATTAGTATGTTAAATCCTGCAGAAGGAAGATTTCAATCCTTTAAATCTAGTACTGGAATTGTTGCTGTTTTAGATTATGCTCATACTGATGATGCATTAAAAAATGTCTTATCTACAATTAACTCTATAAGAAAAAAGAATCAAAAAATAATCACTGTTTTTGGTTGTGGTGGAGATAGAGACAGACTAAAAAGGCCTAAAATGACTTCTGTAGCTTGTAAGTTAAGTTCTCAGGTAATTTTAACTTCTGATAATCCAAGATCTGAAGATATTGCGAAAATTATTTTAGATATGACATCAGAGTTGGACGATGAATATTTAAAAAGAACTATTATAATTCATAATCGGAAACAAGCTATTAAAACAGCTTTTGCATTAGCCCAAAATAGTGATATCGTATTAATTGCTGGTAAAGGCCATGAAAAATACCAAGAAATTGAAGGAGAAAAAAATCCTTTTGATGATAAAGAGGAAATTTTAAAATTATTAAACCTAAACTAATGTTATATTATTTATTTGAATTTTTAGAAAGTACTTATAATTTACCTGGAGCAGGTGTTTTTCAATATATATCTTTTAGAGCAGCATTAGCTATAATAACTTCCTTGTTAGTAAGTATGGTTTTTGGTGGTAGGATAATTGCATTAATTCGACATCTCCAAATAGGTGAAGAGGTGAGGAAATTAGGCTTGAAAGGAGAGGAAAATAAATCAGGAACCCCTACAATGGGAGGATTGATTATTTTATCAGCTATACTTATACCTACACTTTTATTTGCCAGACTAGATAATATCTATATACAGATAATGCTCGTATCAACAATATGGTTAGGTATTATAGGATTTATTGATGATTATATAAAAGTTTTTAAGAAAGACAAAGATGGTTTGGCGGGCAAGTTTAAAATTCTTGGACAGATTGGATTAGGCTTAATAGTAGGTTTAGTTATGGTGTTTCATTCTGATATTGTTGTTAAAGAAAAAATTGTTGCTACAGATGTTGAGGGTGTTTATAAGTTTTCTGAAATCGCAGATAAATCATCTAAAACTACAATCCCTTTTTTAAAAAATAATGAATTTAATTATCATTCTTTAACTTCTTGGATGGGGGATGATATGAGTAAGTATTCATGGATAATATTTCTATTAGTAGTAGTTTTTGTTATTACTGCTGTTTCAAATGGTGCTAATATGACAGATGGTTTAGATGGTTTAGCTACTGGAGTATCAGCAATAATTGGCGCAACTTTAGTGCTTTTCTGCTATGTTTCAGGAAATATTATTGCTGCAGATTATCTAAATATCATGTATATTCCAAATAGCGGTGAGCTGGTGATATACATGTCTGCATTTGTAGGTTCATGCGTTGGTTTTATGTGGTATAATTCATTTCCAGCTCAGGTTTTTATGGGTGATACTGGAAGCCTCTCATTAGGAGGGATTATTGCAGTTGTAGCGATTTTAATAAGAAAAGAATTATTGATTCCTATTTTATGTGGTGTATTTTTAATTGAAAACTTATCAGTGATATTACAAGTTGGATATTTTAAGTATTCTAAAAAGAAATATGGTATTGGCAGAAGAATTTTTAAAATGGCTCCATTACATCATCATTTTCAAAAATCAGGTCTTCATGAAAGTAAGATTGTAACTAGATTTTGGATAGTTGGGATTATGCTCGCTATTATAACAATTGTAACATTAAAATTAAGATAAGTGAATCAGAGATTAACAATTTTAGGTTCTGGTATTAGTGGATTTGGTGCTGCTATTTTAGCATCAAAATATAATTATAAAGTGTTTGTTTCTGATAATAAATCTATCAAGGATAGTGAAAAATCTTTATTTGATAAATATGATATTCTTTGGGAGGAAAATGGACACACTTTTAATAAAATACTTGACTCAGATTTAATTGTTAAAAGCCCAGGTATTCCAAATAACTCTAAAATAATTACAAAGATTATTGAAAATAATATTCAAATTTTTTCTGAAATAGAATTTGCGTCAAAATATACTAAGGCAAAGATTATTGCTGTAACTGGTACTAATGGCAAGACTACAACATCTATGATTTTAGCAAAAATTTTAAAAGACGCTGGTTGTGATGTTTTACTAGCTGGAAACATAGGATATAGTTTTTCGTATGCCCTTTCAAAAAAAGATTATGATTATGTTGTACTAGAAGTTAGTAGCTTTCAACTTGATAACATTATTGATTTTAAGCCTTTTATTTCAGTATTGTTAAATATAACTCCTGATCATTTAGATAGATATAAAGGTGATTTCTCTAAATATATAAACGCTAAACATAAGATTACATTAAATCAAAACCATAATGATTACATCATTTATAATTATGATGATGAATCAGTAAGATCTATAAAAACACAAGCAAAAAAAATACCTATATCATTATTTAGTACACTCAAAGATGATGCGGGTTTTTATAAAAATAATAAAATTAGTATTAATCTAAATAATAGTAAAATGACAATAAATAAACTTGCATTACAGGGAAAACATAATATTTTTAACTCAATGGCAGCCGCTATGGCTGCTAGAGTATTTGAAGTTTCTGATGATCTAATTAGACAATCATTAATTGATTTTGAAAATGTAGAACATAGACTTGAATATGTATTAAAAGTACATGGTATTGATTTTATTAATGATTCTAAAGCTACAAATGTTAATGCTGCGTGGTATGCGGTTGAGAGTATGACAAAGCCATTTGTTTGGATTGTAGGTGGTGAGGATAAGGGAAATGATTATTCAGCATTAAAAAAAGTAGTAAAAGAAAAAAAGCTCAAAGCAATTGTTTGCTTAGGTATTAATAATGATAAGATTTTAGAATCATTTAAAAATGAAGTTGATGTTATAGTACAAGCAAACGATATGCAAGATGCAGTAGAGAAATCATATGCTCTTGCTGAATCTGGAGAGTCAGTATTATTATCTCCAGCATGCGCAAGTTTTGATCTTTATGAGAATTTTGAGCATAGAGGCAGTGAATTTAAGAAAAAAGTAAGAGGGTTATAATCTAGTGATTGATATAATTAAAAATATTACTCTAAGAGGAGATAAAGTTATATGGGGAGTTGTTTTAACCTTGTGTTTATTTTCAGTTTTGCTTGTATTTAGTACTGCAGGCTGGAAATTTTTATTTGGCCATTTAGTGAAACTTTTTGTTGGTCTATTTTTTCTTTATCAAGTTCATAATATTAAATTTAAATACTTTGCAAAAATTGGAGTTTTTGGATTTGTCTTAAGTATCTTATTTCTAATTTTAGTCTTTATTATTGGAGTTAGTGTAAATGGAGCTTCAAGATGGTTATCTATTGCAGGTTTTCAGTTTCAGCCTTCAGATATTGCGAAATTATCTATTCTGTTATTTATGGCTCGACAGTTAAGTAAGTATAGAAAAGAAATTAAAGAATTTAAATATTTATTTTTATATGTTCTCGCACCTTTAATAGTAATATGTGCTTTAATTTTACCAAATAATTTCTCTACAGCTTCATTAGTTTTTCTAAATGGTTTGGTACTTATGTTTATTGCTAAAGTTAGCATGAAGCATATTTCTTCTATAATTGGTATTGGATTTTTAAGTGTCTTATTAATTTATAGTATTGCAAAATTTAATCCCGAAATATCAAGTAAAATAATGCCTAGATCTGCTACGTGGGTTAGTCGTGTAGATAGTTATTTTAATACAGATAAGGATAGGGGGTTAAATCAAGATTACCAACAGCAACAAGCTTTAGTTGCTATATATAATGGTGGTTTTTCAGGCATGGGTCCAGGAAAAAGTACACAACGAAATATATTACCTTATTCATCATCTGACTTTATTTTCGCAATAATGGTAGAAGAATATGGGCTGATATTAGGTGCTGTTTTACCTATTCTTTTATATTTAATTTTATTTTACCGTGCTTTAAGAATTTCATCAAATATTACAAGTGTTTTTGGTAGTTTGGTATGCGTAGGTCTTATGTTTAGTTTAGTATTTCAGGCATTAATTAACATGTTAGTTTCAGTTGGGGTTTTGCCAGTTACTGGCCAGACATTACCCTTAATTAGCATGGGAGGGACATCAATTTTATTTACATGTATCACAATTGGAATTATTTTAAGTGTTAGTAATGATTCAACAGATAGAGAATATGAAACAGCTTAAAGTTATAATTAGTGGAGGAGGTTCAGGAGGACATATTTTTCCTGCTCTTGCAATTGCTAAATCATTAGAACAGAAAGTTCCAAATGTTGAACTTTTATTTGTTGGTGCTATAAACAAGATGGAAATGGAAAAAATACCAAATGCTGGTTATAATATTAAAGGCTTATGGATTAGCGGCATCCAAAGACGTTTAACTTATTTAAATTTAATTTTTCCATTTAAATTAATACATAGCTTAATATCATCTATAATTATTATTAATAGGTTTAAGCCAGATTTAGTTATTGGTACTGGTGGATTTGCTAGCGGCCCTCTTTTATATATTGCTGCAAAAAACAATCTACCTACAATTATACAAGAGCAAAACTCGTATGCTGGAATTACAAATAAATTATTGTCAAAATATGTAAAAAAAGTCTGCGTAGCATATCATAAAATGGATAAGTTCTTTCCAAAAGATAAGATTGTTTTTACGGGTAATCCAATTAGAGAAAGTATTGTAAATTATCAAGCTATTAAAGATATTTCGATTAAGATGTTGAATTTAAATAGTAATCAATCTACTGTACTAGTAATTGGAGGTAGTTTAGGTGCTAGAACTATTAATGTTTCAATACTTAATGGATTAGATGTGTTTAAAAGCAATAAGTTAAATCTTATTTGGCAAACAGGTAAAGAATTTTCAGATAAAGCCTCTTTTGCAGTTAAGAAAATAAAGACTAAGGGTATTACTACATATTCATTTATAAAAGAAATTGATTTAGCTTATAAGGCAGCAGATATTATTATTTCTAGAGCTGGTGCAATCGCAATATCCGAACTCTGTAGTATTGGTAAGCCAGTGATATTAATACCATCGCCAAATGTTGCTGAAAATCATCAGTTTAAAAATGCACAATCACTAGTTAATAAAAATGCTGCATTGCTGGTAAATGATGCAGATTCAAATGATAAACTTGTAGAGACTATTATTAGTTTATATAAAGATGATGATCTTAAAGAGAAATTAAGTATAAATATTAAAAAAATGGAAGTTAAAAATTCTGCTTCAATAATTTCAAAGCAAGCATTAGACTTATTAAAAAAATGAATATAAAATCATTTACGCATATTTATCTTCTAGGAATTGGTGGTATTGGTATGAGTGCTTTAGCAAGATATTTTATGTCTCAGAATAAAAAAGTTTATGGTTATGATAAGATAAAATCTGATTTAACATTAAACTTAGAAGGTGAAGGAATTGATATTAGTTATAGTGATAATGTTAATACTATTCCCTCAATTTTTTATACTGATGATATAAGTCATCAATTGGTTATTTATAGTTCTGCAATTAGTGATAATAGAATTTATGATTACTTTAGTAATAATAGTTTTAATATTTGTAAAAGAGCTCAAGCATTAGGATTAATTAGTCAACATTTTTATACTATTGCTATTGCTGGTACTCATGGAAAAACTACAACCTCTATTATGCTTGCACATATTTTAAAGCAAGCAAATGTTGATTGTACTGCTTTTATGGGTGGAATAAGTCAGAATTATAATACTAATTTTTTATTATCTAATGAAAATAATTATATGGTTGTTGAGGCTGATGAATACGATCGTTCTTTTTTGTATTTAAATCCAAACATAGCTATTATTACCTCATTAGATTCTGATCATTTAGACATTTATGGTAATTATGATGAACTTATCAGTTCTTTTAAAAAATTTGCTTCTCAAGTGAAAGATGATGGATGTTTAATAATAGAAGAAAGTATATCAGAACATTTTTCTTCTCCAAAACGTGGTGAACTTTATACTTATTCTAACTCAGAAAAATCTGATTATTATTTTAAGGATGTTACTCAAAAAATTAATAAAGTTGAGTTTAGTTTTGGTAGAAAAGATTTAAATTTTGATAATAATAAAAAATTAAATAATGTAGTGTTATCAATGCCAGGAGAACATAATATAAGTAATGCTTTAGCTGCTATAGCAGCAAGCTCATGCTTAAATATTAATGATAATGTTATCACTAAAGCTATATCCTCATTTAATGGTGTTAAACGAAGATTTGATGTGCACTTATGTACAGATAATAAAGTTTTCATTGATGATTATGCTCATCATCCAAAAGAAGTTCTTTCAACTATAAAAACAGTAAAACATTTATATCCTCAAAGATTACTGACAGTTGTATTTCAACCACACTTGTATTCAAGGACACAGGATTTTGCTAGTGAATTTGCCGATGCTTTATCATTAGTAGATAATTTGATTATTTTAGATATTTATCCAGCTCGGGAAGTTCCAATTACTGGAGTTAATTCAGAAATGCTCTTGAACTTATGTAGTAATTTTTCAAAAATTACATGCAAGAAAGATGATTTAGTTTCTGTTTTAAGAAATCATGATTTAGATATTTTATTAACTCTAGGTGCAGGAGATATTTCAGATTTAATTAATCCAATTAAAGAAATATTAATATGATAAAAAAACTTATTGTAATATTTCAATTTCTTGTCATTTGTACATTATTTGTGAGTCTATTATCCTTTACACTTAAAAGTGAGAATTTAGAAAGTCAAGCTTTAAATTTAATAAAAATTGAAAGTTTGCAGAATAGATTTGTTAGTGTAGATAATGTAGTAAATATTTTAAGTAAAGAAGGCTTAGTTTATGAGAATCAAGAAGTCTTTGATATTAAATCTATTGAATCAGTTATTATGAGTCAACCTCAAATTAAAGAAGCAGAAGTTTTTTTAAATCTTAATGGATTAGTTGACGTAATTGTTGAAGAAAAAAAACCAATTCTTAGAGTCTTTGAATCAAGTGATAGCTATTATTTAGATGAAGATTGTCAAATAATGCCATTATCTGATTTGTATACATCTCGAAATTTAATTGCTAGTGGTGATTTGAATAGTTTTAATACTGAAGATATTTGCAAACTATCTAAATATATTGAATCTGATAAATTTTTAAAATCTTTGATTTCTCAAATTTATTTTGAAAAAAATAATATAATATTAGTTACTAGAATTCAAAATCATGAAATTAATATTGGTGATTTAGATTTTATTGAACTTAAGTTTGATAATTTATTGTGTTTTTACAATAATGTTATTGATTTCAAAGGTTGGAATTATTACAAGTCAATTAATTTAAAATATACAGATCAAATAATTTGCTCAAAAAAATAAATTATGGAAAAAAATAGTATTAATTCTTCAGATATTATTGTTGGTTTAGATATAGGGACAACTAAAGTTTCAATTATTATTGGAAGAAAAAATCAATATGATAAAATTGAAATTCTTGCTACTGGAAAAGCTGTTTCAAGTGGTGTTTCAAGAGGGATTGTTTCTAATATTGATAAAACAGTTTCATCTATTAAGTTAGCGCTCGAGGAAGCGGAGAAAAAAATAAATATTAAGATTAAGGATGTTTTTGTTGGTATTGCTGGACAACATATAAAAAGTCTTCAGCATAGAGGTGAGATAGTACGTGATAATGTTAATATTGAGATAGCTCAAGGAGATATAGATAAGTTAAAAGAGAATATGTTTAAGTTAATCACTATTCCTGGTGAAGAAGTAATTCATGTTATACCACAGGAATACACAGTTGATGGAGAAGATGGAATACAAGACCCCAAGGGTATGGCAGGAGTTAAACTTGAAGCTAATTTTCATGTTATAACTGCTCAAGTTGGAGCTGTTAGAAATATTATGAGATGTGTTGAAAAGGCTGGCTTAAATCCAAAAGAATTAATACTTGAACCTTTTGCCTCTGCTGTTGCTACTTTAGATGAGGATGAGCTAAGAGAGGGAGTAGCTTTAGTTGATATTGGAGGTGGAACAACTGATGTTGCAATTTTCTTAGATAAAATTATCAGACATACTGCTGTTATTCCTTTTGGTGGTAATATTGTTACTAAAGATATTAAAACAGGTCTTGCAATATTAGATAAACAAGCAGAATTATTAAAGATAAAATTTGGAGCTGCAATGTATACTGATGATCAAGATAATGTTATGGTTTCTATTCCAGGATTAAGAGGTAGGGAGCCAAAAGAAATAGCTGTTAAAAATCTTTCTGAAATTATTGGAGCTAGAATGAAAGAAATAATCGATTTAGTATATCATGAGATTAAAGTTTCAGGATATGAGAATAAGTTAATGACTGGGATCGTATTAACAGGTGGTGGTTCTCAAATTAAAAATTTACAACAGCTAGTTTCATTTATTACAGCAAAGGAAACTAGAATAGGGTATCCTAATGAGCATTTAGCAAGTGAATCTAAAGATTTAGTAACTAGCCCAATGTTCTCTACAGGAGTTGGATTAGTTTTAAAAGGATTCGAAAAGAGTATTAAAAAGAGTACTAATAAGAATGAAAAAACAAGTGTTGATGAAACACCTAAAGAAAAAACATCAAATAGCCTAATTGCAAAGTTTACAAGCTTCTTTGAGGATGATATTGATTAATTAATAGTTTAATAAAAAATAACAATTATGAGTTTAATAGATACAGATTTTGAATTTCAATTACCTAAGAATCAATCTTCACAGATTAAGGTAATGGGTGTAGGTGGTGGCGGAAGTAATGCTGTGAATTATATGTTTGAACATGGCATAAAGGGAGTTGATTTTGTAATTTGTAATACAGATTTACAGGCCCTAGAAGCAAGCCCCATTCCTATAAAGATTCAATTAGGAGAAAATTTAACTGAAGGACTTGGTGCTGGTTCTGACCCCGATGTTGGAATGAAGGCCGCTCAGGAAAGTGCAGATAGAATTAGTGAACTTCTAGATGCAAATACCAAAATGTTATTTATTACTGCAGGAATGGGTGGTGGTACTGGTACAGGAGCAGCTCCTGTAATTGCAGAAATAGCTAGAGAAAAAGGTATTTTAACAATTGCAGTTGTTACGCATCCTTTTTCCAATGAAGGAGGTTATAGAAAAAAATACGCTAAGGAAGGATTAGAAGAGCTAAAAAAACAAGTAGATACATTATTAATTATCAATAATGATAAATTGATTGAAATATATGGTGATCTTACTTTGACACAAGCTTTTGGAAAAGCTAATGAAGTTCTTAATACTGCTACTAAGGGAATTGCAGAAGTGATATCACAACATCTACAAGTAAATATTGATTTAAATGATGCTAGAAAAGTATTAGCAAATAGTGGAACTGCTGTTATGGGTCAAGCTGAAGCTACTGGTGAAAATAGAGCTATTGAAGCAGTTAATGATGCCTTGGATTCTCCTTTGTTAAATGATAATGATATTACTGGAGCAGAACAAGTCTTATTAAAAATTGTTTCTGGAGTTGGTGAAGATGAAATTAAAATGTCAGAGTTAAGTAAGATTAAAAGTAAAATACAACAAGCTGCAGGTCGTGATGTAAATATTATTGAAGGAATTGGCTTTGATGCTGATTTAGGAAGTGCAGTAAGTGTAACTGTTATTGCTACTGGCTTTGAAACAAAGAAAGTTAATGAGCCTAGGACTATAAAATTAGAAGAGAGTACTTTAGTAAATGATAATATAGAGTTAGATCTTGTAAATGATCAGCAAGATGAAATTTCAGCTAATCAACAAACTCTTTCTTTAGATGATTCATTTGAATTTGTAAATACTAAAGCTGAAATGACTAGTTTAGTTCAAAAAGAAGATGATTCACTAAAGACTGTTTTAACTTTAGAAGATGAAGATGCTTTGATACATGATGAACATGAGGATAGTAATATTATTCTCGAAGAAGTAGATGATAATATTAATGATCCTAATAGTTTTATTTCAGATCTTGATGAAGTAGTAAATGAAGAACATTCTGATGAGTCTATTACTAATAATAACGAGAAAATAAATTCAGATATTGATAAAATTTCTGGTAATCAAAATATGAGAATTGAAGCTCGAGAAAGAGAAGATAGGCTGCGCGATATTTCTATTAAACTTAGAACTCCTTCAGGATTGACAAGACTTGAAGATGAGCCAGCTTTTAAACGAAATAATATTAATTTAGAAGATAATATGCATTCTTCAGAAGATAATATATCTCATTACACATTAACAGAATCAGATAATGATAAGCTTATACTTAAGGATAATAATCCTTATTTACATGATAATGTAGATTAATTAAATTATCAAAATAAAAAAAACCGCTGATAAAGCGGTTTTTTTTATTTCAAGTTACATCATTCCTGGCATTCCACCACCTCCCATTGGAGGCATTGCTGATGGCGTATCTTCTTTTATATTTGATATAACACATTCAGTTGTAAGTAGCATCCCAGCTACTGAAGATGCATTTTCTAATGCAACTCTAACTACTTTAGCAGGATCAATAACTCCAGCTTTATATAGACTCTCATAGGTTTCAGTTTTTGCATTAAATCCAAAGTCTCCTTTTCCATCCTTTACTTTGGCAACAATAACAGAACCTTCTAACCCTGCATTTTCAACTATTTGTCTTAGAGGTTCTTCAACAGCCCTCATAATAATATTAATTCCAGTTTGTTCATCTTCGTTCTCAGTTTGGATTTTTGCAAGAGTATGAGTTGCTCTTACTATTGAAACGCCTCCACCCGGAACAATCCCCTCTTCTACAGCTGCTCTAGTTGCAGCAAGTGCATCGTCAACTCTATCTTTCTTTTCTTTCATTTCTACCTCAGTAGCAGCACCAACATATAAAACAGCTACTCCACCAGCAAGTTTTGCAAGTCTTTCTTGAAGTTTTTCCCTATCATAATCAGATGTTGTTGTTTCTATCTGAGTTTTAATTTGGTTGACTCTAGCTTTAATTGATTTTTTTGCACCGGCACCATTAACTAATGTTGTATTATCTTTATCTATCACAATCTTTTCAGTTGTACCTAGCATTTCTAATGTTGTACTTTCTAATTTAAAACCTCTTTCTTCAGAGACAACAGTTCCATTAGTAAGAATTGCAATATCTTCAAGCATTGCTTTTCTTCTATCACCAAATCCTGGAGCTTTAACAGCTGCAACTTTTAATGCTCCTCGAATTTTATTAACTACTAAAGTTGATAATGCTTCTCCGTCAACATCTTCTGCTATAATCATTAATGGTTTTCCTGATTTAGCAGTTTGCTCTAATATAGGAAGAAGGTCTTTCATTGCAGAAATCTTCTGATCAAAAATAAGTATATATGGACTTTCTAACTCAACTTCCATTTTGTCAGCATCCGTAATAAAATAAGGTGATAAATAACCTCTATCAAATTGCATTCCTTCAACAACCTCAACAGTTGTTTCTGTTCCTTTTGCTTCTTCAACTGTAATAACTCCCTCAGTTTTGACTTTCTTCATAGCCTCAGCAATTAAAGCTCCAATAACATTATCATTATTGGCTGAAATTGAAGCTACTTGTTCAATTTTCTCATAGCTATCACCTACTTGCTGAGCTTGTTTGTTTACATCTTTGATAATTGCTTGTACAGCTTTATCTATTCCTCTCTTTAAATCCATAGGATTTGCTCCTGCCGCAACATTTTTTAGTCCATTTGTTATAATTGCTTGAGCTAGTACAGTTGCAGAAGTTGTTCCGTCTCCAGCAAGGTCATTAGTTTTAGAAGCAACTTCTTTTACCATTTGAGCTCCCATATTTTCTATTGGATCTTCAAGTTCTATTTCTTTTGCAACAGTAACGCCGTCTTTAGTAATTGATGGTCCTCCAAATTGTTTGTCAATTACTACATTTCTACCTTTAGGTCCTAATGTAACTTTTACTGCATTTGCTAGTGCATCAACACCTCTTTTTAAAGCATCTCTTGCATCTGTATCGAATGTTATATTTTTTGCCATTTTTTTATTTTATTAATCTATTATTGCTAATATGTCACTTTCTTTCATTATTAAGTAATCTTCCTCTTCATACTTTAATTCAGTTCCTGCATACTTTCCATATAGTACGCTATCACCTACTTTTACTGTTATTGGATTTTCTTTAGTACCTTTTCCAACAGCTACTACATTTCCTTTTTGTGGTTTCTCTTGTGCAGTATCTGGAATTATAATTCCAGAAGCAGTTTTTGTTTCCGCTTTTGCTTGCTGAACTATAACTCTATCAGCTAAAGGTTTGATGTTAATTTTTTTCATATTTAATTTTTCTTATTATTGTTGTTAAATCATGCAAATTGATGATTTTAAAATATACTATAAAAATTTAAGAAACTTAAAACTTATTCTTGAGCAGGATTTGAAGGAAGGTTAGGTATAATAGTTTCATCTATCTGTTCTTGAGCCTTAATTTCTTGTACTTCATCCAAATTATTTCTTGGAATTGCAAAGTTTGAAAGCAGACTTAATGATATTAGAGCAATTGCTAAGGTCCATGTAGCTTTTTCTAAAAAATCTGTAGTTTTTTTTGCACCCATTATTTGGTTTCCTCCACCTCCAAATGAAGAAGATAACCCACCGCCTTTTGGGTTTTGAACTAAAACTACTAAAACTAATAAAATTGAAGTTATGATAATAAGAATTGCAAAAATCGTGTACATTTTATTTATTTTTTAATTTAGTAATTATTTTAATTTGATCTGCAAAGTAACTACTTTTTTGCGGATATTTCAAGCTTAACTTCTGATATGCTAAAATAGCTTTTTCAAAATGATTTTGTTTAACATATACTTTTGCTAGAGTTTCAGTTATTAAATCATGATTTTCTAATATACTTTTTTTAGCAATATAAGATGGTTTAAAGAATTGATTCTTGCTAATTTGTGAAATTTTTGGTTGGTTTTCAATAAATTTTTCAATTATAACATCTGGATTTTTATTGTCAAATCTGTTTATTTTTTCTGCTTTTATAATATAAAGCCAATCTAAAAATGAATGATATTCATTGTCTGAAATTATTTTTTCTGAAGATTGATTTATTTTTAATTGACCTGAGTTAATTAGTTTATAAAGAATTTTTCGATTAGCAGAATAAGATCCTGCTTTTCTTAGTTGAGTTTTATATCTAATACTTTCTGTATTATGTAATCCTTTACATAATAGTAAGTGACCTGTTTGAAAATAAGGGTGTGTTTGTATTATTTTATTAAGTTCATTTATTTCGTTCTTATCAATAGATAAAGTATTGGAAATTATGTTAGATATGTTAAAAGGCATTACCAATTGACTACAGATTTATTAAAAATATCCTCTACCAATTCATTTGATATTTCATTAATTAGAACTGTTTCAATATCACTTAAGTTCTGAGTGCTTTCATAATCTCTATATCTTGAAAATATATGTTTAAAATTGCTTTCATTATTGTAGATGTTTTTAAATTCTACTTGCACAGAAATGGTTAATCTATTTTGACCTGCAGTTTCATTTGATTGAATTGCCATAGGTTTTATCTCATATTTTATTATTTCACCTTTAAAATTTAAATCTCCATCATCTTTGTTAATAGTTAGATTTGTTTGTTGTGTAAAATAATCTTTAAGTTTTTCAGTTAGTACTTGACTTAAAATGGGTTGTTTTGTAGCTGCTGAATTAATAAAATAGTTAATTGATATTGTTTCAGTATTTTTTGGAATTGATGCTCCATTAAAAGAATAAATACCACAAGAGGTAATTAAAATAATAAGAAATAAATAATTTATTTTTTCCATATTTTAAATTTCAAATTCTTTTAGTTTTCTATATAAAGTTCTCTCAGAAATCCCCAATTCTTTAGCAGCATCTTTACGCCTATCTTTATGTTTGTCAAGAGCTCTTATTATTAGTTTTTTTTCTTGTTGCATTAGTGATAGTGTTTCTTCAATTTCTATTGTAGTGTCAGTTTTATAAATTGAGGTATCTTGATCTTCTTTAATTTCTTTAAAAATTGTCGAATTTGAATTTTCTAATGAATTTGAGTTGTTATCTTTTATAATATCATATGTTATTTTTTTAAGTTCAGTTAGATCATTTTTCATATCAAATAAAACTTTATATAATATCTCTCTTTCAGATAAGTCTTCTTTGTTAGGGTTTTGAAAAAGTATTGGAGTTTTAGAGGTTTCTTGCGGTAAGTAATTTTGTAATGTAATTTCATTAATATCTCTTTCTTTTTCAATTATTGATAATTGTGCTACAAAATTCTTTAATTGTCTGATATTACCTGGCCATTTATAATTGTTTAGAATTTGAACAGCTTCATTACTAAGTTTAATTGGGTGAGTTTTATATTGTTCAGCAAAATCAGCTGCAAATTTTCTAAATAAAAGATGTATATCAGTGCCTCTTTCTCTAAGAGGAGGTAAATGAATGCTAATTGTGTTTAACCTATAATATAAATCTTCACGAAATTTACCTTTTTTTACAAGTTCTACCATATTCACATTAGAGGCAGCTAGAATCCTTACGTTAGTTTTATTTGCTTTAGATGACCCTACCTTAATAAATTCGCCATTCTCTAAAACTCGAAGTAATCGCGCTTGCGATGATAAGGGTAGTTCAGCAATTTCATCCAAAAATATTGTACCATTATCTGCAGATTCAAAATAACCTTTTCTGCTTTCATTTGCACCAGTGAAGGATCCTTTTTCATGTCCAAAAAGTTCACTATCAATAGTACCCTCAGGAATAGCTCCGCAATTTACAGCAATATAGTTATTGTGTTTTCTTTTACTGTTTTGATGAATAATTTGAGGAATAGTTTCTTTTCCTGTTCCACTTTCACCGTTAATTAGAACTGATATATCTGTACTTGCTACCTGCAAAGCAACGTGAATAGCTCGATCTAACTTATGATGATGTCCAATGACTCCAAATCTTTGTTTGCTTTGTTTAATATCCATTTTAAATTATTTTACCTTTTAATGTTCCTGTAGTACAATCAGAAATTTTAACATTCACATAGTCACCAATTTTATAATTATTTTTCTTAAATACCGCAACACAATTATGAGTTGTTCTTCCATAAAAATAGAGGTCTGATTTTTTAGAAAGACCTTCTATTAATACCTCATAAGTTTTTCCAATTCTTTTTTTGTTATTATGTAGTGATTGAGATTGTTGTAAATTAATAATTTCAACTAATCTTCTTTGTTTTACTGCTTCACTTATATCATCGCTATATTTTTTTTCTGCAGCAGTATTAGGTCTTTCAGAATATTTATACATGTAGCCAAAATCATATTTTACATATTTCATTAAGCTTAAAGTTTCTTTATGATCATCTTCAGATTCGCTACAAAATCCAATTATCATATCCATTGAGATTGAGCATTCAGGTATTTTATTTTTAATTTGATCTATCAGTCTAAAATATTCTTCTCTATCGTACCCTCTATTCATTAATTTTAGAACTCTGCTACTTCCTGATTGAACTGGAAGATGAATATGCTTACAGATGTTTTTGTGTTTAGCCATTATTTCTATCACTTCTCCTGTCATATCTTGTGGATTAGATGTTGAAAAACGAACACGTAATTTTTTATTTATAGAAGCAACTTTATCTAGTAAATCTGAAAAATTTATTGAATTGGTTTTTTGTATCTCTGAAGCTTTTTTGTAATCTTTTTTTGCCCCTCCACCATACCAAAGATAAGAATCAACATTTTGTCCTAAAAGAGTTACTTCTTTATAACCTTCTTTTAATAATTGCTTACATTCTTTAATAATGCTTTCGGGATCTCGACTTCTTTCTCTTCCTCTAGTATAAGGAACTACGCAAAATGTACACATATTATCACATCCTCTGGTGATGGAAACAAATGCAGTAACACCGTTGCTAGAGAGTCTTACAGGATTAATTTCAGCATATGTTTCTTCAAGTGATAAAAACACGTTTACAGCTTTTCTCCCACTTTCAACTTGTTTAATTAAGTTTGGAAGATCTCGGTATGCATCTGGACCTACTACTAAATCAACTAGTTTTTCTTCTTCTAAAAATTTTTCTTTTAATCTTTCAGCCATACATCCAAGTACTCCAACAACCATTTTTGGATTAGTTGTTTTTTTTATTGAATTGTATAATTGAAGCCTTTTTCTAACAGTTTGTTCGGCTTTGTCTCTAATTGAACATGTGTTTACAAAAACTAAATCAGCTTCATTTATATTTTTAGTTGTTATGAAGTCTTCTTTTGATAAAATTGAAGCTACAACTTCACTATCAGCAAAATTCATTTGGCACCCATAACTTTCTATATACAATTTTCGGCTACCTTTTCTTGAGCTAGCAATATTTAAAATATTACCTTGATTTTTTTCATCAACTTTTTTTGTTAAAAGAGTTTCAATATTCATTTTCCCCATTTTGTATTATGCAAAAATAGCTAAAACTGACAATATGTCATAGTATTTAAAAGTATATTATTATATAATATAAAAAATTGACATATTAAAATTATTGTCTGAAAATCAAAAATGTTTCTTTTATTTGCAAAAAAAAATGAGAATATTATGGCGAAGAATTTAGTTATTGTTGAGTCTCCTGCAAAGAAAAAAATTATTCAAGGTTATTTAGGTAAAGACTTTATTGTTGAATCTAGTATTGGTCATATAAGAGATCTTCCTTCAAAAGGAGGGATGTCTATAGATATTGATAACGGTTTTGCTCCAAATTATGTTGTTTCTGAAGATAAAAAGAAAGTTGTAAATCTTCTAAAAAGTGCTGCAAAAAAAGTTGACACAGTTTGGTTAGCTACTGATGAGGATCGAGAAGGAGAGGCAATTGCATGGCACTTAACTGAGGCTCTAAAGCTAGATGCAGAATCAACAAAACGAATTGTTTTTCATGAAATTACTAAAAAGGCTATTCTTAAGGCTGTTGAAAATCCAAGAACTTTAGATATTAATTTAGTAAATGCTCAACAAGCCAGAAGGGTTTTAGACAGACTTGTTGGTTTTGAGGTTTCTCCAGTTTTATGGAAAAAAGTAAAGCAAGGATTGTCTGCCGGAAGAGTTCAATCTGTTTCTGTCAGATTAATTGTTGAAAGAGAAAAAGAGATTTTAAATTTCACTATTACTTCAGATTTTAGAATAATTATATTTTTAAGTAACCAAAATGGAGATATTATAAAATCAGAATTGCCAAAACGTTTTAAATCATTTGATGAAGCATATTCTTTTATGCAAACTTGTCAGAACTCAAGCTATGTTATTGAAGATTTGGAAAAGAAAGCAGCAAAAAAATCACCAGCAGCTCCATTCACAACATCAACACTTCAACAAGAAGCATCTAGAAAGTTAGGATTTTCTGTTAGTCAGACAATGATGGTGGCTCAGAAATTATATGAGTCAGGTAAAATAACATATATGAGAACAGATAGTGTTAATTTATCTCAGGATGCTCTTAATGCTGCAAAAAATGAAATTTCAAAATTATATGGTGAAGAATATGCTTTAACTAGGAAATACTCTAGTAAATCTAAAGGTGCTCAGGAGGCTCATGAGGCAATTAGACCCTCTTATATTGAAAATAAAAACATTGATGGAGATTCTTCTCACAAAAGACTCTATGATTTAATTTGGAAAAGAACAATTTCTTCGCAGATGACTGATGCTAAAATTGATAGAACAATTGTTAAAATTAAACTCTCAAACTCTGATGATCAATTAGTTGCAAAAGGAGAGATTATTACTTTCGAAGGATTTATGAAAGTTTATCTTGAAGGTAAAGATGATGATTCTGGAGCTGATAAGGGGGTGTTGCCAAAATTAGAAGTTGGGGAGAAACTTAATTTAGTTGAAGGTATTGCTTCTGAGCAATTCAGTAGATACCCTGCTAGATATACTGAGGCTAGTTTGGTGAAAAAAATGGAAGAACTAGGCATT
>CAYNGO010000004.1:0-59059 GCA_964397025.1 uncultured Weeksellaceae bacterium
CATCAAAGACAGGATTCCGTATACCTGAAGAGAAAGGAAAAAGTATAGGTCTTCAAACATCATTTAGACTTCACGATTTTGATGCTGCTTTTGGTGCTAATGAATATAATGGATTGCAAAAGTCAGCATATTTAAATTTAATTAACCAAACATATGTTAGAGAAGAAAAAAATATTCTAAAATTTGGTCTAAGTCTTTATGCTGATGAAATTGAACAAGATATTACCCAATATAATTTAGCTAACGCTGATACAGGAATAGTTTCATTATGGTATAGTCAAGAAATATATTCCGAAAACAGAACAGATATCATGCCAGGAGCATTTGCTGAATATTTCCATAAATGGGGTGAGTTATTTAGTATAACTTCAGGATTTAGGGCTGATTATTATAATAAAACAGATAAATTTTATGCGATTCCCAGAATAAATATAAAATATAATCCTAATGAATCAACTGCAATACGAATTTCTGGTGGCCGTGCTTTGAGAAATTCAAATTTTATCTCTGATAATATATCTCTATTAGCTTCAAATAGAGAGATTTCATTCGGTAAAAATCTTTTACCTGAAATTGCATGGAACTATGGAGTTAATTTAACTCATTGCTTTTATCTTAATGATAGAGAAGGAACTTTTAATATTGATTTTTATAGAACTGATTTTGAAAATCAGATAGTAGTTGATGTTGAAGATCAAGGTATCCTTACTTTTACTAACTTGTTAGATATTCCTAATCATATTTCTTTTTCTAATGCATTTCAAATTGATGTTGCTTACGAACTCTTTAATCGTTTTGATATGAAAGTAGCATACAAAATTAATAATTCTAAAACATCATATCTAGGCTCTTCAGATAATTTATCTTCTTTATTAGAAACGCCTTTACTTCCAAAAGATAGAGCTTTAATTAATTTAGCCTATTCTAATAAGGATGCAGATTGGTTATTTGATGCTACATGGAATTATATTGGAAAGTCAAGAATACCAAGACATGAATCAATAGATGCTGAATATTCAGATCCATTTTCTTTAATAAATTGTCAATTAACAAAAAAGGTCAATAATTTTGATTTTTATATTGGCACCGAGAATTTACTTAGCTATACTCAAGAGGATCCAATATTAGATTCGTATAATCCTAATTCTGATAAATTTGATGCTTCTTTAATTTGGGCACCAGTAATGGGAAGAAAGATATATTTCGGTCTTAGATATAAATTAAATAATTAAGATTTAAGAAGTTTTTCTAAAATCGAGATTGCTGAATCAGCAATTACAGTGCCTGGTCCAAATATATCATAGACTCCTTTTTTAAATAGATAGTCGTAGTCTTTTTTTGGTATAACACCTCCTGCAATTACAAGGATATCGTTATTATGCTTGTTTAATAGTTTAATTACTTTAGGAATAAGTGTTTTATGACCTGCAGCTAAAGATGATATGCCTAAAATATGTATGTCATTTTCAAGTGCTTGCTTAGCCACTTCTTCTGGAATCTGAAACAATGGAGCGATATCAACATCAAATCCTAAATCTGCAAATGAAGTTGCAACAACTTTAGCGCCTCTGTCATGTCCATCTTGACCCATTTTAGCTATCATTATTCTCGGTCTTCTACCTTTTGTTTTTGCAAATTCATCTGATAGTTCTAAAGCTCTTTTAAAATTTTTATTATCTTGAATTTCCATTTTATATACTCCTGATATTATTTGATTGCTTGCTTGGTATCTGCCAAACACTTTTTCACATGCACTAGATATTTCTCCAAGTGTTGCTCTTTCTTTAGCAGCAGTAACTGCTAATTCTAGAAGATTTCCTTTATTATTTTTACAGCTTTTAGTTAAGTTCTCTAAAGCTAATTTAACATTTTTTTGATTTCTTTCTTTTTTAATTTTTTTCAGAATATTTATTTGTGACTCACGTACTAATTTATTATCAATTTCTAGTAATTCAATTTCTTTATCCTGATTATGTACCCTATTTGTATTGAGCCCAATAATTAAATCTTTTTGACTATCTATTCTTGCTTGTTTTCTAGCAGCAGCTTGCTCAATTCTCATTTTTGGTATGCCTTTCTCTATAGCCTTTTCCATTCCTCCTAATTCTTCTATTTCAGTGATCTGTTTCCATGCTTTCTGACATATATCATGAGTTAATTTTTCAATATAGTATGAGCCTCCCCAAGGGTCAACAGTGTCACAAATTCCAGTTTCATCCCTTAAATAAATTTGAGTATCTCTTGCAATTTTTGCTGAAAAGTCTGTTGGAAGTGCTATTGCTTCATCTAATGCATTTGTATGTAAACTTTGTGTTCCACCCATAATTGCTGCCATAGCCTCTATGCATGTTCTTGTAATATTATTAAATGGATCCTGTTCTGTTAACGTCCATCCACTTGTTTGACAGTGTGTTCTTAAGGACATTGATTTATTGTTTTTAGGATTAAATTCTTTTACAATTTTTGCCCATAATATTCTTGCTGCTCTAAGTTTTGCTATTTCCATGAAATAATTCATGCCAATACCCCAAAAGAATGATAGTCTTGGAGCAAATTCATCAATTTCTAAACCTGATTTTAATCCATTTCGAATATATTCAAGTCCGTTAGCAAGAGTAAATGCTAATTCCAAATCAGCAGTAGCTCCTGCTTCTTGAATATGATATCCTGAAATTGAAATGCTATTAAAGTTTTTCATTTCTTTTGAAGTAAATTTAAATATATCTCTAACTATCCTCATTGAATCTTTTGGTGGATATATATAAGTATTCCTTACCATGAATTCTTTTAAAATATCATTTTGTATTGTGCCTCTAAGATTATTTAAATCAATTCCTTGTTCTTGAGCAGTAACTATATAAAATGCTAAGATTGGTAAAACAGCACCATTCATTGTCATTGATACAGATGTTTTATCTAAAGGAATACCTTCAAAAAGTAATTTTACATCTTCAACTGTGTCAATTGCTACACCAGCCATTCCAACATCTCCTTCAACTCTTTTATGATCTGAATCATAACCTCGATGTGTTGCTAAGTCAAATGCTACAGATAATCCTTTTTGTCCAGCCCTGAGATTTTTTTTGTAAAATATATTTGATTCTTTTGCTGTAGAAAATCCTGCATATTGACGAATAGTCCATGGTTTTGTAACAAACATTGTACTATAAGGTCCTCTTAAGAAGGGCGGTTTCCCTGCAATAAATTCTAGATGCTTAATTTCTGAGATATCTTTTTTATCATAATATGATTTAATGTCAATTTGTTCAGCTGATGTGAATGTTGTAGTATCCTTGTTGTTATATAATAAGTCTGAACAGTTATATTCTTTGATTAATTCATTTGTTAGATACTCTATATAATATGAGCCATGAGAAGGATCTTGTACTTTATCCAAATAACTTTCATTTATAAGTATTTTATGTTGATTTCTAGCAATCCTATCTGAGAAATTATTAGATTCTTCATAGCTTGAATTATATGCTTTAGACATTATAGCATTCGCTCCCCCTATTATAGCAGACATGCATTCTGTTGTAGTGCTAATAATATTATTAAATCCTTTATCCTTTGTTTTGTTTAGTTGTGATGTGGAGGTAAAGATATAGGGATCTAAACCGGTTTTAGATTTCCAAAGGAACCTAAATGCTCTTATTTTCGCAATTTCAAGAAAGAAATTACATGATATTGTAAAATGAAATTGAATATTTCCTGTAATCAAATTGCCTTGTTCATATGCATAAGCTATTTGTTCTTTAGCAGTATTTCCTTTAGCATAAATTGTTTTTTTAATATTATTTATGTTAGTGTCCTCTAATCCATGAATTGCTCCAATGATTTTATTTTTTTTAGAATAATCTATAAGATCTTCAATGAATTGACTTCTATAATTAATAAAATCTAATCTTATATACTCTGTCTTAATTCCTTTAAGCAGAATCTTAAGATTTTTTGGATTAGAGAAGCATAAGCCGCTAATTCCATTATTTAATGCATCTAGTGCTTTCTTGTTAGCTTGAAGAGTATCTGTTGCATCAATTAACTGATAGTTTTCATATATTTTTGGAAAATCTATATTTTTTGTTAAATGGTTGTTAGTGTAAAAAGGAGATATTTTAATTTTTTCTACTTCCTTAAATAAATTGCTGTAATTTTTATCTTGGAATTCAGATTTTATATTTTCTTGCCACTCTTTTGATGTAGAATTGGTAAATTTTTTAAAAAAATCAGTCATTATTTCTTCTTATAATATATAAATCTTCATTTTCTTTTTTCATTAAAAATTTTTCTCTAGCAAACTTCTCTCTTTTTTCTTTGTCATGTAATAATTCTTGAAATTCTGTACTGTCTTTTTCAATTTCTGTAGTGTAAAAAAGTTTATTTTCTTCTAGATCTTCAATATTATTTTTGATTTTATTTTGTTTGATTAAATTATAATTATCAAAAAAAACAATCCAAATAATAAATAATAATATTGTAATGAAATATTTATTTTTTAAATATTTTGGTATTTTTTCTATAATTTTTTGATAGTTAATCATATCTACAAATATAGATAAGTTAATTATTTGTTGAAGTTATTACTAAATGGTATTTATGATAAAAGAAAAATAGATGGTTGTTTGTTAATGTCTAGCTTAATTGTTTTCCATTCAGCTATTGTCTTAGTTAGAATTGATTCTTTACCTGTAGTTATATTTGAAGCTATACATAGTTTTGATTGTGAACGACAAGTCTTTAAAATAACCTCAACTAACTGATTGTTTCTATATGGTGTTTCCATAAAGATTTGTGTTTGTTTGTGAGTATGAGCTAGTTTTTCGAGTTGTTTAATTTTATTAGCTCTCTCTCTTGATTCAATCGGTAGATAACCATTAAAAGCAAAGTTTTGCCCATTCATTCCTGATGCCATTAATGCTAATAGAATTGATGATGGGCCAACTAATGGTTTAACTGTAATGTTAAAATGATGTGCATATTCAACAATTTTTGATCCGGGATCTGCAACTGATGGAACTCCTGCCTCAGAAATTAATCCTACATCTTCTCCCGCTAATATGTGTAGTAAAAGATCTTGTTCATAGTCGATTGAGTCGTGTTTACCATATGCATAAAATATGGTCTCTTCAATATTTTTTTCAGGATATATTTTTTTTATAAATCTTCTAGCTGATCTAATATTCTCAACAATATAGATGTCAGTATTTTTAATAGTATTTAATATAATGGATGGTAGAGTCTCTTGTGCAGTATTTTCACCAATAACAGTTGGTATTAAAATTAGTTTACCTTTTGTCATATTTTTTTGCTATTAAATCACAAGCTTTATCAATTAGGCGAAAAATATTTTCAAAACCTTGCTCTCCTCCATAGTAAGGATCTGGAACAGATTTAAACTGTTTTGGCAAGGTTTCGTTTAAAATTAAATCAACTTTATTTCGTTCTTCTTGGTTTTGTGCTAGGCTAATTATTTTAGAATAATTATCATTATCCATCACATATATCTTGTCAAAATCATTAAAGTCATTAGTATTAAATTGTCTTGCTTTTTGATTGCTTAGATCAATATTGTATTTTTTAGCAATTTCAATTGATCTTTTATCTGGAGTATTTCCAACATGAAAACTAGCTGTTCCTGCAGAGTCAACAATGATATTAGTAGATTTTGCTTTAAGAATGCCTTCAGCTAACGGAGATCTGCATATGTTTCCTAAGCACACCATTAAAACTTTCATTTTATGAAAGTGTCAATCTTTTTTCAATGTCAGAAATGTATCCCTTAAATCTTTTATCAGTATCTGCTAGATTATTAACAGTTTTGCAAGCGTGAAGTACAGTTGCATGATCTTTATTGCCACAGTGCTTTCCAATCATTGCTAAAGAGCTTTTAGTCATTTGTTTTGCAAAAAACATTGAAAGTTGTCTGCATTGAACTATTTCTCTTTTTCTGGTTTTTGATTTCATCACATCAATTGGAATATCAAAGTAGTCACAAACAACTTTTTGGATGTAATCAATTGATACTTCTCTAACAGTGTTTTTAACAAATTTATCTAACATGTCTTTTGCTAAATCAATTGTTATTTCTTTTCTGTTTAGTGAGGATTGAGCAAGAAGCGAGATTAAAGCCCCTTCAAGCTCTCTAACATTAGATGTAATTGAATAAGCTATATACTCTACAACAGCATATGGAATCTCTATTCCATCTTGTTTAATTTTCTTCTTTAAAATCGCTAATCTTGTTTCAAGGTCTGGAGATTGTAAATCTGCAGATAAGCCCCATTTAAATCTAGAAAGTAGTCTTTGTTCCATTCCGATAATATCAACAGGAGCCTTGTCAGATGTAAGTATTACTTGTTTTTTATTTTGATGTAAATGATTAAAAATATGGAAGAATACATCTTGAGTTTTTTCTTTTCCAGAAAGAAATTGAACATCATCTATTATTAATACATCAATTGACTGATAGAAATGAACAAAATCATTCTTTTTATTATCCATTATTGCATCAACAAATTGTGTTTGAAACTTGTCAGCAGAAACATATAAAACAGTTTTTTCAGGAAGTTGATTTTTTACTTCAATTCCAATTGCATTAGCTAGATGAGTTTTTCCTAATCCACCTGCACCATAAATAAATAGTGGGTTAAATGATGTTCCTCCAGGATTTTGAGAAACAGCAAATCCTGCGGATCTAGCAAGTCTATTGCATTCCCCTTCAATATATGCATCAAATGTATATGATTGATTTAGTTGAGGGTTAATATTAATTTTTTGAAGTCCAGGAATTATAAAAGGGTTTCTAATAACTGTTTTATTAATATTAATGGGCATATTAACAGGAGTATTATCAATTTTCTGTTGATTAATACTTGGAATTTTAGATACATATGGTTTTGAGCCTGAGGAGTTTTCTAGAACAATATGATACTCAAGTTTTGCATCTTTACCTAATTCTCTTTTAATTGTTTTCTTAAGTAGAGTGATATAATTATTTTCTAGCCATTCATAAAAGAATTGGCTTGGTACTTGAATTGTTAATATATGATCTTCAAGACTAATAGGTTTAATTGGCTTAAACCAAGTTTTAAAGTTTTGATGTGTAACATTATCCTTTATTATTAAAAGGCAGTTATCCCAAATTTCCTGGTAACTCTTTTGTGTCATATTTTTGCTACTGCTATTAAGATGTTAAAAAATTTACTTTTAAAATATTAATTACTTTTTTTAATCTCTGTAATTATATTAATAGCAAATATGAAAAACTATTAGTTAATAAAAAAGAAAATTAGCCCTTGACTTTAAAGTTTTTTTTACAGTATTAAATTATCTGATATAGATGAGTGTTTTAATTATTAAAAAACCTATATAATTTTAATAATCTATACAGTATTTATGTTTTTTTCTATACATATTGAGCTTTTCTTAACATTTATTTCTCTTTTATTTTGTTGAAAAATAAAATCAATCTTGCCAATATTTATCCCACCCCATCCAACTTGATTTATTATTACATTTTCACCTCTCAAATTCGTTAATATTTTTGGTTTTTTTAAAAAAGAATGAGTGTGTCCTCCAATTATTAAATCTATGTCTCTTGTCTTTTGAGCAAGAATAGTATCAGAAATTTTATCGCTCCCGTAAATGAAGCCAAGATGAGACAAGCAAATTACTAAGTCACATCCAAGTTCATTTTTTAATTTATAAGAATAGTAATTGCTACATTCAATTGGATCATTATACTTTGTTTCTTTATAAAGTTCTTTCGGTACTAATCCATCTAATTCTATTCCAATTCCAAATACACCAATTTTAATATTTTCTTTTTTGAAAATTTTATAAGGCTTAAATGTATTTTTAAGTATAGTTTCTTTAAAATCATAGTTGGCAATTAAAAATGGAAATTTAGCATGCTTTAATTGTCTTTTTAAACCAAGTAGCCCATTGTCAAAATCATGGTTTCCAAGAGTAGCTGCATCATAGTTCATTTCGCTCATAAGCTTAAATTCTAGTTCTCCGCCGTAATAATTAAAGTATGGAGTTCCTTGAAAGATATCGCCTGCATCAAGTAATAGTACATTTTTATTTTCTTTTCTTAAATTTTTAATGATAGTTGAGCGCTGAGCCATGCCTCCTAACCCTTTATTTCTTCCAGAGTTAAATGGTTCAATACGACTGTGCATATCATTTGTATGAAGAATAGTTATTTTAGAAATGAGATCTTGATCTGCAAAAATAGGATTACTGACAAGAGTAATTCCTGCTGTTCCTAAACTAATATTTTTTATAAATCTTCTTCTACTTGTCATTTTCAATTATTATAATTCTATTATCTAACTCAATGTGTATTGTGTCACTTTCTTTACAGAACTGTATTATTGCATCTCGTAATTTTATCCCTACTTTTTTTTGTTCTTTATTAATGAAAAAACTCATTTTATCTCCACCATTAGCTAAATAGTCTGTAGTTAAAACTCTAATAATACTATCGTTATTAAAAGAAGATAATATTGTATCTTTTTTTTCTATAATACTTAACCCTCCAATTGGTTCTCCGCCTCTTTTTGTTATATATTTTAGTAAATCGTAAAATTCATTTTTATTTAAATCTAAGATAACGAGTTCATTTTCAAATGGCATTACTTTATAGATATCTCTTATTGTAATATCTCCTTTAGAAATTACATCTCTAAGGCCTCCATTATTAAACACACATACATCAGCTGTTCCATTAGCAATCAACATACTTAAGTCACACACAAAATTACCTAATTTACCTTCTGGTTTTCCTTTTTTCAAATCAGATTTTGTGTAGCAAATAACTTCATTCATTTCAATATCAAGTTGGCTTTTATAAGGACTGATAATTTTTATAATATTACTGTCAACTTCATTTGAAACTTCTATAATTTGAAAATCAGTTGATTTAATACTATAGTTCTGTGAGCAGGATTGCAGTATTAAAACTAATAAAATATTTATAAAGATTAGATTTCTCATGTATTGGCAATGTTAGTAAATATTTCTAATTTATATTTAAGATATAAAAATTTTTAATAAAATTGTTGAGTGTATACGCATGAAACATCTTTAAGAGTAAGGTATGGCGAAACTGATCAAATGGGTTTTGTTTATTATGGTATATATGCTCAGTACTATGAAGTTGGTAGAGTAGAGTTATTAAGATCTTTAGGCTTAAGTTATAAGACCTTAGAAGAGTCTGGCTATGCGCTTCCTGTTGTCAGTTTTAGTATTGAATATAAACAACCCGCTTTTTATGATGATAAAATAACTGTCAAGACAACTATTTTAGAGATGCCATCTTCAAAAATCACATTTTTGTATGAATGTTTTAATGATCAAAATATATTATTAAATAAAGGAGAGGTAGTTTTAGTTTTTGTTAAAAGAGATGCTAAAAAGCCTTGTAGAGCTCCAGCTATTTTTATTGATAAGGTTAGTAGATTCTTATAATTTATTTAATACTTCTTGGATCAACTGGTCAATCAATTTTTTAGGTTCTTTGCTGTATTCTTGTTTTAATCTATTAGCTAAAATTGCACAAATTGTTATTGTGTTGTGGCCTAGAGATCTACCAAGAAAATAAAGTGCCGATGTTTCCATTTCAATATTTGTAATTGCTAGTTTTTTGTAATTTATTTTTTCAATCAATTCTTGAAGGTTTTCTATAGATGATTCTAGTCTTAGTTCTCTTGCTTGTGGTCCATAAAAACCTGTTGCTGTTAAAGTAATGCCATTCTGAAAGTCTTTAAATTTTTTCAGTAAATCATCTGATGCTTTTACTGCATAGGGTCTAGCATGATCTGAATTCCAATTAGTGTGTTTTATAAAAACATCTTCTAATTCTATGTCTCTTATATTTTTTTTCTTGTAATAATGAGCTAATCCATCAAAGCCTAATCCATAACTAGAAACAATAAATGAATTAACCGGAATTTGGTTATTTATACTTCCAGAAGTTCCTAATCGAATAATATTTAAAGATTTTTTAGTTAAATTAATTTTTCTTGTTTTAAAATCTATATTTACTAATGCGTCTAATTCATTAATAACTATATCAATATTATCAGTACCAATTCCAGAGGAGATTACTGAAATTCGTTTGTCATTATAAAATCCAGTATGCGTAATGAATTCTCTATGCTGTATTTTACATTCTATACTTTGAAATTTTTCTGATATTTCAGATACTCTTCCAGGATCTCCAACTAAGATAATATTATCAGCTAGTTCGCTCTTTTTTAGATTAAGATGGTAAATTCTTTCATCCTTTGTAATTATTAATTCTGTATCTCTTAATTTATTCATTTAATATGTATTTTTGCCTCAGTAAAAATAACAATATTATGTCACTTACATCAAGTAAAATACTCGTTCCATTTGGTTTTTCTAATCAATCTAGTTTAGCATTAGATCAGGCATGTAATTTTGCCAAAATTAATAATTCAAAAATTTTTTTACTCTCTGTTCTTGAGGAAAGAAATTCGATGCAATCTCTATTTCTTGATGATAATTCTCATCAATTAAAAAAAATGGTGCATGCTAAGCTTTCGGAGATTGCTAAAGAGTTTGCTGAGAAACATTCTCTTGAAATAGAAGTTATGGTTTCTCAGGGTAAAATTTATAATCAAATTAATGAAGTTTCAGAAATGGTTGCTGCTGATTTAATAATTATGGGTACTACAGGTGCTCCTAAAAATAAGGTTAAACGTTTTATGGGATCAAATGCTGAGCGCGTTGTTCGATTAGCTAAATGTCCAGTAATGACAATTAAAGGATCTGAGATTACAGAATTTTGTCGTAATATTATTTTACCTCTAGATTTAGAAAAAGAAACAAAGGAAAAGGTGACTTATGCGATAAAGTTTGCTAGAAAATGGGGTTCAACTATTCGTTTAATCTCTGTTGTATTAAGAGATAATCCAATAGTTAGAAATAAATTAATTAAGAACCTTCAACAAGTTGAGAATTTTATTAAAAATGCTGATTTATCGTGTACCTCAATTTTGCTTGAAGGGGAGAAAAAGCAGAATTTAGGTGATTTTATATTTGATTATGAAAAAGAATTTGATAATGATATTATTATGATTATGACAAAAAAAGAAGAGTTATCATTATCAAAAAATATTAGCGTTACTGCAAGGTATATTATTAACAATTCTCCAATTCCTGTTATGAACATCCGTCCAAAAGAACGTAAACATATTACTGGTCCAACTACTGCATTTTAAAAGAAAAAATGAAAGCTGAAATTATTACTATTGGTGATGAGATTCTTATTGGTCAGATAGTAAATACAAATGCTGCATGGCTCGCTAATGCTTTGACTGAAATTGGTGTTGAATGTGTATCTATACGTACTGTTAGAGATTTGCATGAAGATATTTGTTGTGCTTTAGATGATGCATTAAAAAAAGTAGACTTAATAATTTTTACTGGTGGTTTAGGTCCAACTAATGATGATTTAACTAAAAATTCTTTATGTGAATATTTCAAAGATTTTTTAGTTGTTAATAAAGATGTTTTATATGATATTACTGCTTTTTTTAAAAAGAAAGGCAAAGAAGATATTTTAGATTTAAATACTAATCAGGCCTTAGTTCCTTCTAAGGCTAAGGTGATAAGAAATAGACTTGGGACAGCTCCAGGATTATTTTTTCAACAAAAAAATAAAAATATTGTTGCATTTCCTGGTGTTCCATATGAAATGAAAGCTTTAATGAATCAATTTATACTTGATTTTAAAAAAGAAAATGAACTATTAAATATTGTTCAAAAAACAATCTTTGTTAGAAATGTTCCTGAATCTGAACTTGCTTCTATTTTGAAGGAATGGGAATTAGCTATTAATAGTAATATCAAATTAGCTTATCTTCCAAGCCCTGGGTTAGTTAGATTACGTTTAAGTTGTATAGGTAAGAATAAGGATTTACTTGAGAAATTAATAAAAATAGAGCTTGATAAGTTACTTCGTATTATTAATTTTGAAGAAGCAGAATTAGATTTAGCTGATCAGGTTTTAAAATATTTTACTAAAAAAAATGCAACTCTTTCTGTAGCTGAGAGCTGTAGTAGTGGATTGATAGCATCTTATTTAGCTTCAAAATCTGGGTGTTCTCAATATTTTAAAGGGGGTATTATAGCGTACAATAATATTATTAAGAATGAGATACTTGATGTTGAGATGCATACAATTATAAAACACACAGCTGTTAGTAGTCAAGTAGTTTCTAAAATGGCTGAGAATGTAAGTAAGAAATTTAATTCTGAATATTCAATTGCAACTTCTGGATATGCTGGGCCATTTGGAGGAGATGATAATAATCCTATTGGAACTGTTTATATTGCTATAAAAACTCCAGTAGATACTGTTGTCAATAAATTCTTATTTAGTGGTGATAGATCTATTATTTTAGATCAAGTAAAATTAAAATCTTTAGAGATTTTACTACAGCAGGTAAAAAAACACAAATAAATTTCTTACAAACAACTTTAGATTGTATATTTGCAGCCCTAAAATTGAGTAAATATGTCAAGAGTTTGTCAAATAACCGGAAAAAAAGTAATGGTAGGAAACAATGTTTCTCACTCTAATAGAAAGACAAAGAGAAAGTTCTACCCAAATCTTCAAACAAAGAAATTTTTTGTTCCTGAAACAGGAGAGTGGATTATATTAAAAGTATCTACGAATGCACTAAGAACAATAAATAAGAATGGAATAGCTTCTGTATTATCTAAAGCTATTGAAAATGGAAATATATTAGTTTAAGTATAAAAATACTATTAGAAAAAAGTTGCTATCTTTGATTGCAACTTTTTTTATATAAATACTTAGCTGAATGAAAAATCTTATATACCTATTTACTTGTTTATCATTTATTTCATTGATTTTCTCTTCATGTGAAAAAGAACTTCTTGGATGCATAGATCCAGTAGCTACTAATTATAATAATCTTGCTAATACTGATGATGGTTCATGCCTGTATCCAATACCTTGGCCTGAATTAGCCGCCGGTACATGGAATTTAGATCCAAATTGTGATGCAATTTCTATTCCTGTCATTGGTGATATATCTTTGAACGATCAGATGCCTTCTTCTGTAGATGTTCAATCTGGTGGAAATGGCGTTTTATTTATTGATTTTGATGGATCTCAAATAGAAGGAACTATTGATGATAATGGTAATATTTCTGTAAATCCAGTAACAATTTCAATAGATGCAACAGGAACAGGAATCCCTGTGGATGTAGACGTTGTAGGAGATGGCCAAATTACATCTGAAAATACAGGAACAATGGACTTTACATTTTCAGGAAATATCTCTGGATTATTTCCTTTTTCAAGTGATTGCAACATGATTTTAACTAAATAAATAAAAATATGAAAAACATAAATTATAATATCCTTCTACTCATTATATCAACTTCCGTTTTGTTTTTATCTTCTTGTGGTGGAGGAAGTAGTGATGTTGATCCAGTATATACATTTAATCCAAATAATATTGTTGGAGAATGGCAGTTTAATTCAAATTGTACTGAGTATCCAAATCCATTAAACGGTGGTGCTGATACTATTTTTCTAGATAATGAACTTCCAGATTCTATTACAGTTTTTTCAAATTCTAGTGATACTTTATTTATTGAAGCTGGTTCTAATAATTTAAATGCTACTGTTAATTCAACTGGTGATTTTGCTATTGGTTTTCAGCAATTTAGAGCATATGTAGATGCTTTTTCAGATACTATTACTATATTTATTGAAGGTACAGGTAGTTTTACTTCTGCAAATGAAGGAGTTATGGATCTTACTTTTTCTGAGCCATTGCTTCAAGCAGAGATAAATTGTTCTATTAATATTTCCAAATAGTAATAATATTTAAGTAGTTTATTATTCTTAATAAGTAAATCATATAATGAGATTTCTTTTATTACTATCTATAATCTCATTAGAAATATTTCCTCAAGATTTTAATCGCTCTGATAGTTTGCGTGGTAATTTATCATCTTTAAGATCTTGTTATGATGTGAATTACTATGATTTAAATATTGTTATTGATGATAAAAATAAAAAGATAAGTAATTCATTTAATATCATTCATTTTACTGCGCTTAATAACTTTCAAAACTTACAAATTGATTTGTTTAGTAATTTAAACATATTAAGTATTGAGTTTGAAAATATATTATTAAGTTTCACAAGAGATCATAATGCAGTTTTTATAGATTTTCCAAGAGTGATTCTTACTGATGAGGTATTAAGTTTTACTGTATCTTATAATGGTGAGCCAAGAGAAGCTGTAAACCCCCCATGGGATGGTGGTTTTTCTTGGGAAAATGATAATAATAGTTTGCCCTGGATTGGTGTTTCTTGTCAAGGATTAGGAGCTAGTTCATGGTGGCCTTGTAAAGATCATCAATCTGATGAACCTGATAGTATGAAAATTACATGTTCAGTAAGAAAACCCTTACAAGTTATCTCTAATGGTAATTTAATTAATGATACTATTGTCTATAATAAAGATCTCAATAGTTTAACTACAAAAAGTTCGTGGTTTGTATCATATCCCATAAATTCATATAATGTAACTTTATGTATTGGAGATTATTCTCATTTTAATGATATTTATATAAATCAGGAAGATACTCTTGATTTAGATTACTACGTTCTTTCTTATAACAAAAAGAAAGCAATGAAGCATTTTAAGCAGGTTAAGCCAATGTTAGCGTGTTTTGAGAAATATTTTGGTCCTTATCCATTTTGGAGTGATGGATATGCCCTGGTGGAAACTCCATATCTAGGTATGGAGCATCAATCTGCTATTGCCTATGGTAATAATTTTTTACATGGATATAATGGTAATACAAAATTTACAGCAGGATTTGATTTTGATTATATTATTATTCATGAAACTGGTCATGAGTGGTGGGGTAATAGTATTTCAACAAATGATATAGCTGATATGTGGATCCATGAAGGTTTTTGTACATATTCTGAAGTTCTTTATGTAGAGTGTATATATGGTTATGACGCTATGCTTAAATATGTTAATAATCAAAAAAAAAGTGTTCGTAATGATAAACCAATAGTTGGTCCTTATAACGTAAATAGAAGGGGTAGTAATGATATGTATCAAAAGGCTTCTTTAATGCTTCATACTTTAAGAAGTGTAATTGATAATGATTCTTTATGGTTTGCTTTAATTGAAGGAATCTCACATGAATTTAAGCATAAAACTATTGATGGTATTGATGTAATTAACTATATAAACTCAGTACTTCAAAGAGATTTTTCTACTTTCTTTAATCAGTATTTATATAATAAAAATCTTCCAGTATTAGAATATAAAATAAAAAGTAATGGTAGTTATTATTCTGTAATGTATAGATGGGATGCTGTCAGTGATTTTGAAATGAGAATCCAAGTAAATAATGGTACTAATAACATTTGGATTACTCCAAATAATTCATGGCAAGAGTTGTCATTAGACCTCATAGATATTAAAGATTTTAGTGTAAGAAAAGATTTATTTTTTATAGAAACAAAAAAGATTAAGTAGTTGTATTGATTTTATAAAATTTAATTAAATTTGCAATCCAATAAATAATAGAATATGGCAAAGAAAGGAAACAGAGTTCAGGTAATATTAGAATGTACCGAGCACAAGGCAAGTGGAAAGCCAGGTACTTCTCGCTATATTTCAACTAAGAACAAGAAAAATACTCCTGATAGACTAGAGTTAAAGAAATTTAATCCTATTCTTAAGAAAATGACTATTCATAAGGAGATAAAATAATAAGAAATGGCTAAAAAAACAGTAGCATCATTACAGAAAAAAGGAGCAAAAGCTTTTACTAAAGCTGTTAAAATGATTAAAAACGAGAAAACAGGTGCTTATTCTTATAAAACAGAGATTGTCCCTAAAGATAAAGTAAATGATTTTTTTGCAAAAAAATAATTTTAATTCACAGATGTAATCAAAGCTTCTTTCTATATTTGAAAGAAGCTTTTTTTTTAATATAAAAATCAATTATGGCATTCTTTAATAAAATAAAAATTTTTTTTACTAAATCAGAGGAAGAGAATGCTTCAAATATATTATCCAAGAAAACTAAATTAAATGCAGGATTAGAAAAAACTAAATCTAGCTTATTTGAAAAAATATCAAGGACTGTTGTTGGGAAATCAAAAATTGATGAAGATGACTTAGATGATATTGAAGAGATTTTAATTACATCTGATATTGGAGTTGAAACTACATTAAAGATTATTGAAAAACTTGAATTACGAGTTGAAAAAGAAAAATATATTAATTCTGATGAACTATATAATATCTTAAAAAATGAGATTTCAAGTTTACTTATTAGTAGTTCAAATATTGATAATAATATTGATTCTGAAAATAATGATCCATATGTTATTATGGTAGTTGGAGTAAATGGAGTTGGAAAAACAACTACTATTGGTAAATTAGCTTATAAATTTAAAAAATCAGGTTTAAAAGTTATTCTTGGAGCAGCTGATACTTTCAGAGCTGCTGCCATTGATCAATTAGTTATATGGGCTAATAGGGTGGGAGTTGAAATTGTTAAACAAGATATGGGCTCTGATCCTGCTTCTGTTGCATTTGACACTTTACAGTCTGCTAAATCTAAAAATGCAGATGTTGTTATAATTGACACAGCAGGTAGATTGCATAACAAAGTAAATTTGATGAATGAATTAGCAAAGATTAAAAATGTTATGAATAAAGTAATTCCAAATGCTCCTCATGATGTGATGCTTGTATTAGATGCATCTACTGGTCAGAATGCAATAGAACAAGCTAAACAGTTCTCTGCTGTTACTCAAGTTAATTCTCTAGCACTAACAAAACTTGATGGTACTGCTAAAGGTGGTGTTGTGATTGGTATATCTGATCAGTTAAAAATTCCAGTTAGATATATTGGAGTTGGAGAGACTCTCGAGGATTTGCAGATATTTAATAAAGAAGATTTTGTAGAAGCATTATTTACTAATTAATAATTGAAATATTTATTTTTGTTAACTAAATTTAACTATCATGTTTGAAAATTTATCAGAAAAACTCGACAAAGCTTTTAAAGTATTAAAAGGCCAGGGCAACATATCTGAAATCAATGTAGCTCAAACAATGAAGGAAATTCGTAAGGCATTAATCTCTGCTGATGTAGATTTTAAAACTGCCAAAGAATTTACTACTAGCGTAAGAGAGAAAGCGTTGGGGCAAGAGGTTCTTTTATCATTAAAACCTGGAGAACTACTTACAAAAATAATGAAAGATGAGCTTGCCTCTTTAATGGGTAGTAAATCTGTTGAAATAAATTTAAACTCCAAACCTTCTATTATTCTAGTAGCAGGCCTTCAGGGCTCTGGTAAAACTACATTTTGCGGTAAATTAGCTCTCTATCTCAAGACAAAAAATAAAAAAAATCCCCTTTTAGTTGCTTGTGATATTTATCGACCTGCAGCAATTGATCAAATCACAGTTCTAGCAGAACAAATATCAGCTGATGTTTATAAAGAAGTAGATAATAAAGATCCTATTCTTATTTCAAAAAATGCAATTGATTATGCTAAGCAAAATAATAATGATGTTATTATAATTGATACAGCAGGACGTTTAGCTGTTGATAATACAATGATGACTGAGATTTCAAATATTAAATCACATATAAAACCAGATGAGATTCTTTTTGTAGTTGATTCAATGACAGGTCAGGATGCTGTTAATACAGCAAAAGCTTTTAATGATCAGTTAAATTTTGATGGAGTTGTTTTAACCAAGCTTGATGGTGATACTAGAGGAGGGGCTGCTTTAACAATTCGTTCTGTTGTTGATAAGCCTATTAAGTTTATTGGTACCTCAGAAAAAATGGAAGGACTTGATGTTTTTCATCCTGATAGAATGGCAAGTAGAATTTTAGGTATGGGTGATGTTATTTCTCTTGTTGAGCGTGCTCAACAACAGTTTGATGAACAGGAAGCTCGAAAGATCCAGAAAAAAATTGCAAAAAATACATTTGGATTTGATGACTTTTTAAGTCAAATCCAACAAATAAAAAAAATGGGTAATATTAAAGATTTAGCTGGAATGATTCCTGGAGTTGGTAAAGCAATAAAAGATGTAGATATTGAAGATGATGCTTTTAAAGGAATTGAATCTATAATTTATTCTATGACTCCTTTTGAGAGAAGTAATCCAAATGTTTTAAATGGTAGTAGAAAAAAAAGAATTGCTTTAGGTAGTGGGACTAATGTTCAAGATATTAATCAGCTTATTAAACAATTTAGTCAGATGAGTAAAATGATGAAGATGATGCAAGGTGGAGGTGCATCAAAAATGATGGAGATGATGAAAGGAAATAATATGCCAAAAATGTAATATGATAATTTTAGACGGAAAAAAAACTTCAAGCGATATTAAAAATGAAATAGCTGCTGAAGTTATTAATTTAATTGATAAGGGAATGAAAACCCCTCATCTTGCTGCCATACTTGTTGGTAATAATGGAGCTAGTGAAACCTATGTGAATGCTAAGGTAAAAGCCTGTAATAGAGTTGGTTATGATTCAACTTTAGTTCGATTAGATGAGAGGATTTCAGAAGAGTCTTTAGTAGAGGAGATTATTAAAATTAATAAAAATGATAGTATTGATGGTTTAATTGTTCAATTACCATTGCCAAAGCATATTAATGAAAAGAAAATAATTAATACAATTAGTATAGAAAAGGATGTTGATGGTTTTCATCCATTAAATATTGGTAATATGACTCTTAATCTTCCTTCTTTTGTTCCTGCAACTCCTGCTGGTATTTTGGAATTATTGGATAGATATAAAATTGAAACATTAGGTAAGAATTGTGTAGTTCTTGGACGAAGCCATATTGTTGGTTTACCGGTTAGTATTCTTATGGCTAGAAATAATCAGCCGGGAAATTCTACTGTTACCATTGTTCATAGCAAATCAAAAAATATTAAAGATATTTGTCGTAATGCAGATATACTGATTGTGGCTTTAGGTATTGCTAATTTTGTAACTAAAGATATGGTTAAAGAAGGAGTGTGTATCATTGATGTAGGAATAACTCGTGTTAAATCTGATAAAACTAAATCTGGATGGAAACTCATTGGAGATGTTGATTTTGAAAATGTTCGTGATAAATGTAGCTACATTACTCCTGTTCCAGGTGGAGTTGGACCAATGACAATCGCAATGTTGTTAAAAAATACTTTATTAGCATCAAAATCAAAGATTTAGTTGCTATATCATTAATTTAATTATATTTGCAAAGTTTTGTGGGGTTGTTCCCACTAGTATTAATTAATAATAATAAACAATTATGGAAGGAACAGTAAAATGGTTTAACTCTAGCAAAGGTTATGGTTTTATCGAAGGTTCAGATGGAACTGATTACTTTGCACATTTTCAAGAAATTCAATCTGAAGGCTATAAAACTCTTAAAGAGGGTTCTGCAGTTTCATTTGAAGCAGCAGAAGGTGAAAAAGGACCAGTTGCAAAGAATATTGTAGATGCTTAATAGAAGTATTTAATTTACAATTATAAAAACGGACTTTTTAGTCCGTTTTTTTTTGCTTTATTTTTTCTTCAAGAATAAAAAGTTTATCTCTTAGTTTTTTAGCTTCAATAAAGTTTAAAGATTTAGCCATCTTCTGCATTTCATACTTTGTTGATTTTACTATTTTCTCTAGTTCTTTTTTGTTTAATTTATTAATATCTAAAATTTCATCTTTATCACTCCGATTACTTATCTTATAAGGGTTAAGGCTACTTGTAATACTATTTTCTTGCTTTCTTTTAATTTGTGTAGGAATAATATTATTTTCTTTATTGAACTTTACCTGCTTTTCTCTTTTGATATTGGTAGAATCTATAGTTCTCTGCATTGATTTTGTTACTTTATCAGCATACATAATAACTAATCCATTTATATTTCTAGCTGCTCGACCAGAGGTTTGTATTAAAGCTCTTTCAGATCTAAGGAATCCTTCTTTATCAGCATCCATTATAGCAACTAAACTTACTTCTGGAAGATCTAAACCTTCTCTTAATAAATTAACTCCAATTAACACATCAAACTCTCCAATTCTTAGACCATTAATAATTTCAACTCTTTCAATAGTATCTACATCAGAATGAATATATCTGCATTTTATATTAACTCTTCCAAGATATTTTGTTAATTCTTCTGCCATTCTTTTGGTAAGAGTTGTGACTAAAACTCTTTCATTTTTAAGAGCTCTTATCCTAATCTCTTCAATTAAGTCATCTATCTGGTTTTTAAGTGGTCTTATTAATATTTCTGGTTCTAATAGACCTGTGGGTCTAATTATCTGTTCAATTATAATACCCTCACATTTTTCTAATTCATAATCTGAAGGTGTTGCACTAACATATATTGTTTGATTATTAATTGTTTCAAATTCTTCAAATTTCAATGGCCTATTATCCATCGCTGCTGGTAATCTAAAGCCATGCTCAACTAGATTGTATTTTCTAGATTTATCTCCACCATACATAGCTCTAACTTGAGATAATGTTACATGACTTTCATCTATAATAGTTAAAAAATCTTTTGGGAAATAATCAAGTAAACAGAATGGTCTTGTTCCTTCTGATCTTCCATCAAAATATCTTGAATAATTTTCTATTCCTGAACAGTATCCTAATTCTTTTATCATCTCTAAATCAAAACTTGTTCTTTCTTCAATTCTTTTTGCCTCTATATTCAATCCTGATTCTTGGAAAAATTTTATTTGGTTTAGTAAATCATCTTGAATATTCTTTATTGATTGGTGGATGTTTTCTTTTGAAGCAATAAATATACTTGCTGGAAAAATTTTAATTTCTTTTAATTCTTTATAAATATTTCCATTTTCTGGATTAAAACTTTCAATTTCTTCTATTTCATTTCCAAAGAAATGAATTCTATAGGCTATATCTGCATAGCCTGGATAAATATCAATAGTATCACCTTTAACTCTAAAGTTTCCTCTTTTAAATTCTGATGTTGTTCTAAAGTATAAAGCTTGAACTAGTTGTTTAAGTAATTGCTCTCTAGTTAATTGTAAATCTATTTTTAGTTCAATAATATTATTATGAAAATCTTCAGGGTTTCCAATTCCATATATGCATGATACTGATGCCACAACTATAACATCTCTTCTTCCAGATAAAAGAGCTGAAGTTGTACTTAGTCTAAATTTTTCTATTTCTTCGTTTATTGATAAATCCTTTTCGATATATGTTCCTGAGCTAGGGATATATGCTTCGGGTTGATAATAATCATAATATGAAACAAAATACTCTACTGCATTATTTGGGAAAAACTGCTTAAATTCACTAAAAAGTTGAGCAGCTAACGTTTTATTATGACTTAATACTAATGTTGGCTTATTAACATTAGCTATTACATTTGCAGCTGTAAAAGTTTTTCCTGATCCTGTTACTCCTAATAATGTTTGGTAATTATCTCCTTGATTAATTCCATTTACTAATTCTTTAATTGCTTGTGGTTGATCTCCAGTAGGTGAAAAGTCAGAGATTAATTCAAAATTCATTTTTAAATCGTATTAAGAATTTTTAAATTATTCTTTAACAACGTAATTTCTTCAGCTAAATTTTTAATGTTATTTTCTATTTGATCTAGTAGAGGGTTATTATCTTTTTTGCCAATAAAAAATGATTTATTATTTTCAAAAAGATTTATTTCCTTGTTTTTCACTTCAATTTTCTCTTTAATAATTTTTTTTCCACTTTCTAATTGATCAGGATTATTTTTGATAAGGATAGCATTAATTAGGAATTGTTCATCTCTAATTATGTTCTTTTCTAAATCAAGATTAGAAATAGTTTTTTTACAAGCTAGTTTAAAGTCTTTATTTATTTGAAATGTATTTGAAGTGTTTTTAAGTTTAATCCATTCCTGACACTTATTTTTAATAAATTGTATATCCTCTAAGGGTTTATTTGTTGTTTTAAATTCGGAGACTGAAAGTAAGACATCTTTTTTTTCTTTTAAACTCTTTATTATTTTTTCATCAGATTCTTTTAGAAATTCTTTTTTTGCATTAAAGAATTTATCACATGTATTTTTAAATTTATTCCAAAGTTCATCATTTGCTTTTCCTTTGATAAAGCCTGTTTTTTTCCAATCCTTCTGAAGTTTTATTAGTTTTTTTGTTGTTGTATTCCAATCCTTATTATTTGAAATTTTTTCTGCTTCATCACATAATTTATTCTTTGATTGAATTATGTTTTTTGCATTCTCTTTTCTTAACTTATAAAAGTTATTTTTATTCTTATAAAAATTATTTACTGATATTTGAAACTGCTGCCAAGTTTTCTTATTATCTTTTTTGTTAACTCTTCCTAAAGACTTCCATTTCTCAGATAGTATGTTGCATTTCTCAACTGCTTTTAAACATTCTTGGTGAGATTTAAATTCTTTTTTACTTAATTGATTTAGTTCTAAGCAAATTTGATTTTTACTTGCTATCTTTTTTACATCATTTTCTTTTAGTTCTAAAAAATGATCATTCCTTTTTTTATTTATTTCTCTGCTTATTATTTGAAATCTTTCCCATATTAACTCTCTGTTTTCTTTTTTTACTGGACCAATGCTTTTCCACTCCTCATGTAAATCTTGAAGTTTACTATGCATCTCATTTATTGACTTTAGTGATGTTAGTTTTTCAGCATCTGTACAAATATTAGTTTTTTGTTCTAAATTTTTTTTAAAATCTATATCTCTAAGATCTCTATTTAGTTTTAAGTAATCATAAAATACCTCAGTATAATGATTGTACATCTGCCATAATTCATTCTTATCTCTTATATTTACATGTCCTGTAGAGTTCCATTTTTTTTGAAGTCCTCTAAATTTATTAAATGTATTTTTTTCTAATTCAACTTCAGATGTTAGTGCTTTAATTTCAGAAATTATTTCTTTTTTTATTTTTAGATTATCTATTTCTTTTTTTTCAATTTCTTTTCTAGAAAGATTTTTTTTGTTTCTAAAAATGTCAAAATATTTTTTAAATTCTAATTCTCTAGAGTCAGTTTTTTTTAGTTCTAAATCTTTATTTAATGTATTTATTTTTTTATAAAAAAGGGATTTTACAATTTCAGCTTTTTTAGAAATAGTCATTGGTTTTTCACTATCACCATAATTCTTAATTATTTCAATTAATTGATCAATATCAGCATTTTCAATTTCAATTTTATCATGAGCTAAATTTTTATTTTCAGTTAGCTTAAAATCTTGTTTATCTTTTATTTTTTCTGTACTTTCTGACATTTTTTTGTTATAATGCTTTATTTATTTTGTAAATATATTTTTTAAAACTGTAAATAAACTGATAAATATTATTTATTCCATATTTTCCATGATTCATCAGCTTGTATTTTAAGCATTTCGTAACCATTTTTAATTTTACTTCCATTATTTTTTGCTTTTTTTAAAAATACTGTTTCTGAAGGATTGTATATTAGATCATATGCTAAGTGTTTATTATTTATAAATTCATATAATATATTTGGACTTAAGTCAATTTTTGGATACATTCCTAATGGGGTTGTATTAATTATGATCTCATGTGAAATAATATCTTCTTTTTTAAGGTTACTGTAATTTTTATTGTCTTTTCTTGAAATAACAGTAAAATTAATATTGAGTTTTTTCAGTACATGTTGTATAGATTTGCTTGCTCCACCATTTCCTAGTATTAATGCATTTTTTCGTTTATCTATAATTGGAATTATACTTTTTTCAAAACCTATTATGTCTGTATTATAGCCAATTAATTTGTTTTTTTCAATCTTTATAGTATTTACTGAATTTGTGATTTCAGCATTTTTATCAAGTTTGTCAAGTATCTTAATAATTTCAATTTTAAATGGAATTGTTACATTTAATCCAATTAAATTATTTTTATTTATTAGCTCTTTTACTGCTGAAACATTTTTTATTTCATAATTATTGTAATGGCAGGCTTTTAAGTTTAATTTTTTGAATTTCTTATTAAAATAAGTTTCAGAAAATGAATGTTCTAAACTTTTTCCAATTAATCCGTAATTTTTCATTTTTTTGTAATCGAAAATTTTTCTATTGCATAAACGATTGCAATACCCATCATCATTAATATTATAGCTATTATATTTTCTTGATTTAATTCTTGAGGAATGAGAAGTTGATAATCTATTATCTTTTCTTTATCTCCAATTATTATTGATTCTTCAACTTCTTTCCATGGCCATATTATAGCAAGAGAACCGGTAATAAATCCTGTTAATATTGCTAAGGTTTGATCTTTATATTTTTTTAAAAGCCATGATAAAAGATGTGAGAAGCTAAGCAATCCAAATAGAGACCCCAAGAAAAAAACAGTAAGGATAATTATGTTTAAATCAGCAACAGCTTTAACTAGTAGCAATTCGTAGTTACCAAGTAGAATTAATATAAATGATCCCGATAATCCAGGGAGCATCATTCCAGAAATACCAATAATACCGCAAAAAAATACAAAAAATAAATTGTCATTTTCGCTTGCAGGAGAAATATTAGTAAATGAAAGTGCGATAGTTGTTCCTATCGCTAAAGCTATAACACTCGATTTATCCCACTTATTTATTTTTTTACCAACAAAAAATATTGATGCAATAATAAGTCCAAAGAAAAATGACCATATATATAATGGATAATTACTAAAAAGAAATTTAAATAAATTAGCAATGCTAAATACGCTAAAAATGCTTCCTCCAAAGACTGCAATTATAAAATATAAGTTTGTATAATCTATAAATTCATTTATTTTAAAGCTAAGAATATACTTTAAAGCTTTTTTGTCAAATGATTTTAACGAATCAATGAGTTCTTCATATATTCCTGTTATTAAAGCAATGGTACCTCCTGATACACCTGGAATAACATTTGCTACTCCCATAGCTATTCCTTTTAAAAAAAGATTAAAATACATTTTCATTGTTTATTATAAATAATTGTTGAATGTATCTCCTCTTAATCCTAATCTTAAACATTCTAATGAAATTATATCATTTGGTGAAATATTGCCTAAGTTAACATTGGCTCCAAAATTATTAATAAACCATACTTGTTGATTTTTTTGTGGAGCCTCCCATAAAATTTCTGTTACTCTGATTTGCTTTGTTATTTCTTCAACAAGATCGTTTTTAACTAATCCATTTTTATCGAACATACCGACATTACCTCCCTCGCGTGCTTCTGCAATAACTTTCCAACTTCCAGCATCTAATTCTTTTTTCATAAATTTTATCCAATCAGAATTTTTTATTGTCACTGATTCATCTTTACTACCAATCTCACTAATAACTCGATAGTTCGAAGCTAATTTTTGGATGTATTCACATTTTTCATCATGTTCAATAAACATTGATCCATCAGAAACTTCAACCATGTCTAATTTTAACGTATCCATTAATTTACAATAATCATCAAATTGATTTCTAATAATAAATGCTTCAAATAATGTACCTCCAGTATAAACCATCATACCAGATTGTTGATATAATTTGATTTTTTCTGAAATATTTTTTGTTAGTATACTAGTTCCAAAACCTAATTTAACAATATCAGTTAAATCACTTTTTAAAGCAACCATATTTTCTGCTTCATTTAGACTTAATCCCTTATCCATAACCATTGTTAGGCCTTCATTTCTTGGCTTATTTGGTCTTTCTGGTAAGTTTTTTAGTATTTCTTTCATTATTTGATGTTTATCCTATAACAAAGATAGAAATCCTACTTAAACAATCTTGTAAATTATGTAGATTTGTACCATAAATCAATAATAAATGACATTAATAAAATCAATTTCTGGTATTAGAGGAACAATTGGCGGTAAAGCTGGTGAAGGTCTAACTCCATTAGATATTGTTCGTTTCACATCTTCTTATGCAAAGTTTATTTCTAATCAAAAGCATGATTCCAAAGTTATTGTTATTGGTAGAGATGCCAGAATATCTGGAGAAATGTTAACCAATATTGTTTCTGGAACTTTAATTGGATGTGGTTTTAATGTTTTAGATATTGGTTTATCTACAACACCTACAGTTGAGGTAACAGTACAAAATGAATCTGCTGCTGGTGGAATTATTTTAACTGCTAGTCATAATCCTAAGCAATGGAATGCACTAAAATTACTAAATTATAGAGGTGAATTTATTTCCGCTGATGATGGAGAGCTAATTTTGCAATATGCTTCTTCAGATGACTTTGTTTTTTCTGATGTTAATCAAATAGGTTCATATAAATTTGATGATTCTTTTAATAATAAACATATTGATGATGTATTAGGTCTAGATTTGGTTGATGTTGAATTAATTAAATCTAAAAATTTTAAAGTTGTCTTAGATGCTGTTAATTCAACAGGTGGTTTTATTATCCCTAGATTACTAGAAAAATTAGGTGTTGAATGTGTAAAGTTGTATTGTGAGCCAAATGGTCAATTTCCTCATAATCCAGAACCTTTACCAGAAAACTTATATGAAATATCTAAAAAAGTAGTTGAATCTCAATCAGATTTTGGAATTGTTGTTGATCCAGATGTTGATAGATTAGCTTTTGTTTGTGAAGATGGATCAATGTTTGGAGAAGAGTACACTTTAGTTTCTGTAGCGGATTTTGTATTGTCTAAAAAATCTGGAAATACTGTTTCAAATCTTTCTTCTACTCGAGCATTATCTGATATTACAAAAAAACATAATGGTGATTACTTTGCATCTGCTGTTGGTGAGGTTAACGTTGTTGACATGATGAAGCTCAATAATGCGATAATTGGGGGAGAAGGGAATGGAGGTATTATATATCCTGAATTACACTATGGTAGAGATGCTTTGGTAGGAATTGCACTTTTTTTAACTCAACTAGCAGAGAAAAATTTAAGTTGTTTGTCTCTTAGAAATAGCTACCCTAATTATTTTATTTCTAAAAATAAAATTGATCTAGATCCATCAATCAATATTTTAAATATTTTTGAGCAATTAGCTGTAAAATTTTCAAAATATAAAACTAATACTATTGATGGTTTAAAGATAGATTTTGAAGATGGTTGGGTTCATCTTAGAAAATCAAATACTGAACCAATAATACGTGTTTATTCTGAAAGTAATAGTAAAATTAACTCTGATAAAATGGCTGAAAAATTCATTAGTGAAATAAAAAATTTATTATAATGAGGGTTTATTTAGATAATGCAGCAACTACTCCTATGTCTAGTGAGGTAATCGATTTGATGACTGGAATTATGAAATCTGATTATGCTAATCCATCATCAGTTCATCATGGTGGTAGAAAATCAAAAATAATTATTGAAAATGCTAGAAAGACAGTTGCTACTTTTCTTAATACTTCTCCAGGAAATATTTTTTTTACTTCAGGTGGTACTGAAGCAGATAATATGGCAATTAGATGTGGTGTAATTGATAATAATATTAAACATGCAGTTACTTCTTCTATTTCTCATCATGCAGTCTTATATCCTTTAGAAAAGCTAAAAAACGAGGGATTTATTGATTTGACATATATTAAGATTGATAGTAATGGATTAATTGATTTAGTAAATTTAGAAGAAATTTTAAAAAATAAACCTAGAACTTTTGTCTCAATTATGCATGCTAATAATGAAATAGGTACTATGCAGCCTATAAAAGAAATAGGAGATTTATGTAAAAAATATAATGCTATTTTCCATTCAGATACTGTACAGACAATTGCACATTATAAGTTAGATATGCAAGCTCTTAATATAGATTTTATTACCGCTTCTGCTCATAAGTTTCATGGGCCTAAAGGAGTAGGTTTTATATATATTAGTGAAAACATAAAGATAAATCCTTTACTTTTAGGTGGTTCTCAGGAAAGAAATATGAGGGCTGGAACGGAAAATATTTATGCTATAGCAGGTTTAGAAAAAGCTATGCAATTATCATATGCTTCTATGGACCAAGATATGATTTATATTAAAGGATTAAAAAAGTATATGATAAGTCAACTTACTAAGAATATTGATGGGATTAGCTTTTATGCAAATTCTAATGATTTAGATAATAGTTTGTTTAAAGTTTTAAGTGTTGCTTTTCCTGCAACTCCAAACTCTGAAATGTTACTTTTTAATCTTGATATAATGGGTGTGTCATGTTCGGGTGGAAGTGCTTGTTCATCAGGAAGTGTAGGTGGGTCTCATGTGTTAAATGCTATCTCAGTTGATTCCCAAAAACCTGGCGTAAGATTTTCATTTAGTAAGTATAATACAATTGAAGAAATAGATTTTACAATTGGAAAGCTTAATGAAATATTTAACTAATTCTTTTAATTTTAATTTTTAAATATCCATATAAGATTGTCATTAATGGACTTATCAAATTAAAAAAACAATATGGAAGATAACTTAGAGTAGCAACTCCAAGAACAGCTGACTGAGCTGCTCCACATGTATTCCATGGAATTAATACAGAGGTTACAGTTCCACTGTCTTCAAGTGTTCTGCTTAAATTTTCGGGTGCCAAGCCTTGATTTTTATAATTTTCTTCAAACATTCTGCCTGGCACAACAATACTTAGATATTGATCAGATGTTGTGAGATTAAAGAAGATACATGTAGCTGAAGTTGTAGTAATTAAGGATCCAGGATTATTTGCATATGACATAATAGGATCACTTATTCTTTTTAATAATCCGCCTTCTTGCATTGCACCTCCAAAACTCATTCCGCAAATTACTAGCCATATGGTACTAAGCATACCTTTCATGCCACTACTGTTTAGTAAATTATTCATTAATGCGTTATCAGAACTAATACTAATATCATTAGCCATAGCGTTAATAATTCCTTTATAACAAGAAATAAAAGATAAATTATTAGATTCACTAATTTCTAAAATAATCTGTGGTTGAAAAATAATAGCAAAAAGACCTCCTAAAATTGTTCCAGCTAATAGAGCGGGAATAGCTGGTGTTTTTTTTATGATCATTATAACTACAGTTAAAGGAACTAGAAATAACCATAAATTAATATTAAACTTATTCTCAACAGCAGATAATAAAGTATCTATATTTTGATCTGTTGATATATCTGAATAAATACCAATAAAAAAGAATATTAATAATGTAATTAAAAATGAAGGTATAGTGGTATACATCATATATTTAATATGTATAAAAAGATCTGTACCAGCCATGGCAGCAGCTAAATTTGTAGTGTCTGATAAAGGAGACATTTTATCGCCAAAATATGCTCCTGATATAATAGAACCAGCAACTAAACCTTGAGGAATCCCTAATGCTTCTCCTATTCCAATTAATGCAATTCCTATTGTTGCTATTGTTGACCATGAGCTGCCAGATGCTATAGATACTATAGCACAAATAATACATGATGCTAAAAGAAAAATTTCTGGGTTAAGTATTTTTAATCCATAAAAAATCATTGCTGGAACAATTCCGCTAATTAGCCAGGTGCCTGTTAAAGCTCCAATAAGTAAAAGGATAATAATAGCAGATGATGTTGAACTAATACTATTACTAATAGCATTTAAAATATTTTTCCATTTACTTCCATAGTAAATACTAATTAAAACTGCAATTGATGTTGATAGAAGTAGAGCTATTTGATTTGGCCCACTTAGTGAGTTGTCACCATAAATATAAACATTAGAAGCGAGAAGTATTATTAATATTAATAATGGAGAAAAGGCGAGATAAAAAGGTATGTGATTATTTACTTTAATAATGGCTTATTTAAAATTATGATTTTTCATCTTCTTCATAATAACCATAACCTCCTCCATATCCATATCCATATCCATATCCATATCCATATCCATATCCATATCCGTAGTTACCCATATCATTTTGGTAATCATTGATAATTATTTGTAGATTCTCTACTTGTTTGTTATTATATAAACCATTTACAACAGACAATGCTTGGTATTTAGTATAATTATGTCTTACAACATATAAATTGATATCGGCATTTTTCATTAATATTACGCCATCAGTCACCAGTCCAATTGGAGGTGTGTCAATAATAACATAGTCATATTCTATATTAAGTTTTTTAATTAATTCTTGCATTTTAGTGCTATCTAATAATTCTGCTGGATTTGGAGGGGTAGGTCCAGAGAAAATAATATCTAGGTTTTCTACCTCTGTTTTGTTAGTTATCTCTTTAAGTGATGATTTATTAATAAGATAATTACTTAAACCACTTTTATTCTCAGATTTAAATTCTAATTCAAGTTTGGGTTTTCTTAAATCAGCACCAATCAAGACTGTTTTTTTACCAGATAAAGCAAAAATTGAAGCTATATTCATTGAACAAAATGTTTTACCCTCTCCTCCAATAGATGAACTTACTGTAATTACTTTTTTAGTTTTATCTATTGCTAAATATTGAATATTTGTCCTAAGTGATCTAAATGATTCAGAAAGCACAGATTTTGAATTTTTAGGAACTATAAGACTTGTTAATTTATCACTGTGCCCAATAAGTCCTAGTATTGGAATGTTAGAGTGTGTTTGTAAATCTTTTTTACTTCTTATAGTGTTATTAAAGAATTCTTTTAGAGATATAGCAAAAATAGGTATTAATATTCCTAAAATCCAGCAAAAAAAGTATGTAACTGATGTTTTTGGACTAACAGGTATTTCACTATCTAATCTAGCATAGTCAATAACCTTATGGTCTGATTCAGTTCCTGCTTTTGCAAGTGATGCTTCATATTTTTTATTCTGCAAATAAATAGAAGTTTGTTCATTATAAAGATATTGTCTTTTAAGAATTATATATTCTTTTTGATATTTTGGTAACGAATTGATACTATTATTAAATTCTGATTGTCTATTTAAAAGATCATTTTCATAAATTTCTGATGTTGCTATAAGATTTTTTAGATTTTCAATAATGGTTCTTTTTGTATGAGATATCTGAGATAATAATGAAATATAGTTTGGATTCTTTGATGTTGTAGTTAATTCAAGATCTCCTTTTTTAGCAAGTAGTTGAAGTAACTGACTAATTAGTGTATTTAATTCGGGATTTGTAATTCCCATTGAAGTAGGAGATATAATACTATTTGCATCAATTTCTTTTGAGAGATAATTTAATAATGATATATAGTACTTAGAATTAATTGATTGTTCAGCTAATGAATTATCTATTTTTTGTTTTTGAAAATATGCACCATACTCTTGTTCAATATTTTCAATGTTTGGATGACTACGCTTAAATCTCTCAAGGTTATTTTCTATTAATACTAACGAATCTTTAATTAAATTTAATTGCTTATCAATAAATTCAATTGTATTGATCGCCATATTGTTCTTATCATTTAGACCATTATTGATATAACTCTCACATAATGTATTTAAAAACACAATACTTTTGCCAGGATTTTCTGCAGTCATTTTTAACTTTAGGACAGAGGTCTCCTTGTTGACTGGGTTAATTGAAACTCCTTCAATAAAACTGCTTACAATTTTAGATCTTTGATGTAGTTTAAAAGATAAATCCTTGTCTTGTTCTAAAATATTCTGAAGATTAAAAGATTGATTTTTAATGAGTTTAAATGAGAAAAAATCAGTTTTAATTTGTTGGTTAAATTGAAATTCTTGATCAATATCAATATTTGCAGTTAAATTTTTATTTAATCTATCAGTTTTTAAATTATATGTATGGAGGTCATCTATTGAGGAGACGAGCTTGAAAGTCTTATCATTAATGATTTTAACCCTAAATTCATTATTTGTTATTTGTAAATGGTTTGAATCAACTTTTACAATAAAAGGAGTATTCTGATATATTTCATTGCTTTGAAGGAAACCATGTTGATAATATGAAACGCCTAATTCTAAAGCATCAACTACTTGATTCATTAATGAAAAGGATTTTAATACAATTATCTCATTTTGAATATTTGTTTTTCCACTAAAAAGTTCCATTCCTTCAAGAATATTTTCAGCTCCAAGTTGAGTGTTATTATCATCTCTAATGAGAATAGTACTTGAAACACTGTATGTAGGAGTTGTATATCTATTATAAGCTAAAGCAAATAGACTAAATAATATAATTGAAATAAGAAAATAATACCAATGATGATAGTATCTAAATAAAAGCCCTTTAATATCTACCTTTTCTTCTTCTATTTGATTTTCTTCAGTTTTCATGTTAATCTCTATTAAAATTTAAGATTGCATTAAATAATACAGCAAATGTTGTTAAACTTGATAATAATAACTGTGATTGTGATTTTTTTAAACCTTTAAATTTAAGAGGCTGAATATACACTAAGTCTTTGTTGTGAAGATAGTAAAAGTTTGAATGTAAAATTGTACTTTCAGTAAGGTCAAAGAAGTATATTTTTTTCTTGTTGTTATTTGATCTAACAATTTTAATTTTTTTAAGATTTCCATAATCATTGATATCACCAGCCATAGCAAGTGCATCAAAAATAGTTAGATTCTCTTTGTATACAGGAAAGGTTCCTGGATTATTAACCTCTCCTAAGACAGTAACTTCAAAGTTTGCAAGCTTCACAATGACAAAAGGATCAATAATATATTCCTTAGCCATATCAATTATCGTTTCTTTTGCCTCTTCTAAAGTCTGATTTACAATGCTGATATATCCAACATTGGGTAGGTCTATCATTCCTTCTTGACTAACTGTGAAACCATTTAAATAAAGATTTGCAGCTGTTGTTGTAGTATTTGCATTATTTGTATTTGTCTCAACATTAAACATTTTATTTGATTCTTCATTTCTACTAATAACTTTGATCATTAGTATATCACCAATTTCAATACGATGTTTAGGAGGTATTGGAGAGATGTTCCATCCTTCTTTCGCAACATCATTCATATATGTAATTTTACTTACAGGAGTGCAACTAAAGAATAATGAAGTAATTACTAATAGAGTGAGTAATATAATATAATTAGACTTAATCATGTTTAATTTTTTGTAAAGATAAGAAAACAAACACTAAATAAATTTATTTAGTTCTTGATATAGTTCAGATGAAGGCAGACCAACAACGTTTGTATATGAGCCAATTATTTTTCTAACACTAATTATTCCTAGCCATTCTTGAATACCATAAGAACCAGCCTTGTCATAAGGCTTAAATTTTTCTAAGTAATATTCTATTTCATAATCATTTATTTTATTAAAAAAAACTTCTGTTTTTGAAGAAAATGCATGTTGATTACTATTGCTTGTGATACATACTCCAGTAATTACTTCATGCTTATTATTAGATATTTTTTGTAAAATATTTTTTGCTTCATTTTTGTTTAATGGTTTAGTGATGATTTTATCATTCATTAATACAATTGTATCCGCAGTTATTAGAATTTCATTTTCATTTAATTCCTTAGCTAAAAAATTAGCTTTTTCTTTTGCTAGAAAAATTGGAACATTTTTATTTTTAATTCCTTTCGGTATAGTCTCATCAATATTTGATGCTCTTATTTTAAAATCTATTCCTATGTCTTTAAGTATTTCACTTCTTCTTGGAGAGTTAGATCCCAGAATAAAATTATATTGATTAAAATTATTGAGCATTAATTTAAGTAGTTATATGAAAAAAGCCCTATTGAAAGTATTCCAGCTATCATTATAAATTTTGAAAATTTACTTAAAAATGAAAAATCTTCTTTATTTTCAGATTGGCTACATTTTATAATAAAGACAATTAAAAATAACTGTATCAGAATTATATATAAAATTGAATTAATATCTGTGCCCCAAATTTGTATCTGTTGTTTTTCTGGAAGATTAAATGTAGTTTGTAACAAACTATATTGAAAATATTGCCAAAATCCAATGAATACAAATACTATTGTATTTATTGAGTTAATTAAAATTTTTGTCTTGAAGAGACCTATTTTAATTATTATGGTATTTGCATGAATTTTTTTATCTCCATATTCATCTTCAATGTCTTTAATGATTTCCCTAGAAAATGTCATTAGAAATGCAAACGCAGCATATAATAATATGATTTTAAAAATTATGGGTGATGAGTTGTTAGAAATAACAGGAATTACATCAAATAACCCAATATTAATAATAGATAATGCTACTAGCCAGCTAACTAAAAAATTTCCTCTTAGAAATTTTATTTTTAAATATTTGGAATATTTCCAAAGTGAGAAAATTGAGTATATAAATATTAAAGTAAATGTTAGTTTTTGAATAATATATGCAACGTACACAATTAGTAAAAGAGCAAGTATGTTAAAAGCAAAGTACCAGAAAATTGCAATTCTTGCACTCAATTTTTTATTAATGATTCTAATTTTATCCTTATTTATTTTATCAACACTTTCATCATAAATATCATTGATAATATATCCACCAGCAGTAATTAATATGGTGCTTATTACAAAAAGAAAAAAATTGATATTGTTTAAGCTAGATTCTGCAATGAATTGATTGATTAAGCAGTATTTTATTAAACAGAGTATTAATACAATGATTAATAGATTTAAAGGTCTTATTAATTTAATAAAATTTATAAAATTATTCATTTAATTGAATTATATTTTGGCTAATTAATGAGTAAATTTCTTTTAAATTATCATCTTTTAAAGCTTTTATATGTTCTTGAATGATTAATTTATCATTTCTAATAGCTGGCCCTGTTTGTGTGTCTTGAGGGTTGAAGTTTTCTATCTTAGAAAGTGTTTGTTTTATTAATGGTAATAATACTGAGTAGTTAATATTTTCTTTCTCAACTAATTTTTTTGCTATGACAAACATATGATTACTAAAATTACATGAAAAAACTGCTGCTATATGTAACTGTTTTCTTTTATGTGAATCAAGTAAATGTGTGTTTTTGGAAAATGAATTCGATAATTCATTTAAATCTCTTTGAAATATCTGATTATTTGCTTCTATAAAAAAAGGAACTTTTTTAAGATTTAAATCAACATCTTTATTAAATGTTTGTAATGGATATAAGACACCATAATCTTCAAAATATCCTTTAAAAACATCTATGCTAGTACAACCTGAGGTGTGCACTGTTGCGTTATTCGGAAGAGATGTTAAAATGTTTTTTATACTATCATCATTGATTGCAATAATTGTGATATCAGCTTTTTCTATTTTACTGGAATCTATTGTCCAATCTGAGTTGATTTTATTTGCTAATAATTCAGTATTCTCTTTAGATCTTCCAAATACTTGAGCTATATTATATTTTTCTTTATCTAAATTTAATGCTAAATGGGTTGCTATGTTTCCAGATCCAATTAAAAGTATATTCTTCATTTTTAAACTTTAATAGCCAATTACATTTTTTTTCTTTCTAAATATTGTTTATAAAATAGTCAAGCTATATGTAATGATTCTAGTACAAAATTAGTAAACATATTGTAAATTTGCTTTTCATATTGTTATAATGATAAAACAACTCATACAATTTATATTTTCTGTAAAATTAGCTACTTTTTTAATTTTAGTATTTGCTGCAGTTATTGGCTATGCTACATTTATTGAAAATGATTTTGGAAGAGTCTCAGCAAAAGCTTTAATTTATTCTAAATGGTGGTTTGAATTACTTCTTTTTATTCTTACTTGTAATCTTATTTACAATTTAAAAAGATATAATTTATTTAGAAAAGAGAAGATTGCAGTTCTAACTTTTCACTTAGCATTTATTGTTATATTAATAGGTTCAGGAATTACTAGATATTATAGTTTTGAAGGTATGATGCATATTCGAGAAGGTGAGGAATCAAATATTATTGTTTCTGATGATGTCTTTCTTCAAATAAAAGTTGATAATAGAAAATTACAATTGGAATATGATAAAAAATTGTATTTGTCAGCTATAAGTAATAATAATTTCTCTATTCCAATTAATTTTTTAGATAATGATATTTCAATTGATTATATTGATTTTTTACCAAATGTAAGAGATACATTTATTTCAAGTGAGAGTGGTGTACAAACACTTCATTTAATCGTTCCTGGTGATAATGGAATGCAGTCTGAGTATCTAAAAGATAATGAACAGAAAAAGATAAGTAATTATATTTTTACTTTTAATAATCCACTTTTAGGAGCTATAAACATTACTTCAAGTGATAGTCTATTTATATGTGAAGCTCCATTTGATATAGGATCAATGAAGATGATTGACCGATCAGTTGATAATTTTCCAGCTATGTCTAGTTTTAAATTGGCTAAGAAAACCTTATATTCAATTAATGAACTTAATTTTGTTTTAAAAGAGATAATTGAAAATGGGAGTGATGAGTTATACAGCTCTTCAAAAGTAATGAAAGATGGAAGTAATGATGCATTGAGTGTAAAAATTAATTGTAATGGAGAATCAAAGGAGGTGACTTTAGTAGGAGGTAAAGGATTTAAATCTCTTCCAGATGAGTCTTTTATAGGTGGTATTCATTTTAATTTATCTTACGGCTCAAAAAATTATTATACTCCATTTAGAATTATGCTTAGAGATTTTCAGCTTGAAAGGTATCCTGGATCAATGAGTCCAGCCTCTTTTGCAGCTGAGGTGACTGTTAAAGATGTGCAGTATAAAAAAGATTTTAGAATTTTTATGAATAATGTTTTAGATTATAGAGGTTATCGTTTTTTTCAATCCTCATATGATCAAGATGAAAAAGGCACTGTATTATCTGTTAATCATGATATGTTAGGAACAGTGGTGAGTTATATTGGATATTTTTTATTAGCCTTGGGAATGATCATGGTCTTTTTTACTTCAAAGACAAGATTTACTTACCTTAGTAAACAACTTAATAAGATCAAAGGTAAGATTACAGTATTGTTATTTGGATTATTTAGTTTAACATCATCTGCAAATGAGGTGTATCCTGATAGTGTTATAAAAGCAAATACACTTAATTATGATCATATTAAGAATTTTGAAAGCTTATTAATACAAGATAATGGTGGTAGAATTAAACCAATTAATACAGTATGCTCTGAATACTTGCGTAAAATATCAAGAAAAGAAAAGATAGCTAACCAGAGTTCCTCTCAAGTGATTTTAGGCATGATGAAAAATCCAAAATTATGGAGCAATGTTCCTATGATTAAAGTTAGTCATGAAAAATTAAAACTTTTGTTAAAGACTAAAGAAAGTAGAGTAACGTTTAGATCATTTTTTAATGAAAATGGTGATTATATTTTAAGAGAAGAAGTTGAAAAAGTGAATGCAAAAGCTCCAATTAATAGAGGTAAATATGATAAGGATATTATTTCTGTTGATGAGCGTATTAATATTTGTTTTACAATTTATAATGGCGATATATTTAGACTATTTCCTCTTGCTAATGACTCAAACAATACTTGGTTTACTGCTCGTGAGAGTGGTATGTTTTCAAGCAAAGACTCTCTTTTTGTTTCTAATATTATGTTAATGTACATGAACTCTTTAGATAAAGCAATTATAGATGGTAATTGGTCAACATGTGATAGTGTTGTTTCATATATATCTAAATTTCAGTATCGTTATGGTAGTCAGGTAATGCCCAAAGATTATAAGGTGCAATTAGAGGTTTTATATAATAAGTTTAATATATTTTCTAATCTGTTCATGTATTATTTTATTGTTGGTTTTATCTTCTTGGTTTTAATTTTAATTAAGATATTCAACACTAATATCCTCTCATTAAGCATTCGTTTTTTTCAAACTCTTATTATGTTAGGATTCTTTGTTCAAACTTTAGGTCTTGCTAGTCGTTGGATTATTTCTGGTCATGCCCCTTGGAGTAATGGGTATGAATCTATGATTTATATCTCTTGGGCAACGATGTTATCAGGAATTATATTCAGTCAGCGATCAAAGATGACCCTTGCAGCAACTACAATTGTTACTTCCTTGTTTTTGATGGTAGCTCATCTTAATTGGTTAGATCCTGAGATCACTAATTTAGTTCCTGTATTAAACTCTTATTGGTTAATGATACATGTTGCTATTATTACAGCTAGCTATGGTTTTTTATCTCTTGGTGCAGTTTTAGGACTTTTTTCACTTTGGTTAATTATTTTTTCAAATACTAATAATAAAAGTAAGCTTACAAATACGATTAAGGAATTAACACTTATTAATGAAAGATCTATAACTATTGGTTTATTTATGTTAACAATTGGAACATTTCTTGGAGGAGTATGGGCTAATGAATCTTGGGGTCGATACTGGGGTTGGGACCCAAAGGAGACATGGGCACTTGTTAGTGTTTTAGTCTATGTTTTTATTTTACATATGCGTTTAATTCCAGCACTAGCTGGTTTCTATATTTTTAATCTTGCATCACTTATAGGAATATGGTCTATTATTATGACATATTTTGGTGTTAATTATTATTTATCTGGTCTCCACTCATATGCAGCTGGTGATCCAATGCCGATTCCATCTTTTGTATATTATTTTATTGGTCTTACAATTGTAACTGCTATTTTAGCTAAGTTTAAATTTAACCGATATTACTCATGAAATTAGATATTTTAGTTTTTGCTGCCCATCCTGATGATGCTGAGCTAGGATGTGGAGGTACAATTATTAAACATACATCAAATGGTTTTAGTGTAGGTGTTATTGATTTAACAAAAGGTGAGTTAGGTACTAGAGGTTCAGATAAAATAAGACTAGAAGAGGCTGAGGCTGCGAGTAAAATTATGAATTTAACTTTAAGAGAAAACCTTAGTTTTGATGATGGATTCTTTGTAAATGATGATTTGCATAAAAAAGTTATTATTAAAAAGATTAGAAAATATAGACCAGATATTATTTTAACAAATGCACCATCTGATAGGCATCCAGATCATGCAAGGGCTTCACAACTAACTATAGATTCTTGTTTTTTGTCTGGATTAGAAAAAATAGATACAAATCAAAAAGTATGGCGTCCTAAAGCTATTTATCACTACATCCAATTTAATAATTTAAATCCAGATTTTGTCGTTGATATAACTAAACAATTTGATCAGAAGATAGATGCAGTAAAATCATATAAATCACAATTCTTTGACCCTAAATCTAAAGAGAATAATACTATTATATCAACTAAAGATTTCTTTGATAGTATTGAATATAGAGCAAAGGATCTTGGTAGACAAACATCATGTAATTTTGCTGAAGGTTTTATTTCTCATCAACTACCAAAATTAGATTTTCTAAATAATTTTAAATAAAAAAACCGAACTTTTAAAGTTCGGTTTTTTTTAGATAAAAATGTTTTTTTAACTATTTAGCAATTATAATTTTCTCTGTGTATTTTAAAATATTATTATTAAAATTTACAAAATAAATACCATTGCTCATATCATTTAAATCAATATTTATTCTATTAACACCGTTTGATGGAATAATAGAGAATTCTTTTATTTTTGCACCTATAATATTAGTAATAGATAGATTTATTTTGTTACTATTATTACTTAAGAATTCTAATGTAATTTTGTCATTAGCTGGATTTGGGTAAACTGCAAAATCTAGCTTAATATTATTTTCATTAATACTTGTTGAGATTAAACTTAATTCAGTCGTATCAAGCTCTAAATATATAATTTCATTTAGATCTATTATATCTTCATCACCTCTAACTGCAAGTCCTGGTTCAAAATCTTTTTGATAAATTAATCTTATTTTATCATCTACATTTCTGTCCATTCTTGCAAAAACACATTCTTGCGCACCTGCCCACATATCATGTGGAGTTACATCTTTAGGATTACTCCATGTTGTTCCTCCATCCATACTTTTAATAGCATGTACATGTCTATAGTTTTGAGATCCGTTATCAATATTTTCCATCATTGAAGAATATGAAACAAATATATTACCATTATTATCTATACCTGCGCTTGGCATGCAAGTTAATGAGGTGTAATATAGTGGGTAATCTACATAGTTAAGAACTCCATCTCCATCTAAATCCTGAGCTGAGGTAATCATTTGAGGAAGATTTGAGTACCAAAGTGATGGACTTGTAATAGGATTGTTTGCATAATCATCTGCTCCCATATTTTCATTCCAATATATTAAACCATTTGTCGATGGGAAATAAGAAGATTGACCATCTGTTAGATCTGCATCTAAGACTCTCATATTTCCAAAGAAAATATGTGCTGTCCCATTATTGTCAAGAAGTACAGTTCCTGATCCATCAGTTGTATAAAGAGAATCCATTACTCCATCTCCATCAAGATCTAATCCATCATCAGCAGTATATTTATCAACTGGAAAGTCTAAGAAAACAGTACTTGTCCAAGTATTTCCATTATCTGTAGATTTTAAGAGTACAGAATCATCCCATCCACCAAAGTAAACTACTACAACAGTTTCTCCTTGAGCAGCAATAGCGTAATCATCACCATTAAAACCAACATATTTACTTGTATCAAGTGTTGGAAGTTGTAAGTCTTTTGTATCCCATGTTACTCCACCATCCTGAGATCTATAATAAACTAGAGCACCATCTAAACCATTCCAAATAGTTCCTCCAAGACCTGATGGAGCAATAACTCCAACCATATGAATACTTTCACCATTACCACCTCCAGTTACTGCTCTATTCCATATAATGTCAGTATAAACTCCATTACTATCTTGTGATGAAATTATTTGCTCAGTCCAACTACCAGTTCCTTTTGTAGGTCTATGGGTCATTAATAGATATCCGTTGTCTGTGTTATGAGTTATTGATATTTCTTTTCCTGATCCTGTTGTAAGCATAGATGGCCATCCACCTCTTGAAGATTCAAGTCTTGCAGTAGGGCTTGAACCCCATGAAGAACCATCATAATAATTATATCCAGTACCTCTATCAGTATATGCAGATGCATATTGAGCGCTCATTGTCCAGGCTGCAGATATTGTACCATCACTATGTCTTATTAATCTATTATCAACAGAAGCGTTAGATTGAAGGTCATATGTTGTTGTTCCAATTAGAACTTCATCCATACTCATAGTTTTTGTAGCGATTGTATTTGGATTAGTATTAGTAATTAAATTACTCAGAACTTCACTACCACTCACATTATATAAAGGAGCAATAGCACTAACCTGTCCATTTTGTATTTTAATCGGTGAATTTTGAGCAACAATACTGCTACAAAAAATCATTATAGCTAGATATGTAAAAGTTTTTTTCATAATATTTTTTTTTAGTTAAATATGTATTGTAATAATACTAAAAAATTCTCTTAAATTTTAATCTTATAGAATTTCCTATTACTATAACATCTGAGAATGCCATAAATAGTGCTGCCCACATTGGATTTAAATAGCCACAACATGCAATCGGAATAGCAATAATATTATATGAAAATGCCCAAAAAAGATTTTGTTTAATAGTTATAAGAGTATGCTTACCTATTTGAAGTGCTTTTGGTAATTGTTTAAGGTTATTCTTGTTCAGAAGGATAATTTCTGAAGATTGAATAGCTATCTGGCTTGCATTACCTAAGGAGACACCAATAGTTGCTTTTGCTAATGCTGGAGCATCGTTAATTCCATCTCCAAGCATCATTGTTGCATTTTGATTATTAAGTTCTTCAATTTTTTCTAATTTACTTTTAGGTAACTGCTCTGAAAATAAATTATTAAAAGCTAATTCCTTATTAACTAGATGACATTTTTCTTTACTGTCTCCACTGATTAAAATTGTTGAATATCCGCTATTTTTTAAATCTTTAATAACTTGATGAGTGCCTGATTTTATTTCATCTACAAGATTAATTGTAGCAATTAAAATATTATTTTTTGTAATATAAACATCATGCTTTTTATATTTTTCACTACTAATATTTCTACCTATAAAATATTGATTACCATCGAGATGAGCTGTAATACCTAATCCATTTTCTTCATTAATATTATAAATATCAATCTCCTCTGAATATTGGTCTAATTCTTTTATTAAAGATTTTGCAATTGGGTGAGATGAATATTTTTCTATATTATATACTATATTTTTAATCTCTTTTTCATCACCCTCAATAACATTAAAATTATTGATTTTAAAATCACCAGTTGTTATTGTCCCTGTTTTATCAAATGCTATATTTTTAATACTTGCCATCTTCTCTAAGGTCTGTCCACCTTTTATCAAAATTCCATTTTTTGCTGCTCTTCCAATACCTACCATTATAGCTGTTGGAGTTGCTAATCCCATTGCACATGGACAAGAGATAACTAGAACAGCAACTGCCCTTAAGAATGCATCAATACTTGAAATATTAAAAAAGAAGTTAGAAATGAAAAATGTACTAACAGATATGATTAATACTATGGGAACAAAAATAGAACTTACTTTATCACCAAGCTTTTGTATTTCTGGTTGATCTTTTTGAGCGTTTTTTACAAGATCAATAATTTGAGATAATATTGTATTATTACCTACATTAACTACCTCAATTTTAACATTTCCACTATTAATTATTGTACCTCCAATAACTTCTGAACTGATTTCTTTACTAGTTGGTAAACTCTCGCCAGTGATCATAGATTCATCTACAGTACAGTTTCCCCAAATGATTTTTCCATCAATTGGAATTATATCTCCATTGTTGATTATTAAGATATCTCCCACATTTATATCCTTAAATTTAATTTCAATGATTTTATCTCCAACAACTTTTTTTGCAATAACATTTTGTATCTCTGACAATTCTCTTAATGCTGTTGTTGTTTGTTTCACTGATCTGTGTTCAAGTACATTGCCTAATAAAACCAATGTAATTATTGTAGCTGATGTTTCAAAAAATAGATATTGCCCAACTATATCTGTACCATAAAACAACCACCATCCGTAAATGCTATAGAAAAACGCTGCAGAGCTTCCGATGAATATTAAAACATCCATATTAGGAACACCAATTTTAAGTGATCCAAATGCGCTTTTCCCAAAATATATTATTCCAATTACATACACTGGAATACAAAGTGCAAGTTGAACTAATGGATTATATAATATGTTGCTTGAATCAAGAAACATATGACTAAATAAAGGTATAGTGAAGAGTAATGATATAAAGAATAGTATTTCTACTCTTTCATATTTATTTTCTTTTTGATTTTCTTTTTTTACTTTATAGCCTATTTCTTCTATTAAAGAAATTATATTTTTTTTTGTATTTTTTTTGTTTATTGAACAACTAACTTCTGCGAGAGAAAAATTTACTGAAACTTTATCGATTTTATTCTTTTCAAGATGTTTTAAAATTCCAGTAGCACAGTTATTACAGGTCATCCCATCTACCTTTAATGTAATTACGTTGGATGCATTATTTTTCATTAAACAAATATATATAAGTTATTTATGATTTATGAATATTAATATATATTTGCACTCGAAAAATGGTGGTTGTAGCTCAGTTGGTTAGAGCACTGGTTTGTGGTGCCGGGGGTCGTGGGTTCGAATCCCATCAGTCACCCATTTTAAAAAAAAGAGTTGATAAAATCAACTCTTTTTTTATTTTATTCTATTTAGATTACGAAGTAACTGTGGCTTAGATTGAAATCCTGGAAATTGTCTTTGCTTTTCATGCTCTCCATTTAAAATTACAATTGTAGGCCAATAATGGTTATTATTTGTTGGTGCTACTAATTCAAAGAATAAGTTGTGTCTCCATGTAGATTTAGGATCTTCTTCTATAGAAACATCATTAATATACTTTTTTCCATTATAAATTATTGGTTTTTTGCTTTTACCGTTAATCATAACTGGAAAGAAGTTTTCATTTACTAAATTAATAACCTGAGGATCACTCAGTACTTCTTTTTTCATTCTCATACAGAAGTCACAGTTGTCTCTATAAAAATATAAAAGCATATTCTTATTGTATTTTTCTGAAAGCTTTTCAGCTTGGGCAAGAGAAATCCAATTTACTGAGACCATAGGAGCCCCTTGAGAAAATGTTAAATAAGGGGCAATACATAGTAAAAGAATAATAATTCTTTTCATCTATTTTTTTTCTAATATTTTTTCTGCACCTTTTATCCAAGCATTAGGACCTCCAGCAACATAACCTTGTGAGCCTAGTCTTTTAAAATTTACTTTTTGATCTACAATTTCTGGCATAACTAACCATCCAGTTGGATATCCTCTAACTGCAAACATCTGACGTAGATTGTCATTTTGTTTTGTTAAGGTTTCGTCTAATTTTTTTCTTCTAGGAAAATCTAGTTCTACAAGAACAATATTTTCTTTTGCCCACTTCACAAATTCAGGTTTGAAGAATACTTCTTTTTGTAATTTAATACACCAACCACACCAATCACTTCCAGTAAAAAAGAAAAATAAAGGTTTTTCGTTTTCCATAGAAATATTAATTGCTTTAGTAACATCTGTATGCCATACTAAATCACTTTCTTGGGAGTATAGATTTAGAGATAAAAATAGAACTAGAATTGAGAATATATTTTTCATTTTGTAATTTTTAATTATTTAATTTTAGTGAAGGCCGTGCATTAGTTTTTTAATAAATGGTGATATTATGACAACGAAAATAGAAATAAATATTGTTACAAAACCAATTTGACCATAAATACTATTGTATTGTAAAAGTGTAGCTACTGCTTCGTTAGAAACATCAGGATTACCCATAAACCAATTGGTTAAGTCAGATAACCAATTACTTTCTCCACTGCCTCCCGAGGTTGTAAGCTTAGCAATTTCACCAGAAATATAATGAGCGAAGGTTGATGATAAAAACCAAACTCCCATCATAAATGCTGCAATTCTTTTTGGGGATAATTCTGTTACTTTTGAAAGTCCTATAGGAGATAAGAATAACTCACCTGTTGTTATTAAAAAGTATCCTAGGAAAACAAACATGAAAGGCACTTTGCCATTATCTCCAATAAAATGTGCAGTAGCTGCAAAGATTAGAAAACCTAATCCTAATTGAAAAATACCTAGTGCAAATTTTATAGGTGTATTTGGGTTTTTATTCATAAAGCCAAGCTTAGTCCACATCCAACTAAATGGAATAGCCAGTAAAACGATGTATGCAGGGTTAATTGCATTTGTTTGAGAAGCATTCATACCTACTAGATTTACACATTTGTCTACCCAAACTGTAATTGAACTTCCTGCTTGTTCAAAACATGCCCAAAAGATCGTACAAAAGACAGCTAGTATCATTAATGCAATTAATCTATCTCCACTTTGATGATCTTTTTTAATAACCTTATAATCAAAGATGATGTAACCAACATAAGCTAATACTGCTAAGCCAACTATACTTAAGACGCTTCCTAGTACTTGAGATTCTTTGTCTAGAATTATTAAATAAGCAAATACTGGAACTAATAAAAAACCTATTATATAAATTATATTGGTTATTGATATTCCTGATATTTTTTTATTTATATATTCAACAGGTTGTAGTCCCCGATCTCCTAATACATTTGCTTGTATACCCTGCCAAAATACTATTAAACCTGCTAGCATTCCAAGTCCCGCAGCACCAAATCCATAGTGCCATCCATATACCTCACCAAGGTAACCACAGAAAAGTGGAGCAATCATAGCACCTAGGTTAATTCCCATATAAAAAATAGTAAATCCTCCATCTCTTTTTATATCACCTTCTTCATACAAAGATCCAACTAATGTAGAGATATTAGGTTTGAAAAATCCATTACCCATTATTAATAATCCTAAGGCTCCATAAAAGAAAAATTCAGTTGGAAAAGCCATGAAAAAATGTCCTAAAGCCATTAGTATTCCACCAAAAAGAATAGACTTTCTATATCCAATATATTTATCAGCTAGATATCCACCTAAAAGAGGGGTTAGATAAACAAGCGCTCCATATGCAGCATAAATGCCATATGCTATTTCTTCATTATTTTGAATGTCTTTATAGAAATCTTTAATCAGATAAAGTGTTAGAAGAGCTCTCATTCCATAAAATGAGAATCTTTCCCACATTTCAGCAAAAAATAAATAAAATAGAGCTTTTGGGTGACCTTTCTTATCTAGATAAGTTTTAGCAATAAATAATATTAATGCTGTAAATAGGAAGTAACCAATTAGCTGTATCATAATTTATAATTTGTTATTATTTGAATTGCCGAATTTAATAAAAAAAGAATTATAAATTATCAGTTATAAAATCTGTCATTTTTTTATATAAATGAAATCTAGTACTTCCGCCGTATATACTATGGTTTTTGTCTGGATAAATAAATAAATCAAATTGTTTATTTGCTTTTACTAATGCAGAAGTCATTTCATATGTATTTTGAACATGAACATTGTCATCTGCTGATCCATGAATTAGAAGGTATTTACCTTTAAGCTTATCAACATGATAAATTGGTGAATTATCATCATATCCATTTGGATTTTCTTTAGGAGTTTGCATATATCTTTCAGTATATATATTGTCATAATAACGCCAATTAGTAACTGGTGCTACAGCTATTGCTAGTTTAAAAAAATCAGCACCTTTAGTTATTGCTAAAGATGATAATTGTCCTCCATAACTCCATCCTTGAATACCAATTCTTTTACTATCAATATAATCTAACCTTCCAAAATATTTTGCAGCATCTATTTGATCAATTGTTTCATATTTACCAAGTTCTTTATATGTCATTTTTTTAAATTCAGCACCTTTACCACCTGTTCCTCTATTGTCCACGCATGCTACAACATATCCTTTTTGTGCTAACATCTGATACCAAAAGAAATTATTTCCTCCATAATTATTTAAAACCCTCTGAGATCCAGGACCTCCATACAAAAACATAAATAATGGATATTTTTTGGTTTTATCAAAATTAGGAGGTTTAATCACCCAAGCGTTAAGATCAGCATTTTCAGTGTAAATTGTAATAAATTCTTTTTCACTTAGATTATAATCCATCATATTTGTATTAAATAATTCATTATTTTCAATTACTTTAATTACAGTTCCATCTGATTTATGTAATGAATAAATAGGTGGTGTATTAGCATTTGAATATGAGTTAATATAATATTTTAATCCCTTACTAAATTTCACTGAGTTTGTTCCAACTCTATTACTAAGTTTTTTTCTTTTACCAGTTTTTAAGTCTAGCACATATAATGCTCTATTAATAGATCCTTCTTCAGTTGATCTATAAAATATTTGCATATTATCACTATCTAATCCATCAAAAGATGTTACCTCCCATGAGCCTTTGGTTAATTGTTCCTCGCTACCGTCTAATCCTTTTAAATAGATATGATTGTATCCATTTTTTTCAGATGTCCAAATAAAATAATTACTTGGAAGGAAACTGAGATTGTCATTAATGTTAATATAGTATTTATCTTCTTCGCTAAATAATACTTTGTTAGTTCCATCTTTTGCATCAACTAAAATAAAATCAAGCTTATTCTGATGTCGATTTAGACCAATTATAGATAGAAAATTAGCATCACTTGTCCATTTAATTCTTGGAATATATTCGTAATCATTTTCAGTGTAAATAAGTGTTTTTGTATCCTCTTTTAAATTATATAAATAAATATTAACCGTTGAGTTATCTTCTCCCGCTTTTGGATATTTAAAAACTTCTTGAGTAGGATATAAGCCTCCATTAAATTTATCCATAGAGAATTCTTTAACATGTGACTCATCAAATTTGTAAAATGCAATTGTTTTTCCATCTGCTGACCATGAAAATCCTTTTACTAATTTAAATTCCTCCTCATAAACCCAATCACTTGCACCGTTTATAATATGATTTTTTTTACCATCTGATGTTACTTGTATTTCTTTGCCATCTTTTAAATTTTTAATAAAAAGATTATTTTCAAATACATAGGCGACTTTACTTCCATTTGGTGAAAAAGTAGCATATCTAATTTTATTCTCAGAAATTTTCTTTAGTTTATTATTATGAATATTAAAAACATAGTAAATAGCTCTTTTAGAATATCTATAAATTGACTCTGTTTCTGTTGTTAACAACATTAATTTATCATCATTACTGAAAGAATAGCTGTTAATTTTTTTTATATCAAAATCTGTACTTTTAAATAATGTTGTTACTTCTTTACCATTTTTAAATTGATATTTAATAATTTCTTGACCCTCATCAGATTTTTTTAGTTTAGTGTAAAAATCACCATTATTCATAGACTTTAGTCCTCTGAAGTTTTTTGGGTAAAAGTTATAGTCTTGCCAAATATCTTTTAATGTTATTTCTTTAGATTGAGAAAAAAGAGATAATGATATTATACTTAATATTAAAGCTATAATTGTTTTATTCATTTAAAAGATAATTAGTTTCTTAGTTGCGAATTTACTTAAATTTGTATAAAATAATTAATGATGAGTTATTCAGATATTAGCAAAGATGATATTCTTTTTTTTAAGGAATTGCTGGGTGATAATTATATCTTTACTGATAAACAATCTATATTCGATTACTCTCATGATGAAACTGAAGATTTAAAGTTTCCTCCAAATATTGTTCTTAAACCTTTACTAACTGAACAGGTGTCTTCTATATTAGAATATTGTAATAAAAATAATATTGCAGTTACTCCTTGTGGGGCTAGAACAGGCTTAAGTGGAGGTTCATTGCCTATTATGGGAGGGGTAGCTTTAAGTTTAGAGTTTTTTAATAAAATTATTGAGATTGACGAAAGAAATCTACAAGCAACTGTAGAGCCTGGAGTCATAAATCAAGTTTTTAGAGATGAAGTAGAGAAAAAAAATCTTTTTTATCCGCCGGATCCAGCTAGTAAAGGTAGTTCTTTTTTAGGTGGAAATATAGCTGTAAACTCTGGTGGTCCTAAAGCGTTAAAGTATGGTGTTACTAAAGATTATGTCCTAAATCTTGAAGTCGTTTTACCTACTGGTGAAATTATTTGGACTGGTGCTAATGTTCTTAAGAATTCTACAGGCTATGATCTTACATCATTAATGATAGGTAGTGAAGGTACTTTAGGTATAATTACTAAAATTGTTTTTCGTTTAATTCCTTTACCACAAAAAGATATATCAATTTTAGTTCCTTTTAATTCTGCTGTAAAAGCTTGTGAAGCTGTTTCTGCTGTCTTTTCAGCTGGAATAACTCCCTCAGCATTAGAATTTATTGAAAGAGATGCTATTGATTGGACTCTTAAGTATACAGATATTAAAATGGATATTGATTCTAAAGTACAAGCTCATTTACTTATAGAGGTAGACGGAAATAATTTAGATATTTTATTTGATGAATGTGAAAAGATTTCTAATATAATGTATGAATATGAATCTGGAGAAATTTTACTAGCAGACAGTAAAGATCAAAAAGATAGGTTATGGAAAATGCGAAGAGCAGTAGGAGAGGCGGTAAAGTCAAATTCCATATATAAAGAAGAAGATACTGTTGTGCCAAGAGCCGAATTGCCATTGTTATTAAGTGGGGTCAAAGAAATTGGTAAAAATTATGGATTTAAATCGGTTTGTTATGGACATGCTGGAGATGGTAATTTACATATAAATATTATAAAAGGAAATATGTCAGATCATCATTGGGATAATAAACTTTCTAAAGGTATAAGAGAAATATTTGAGTTAACAAAGAAACTTGGAGGAACTATAAGTGGAGAGCATGGAATTGGTTATGTACAGAAACAATATTTAGATATTGTATTTTCTGAAAAAGAAATAGCATTGCAAAAAGGTCTTAAAAATTTATTTGACCCAAAAAATATTCTTAATCCAGGAAAGATTTTTCTTTAGATTAAAATATCCAAAATTACAAATACTCCAAATACAATTGATGCAATTCCATTTGTAGTAAAAAAAGCAATATTAATTCTTGAAAGATCATCCTTACTAATAATGCTATGTTGGAATATGAGTAATGCTGAAAAAACAAAAGTACCACACCAATAAAAATAAGAAAAGTTATAAAATGTTCCAACATAAAAAACTAGCATAACTGTAGAGATGTGTAAAAATTTTGAAACTCTTAAAGCATTTTTCTTACCAAAGAAAACCGGAATAGATTTTAAATTATTCTTAGCATCAAATTCTTTGTCTTGTAAAGAGTAAATAATATCAAATCCAGCAACCCAAAATAAAACAATAAATGAGAAAAATATTGGCACTATATGAAATGTTTCTGTAACAGCTAAATATGCTCCTATTGGAGAGAGAGATAGTCCAACTCCAAGTATCAAATGACATAATGATGTGAACCGCTTAGTATAACTATATCCAAGGATTATTAAAAGAGCGATTGGAGATAAAAAAAAACATAATTGATTTATGAAATATGTTGTTATGATAAAAAGACAAGAATTGAAAATAACAAATATTAATGCTGAAGATGGTTTGATTTTTTTGCTTGGAATTTCTCTTGTTTTTGATGTTCTGGGATTAATTGTGTCAATATCTCTATCAATATATCTGTTGAAGGCCATTGCTGCTGATCTAGCAAAAATCATACATAATAAAACGTAAATTAATAAATTAATAGAAAAATTATATTCAGGATAAGAAAGAAAAAACCCTATCAAAGCAAATGGAAGAGCAAAAATAGTATGACTAAATTTAATTAATGATAAATAGTTTTTCATATGTCAAATGAAAATGTGGAGTCTTTAGTTATAAGCCATTTCTTATCAATTTTTTCAATTTCTAACCAAAATAGACCATTTGGATGATCATTTTTTCTTATTAGTTTCCATTTGCCTTTGAGTTCAGCTTTTTTCTCTGAAGTTAAGGTTGTTTTTAATATTTCGAATTTGAGTTCTCCCATACTTGATTTTGTTGGGTAGCTATTTTTATACCTTTCAAGTGTTGCCATCCATCCATATGTTGGTTCATGTTTAGATGAAGTAAAGATAAGATCTTCTGAATTCCAGTAGCCTTTCATAAACCCATCAATATCTCCATTGTTCCAGCACTCTTGTTGGTGAGTTAATATTTTTTTTATCGCATCAATTTCTAAAGGATTCTGCTTTAAAGTTTTATTAGTATTGATGTTATTCATATTACACGCAAAAAAAATAGTTAAGATAAAAGTTAAGATGATTCTCATTAAGCAAAACTAGCTAAATTTATCTATTATATTTTACGATATTTGTAATATGAAAGCAAAGGTTCAGATACCAAAAGGTACTCGTGATTTTACTCCTAAAATAATGTTTAGGAGAAATTATATTTTCAAAATTGTTAAATCTAATTTTGAGCGCTATGCTTATTCCCCTATTGAAACTCCAGCAATGGAAAATTTAGACACTTTGACTGGTAAATATGGAGAAGAGGGAGATCGTTTAATTTTCAAGATTTTAAATTCTGGTGATTTTCTTTCAAAATCTAATATTGATGAAAATATAACTTCTAAGTTACTCTCAAAAGAAATAGCTGAAAAGGCTCTTAGATATGACTTAACTGTTCCTTTTGCTCGATTTGTAGTTAATAATAAAAATGATATTACTTTTCCATTCAAGCGTTATCAAATGCAGAATGTTTGGAGAGCAGATCGTCCACAGAAGGGTAGATTTAGAGAGTTTTACCAATGTGATGCGGATGTTATAGGTTCTAATTCATTATTAAATGAAATTGAACTTATTCAGCTTTGTGATGATATTTTTACTGATTTAAAAGTTCCTAATATTAAAATATTAATTAATAATAGAAAAATTCTTGCAGCTATGATAGAAATGATGTCTGCATCTGAATTTTTTGATGATTTTGTAATTATTCTTGATAAAATTGATAAGATTGGTTTAGAAAAAGTAGAAGATGAATTAATTAAAATTGGTGTTCCAAAAAACAAGTTAAGTATTCTTAATAATTTTTTAAACATTACTGATATTGATAAGTTAACTAATCTTCTATGTGATTCGAAAATAGGTATAATAGGAGTTCAAGAGCTTAAATATATAATGAAAAATATTGAAAATTTAAATCTTAAAAGCTCAGAGTTAAAGTTTGATATTACTCTCGCTAGAGGCTTAGATTATTATACTGGTTCTATACTTGAGGTTAAATCTCAAGATGTAAATATTGGTAGTATTGCAGGAGGAGGTAGGTATGATGATTTGACAAGTGTTTTTGGATTAGATGACGTATCTGGTGTTGGGATTTCTTTTGGAATTGACCGAATTTATTTAGTAATGGAAGATCTCGGATTATTTCCAAAAGATATTGATCTTTCTACTCAAGTTATGTTTGTAAATTTTGGTGAAAAAGAATCTCTCTATTGTCTTTCATTACTAAAAGAATTAAGAAATAATAATATTAGTGCTGAACTATATCCTTCATCAGTAAAAATTAAAAAACAAATGACTTATGCAGATAATAAAGGAGTTCAATTTGTAATAATGATTGGAGAAGATGAAATGAAATCAAATACTTTGTCAGTCAAGGATATGAATAGTGGTGAACAAAATAATTTAACTCTTACTCAATTTATGAAAAAAATATCTTAGATGAAAATTTATAAAATTGGCGATGTGCCATTATCAATATCTATTATTTCTGATATTTTAAGAGAAGAGACTAACATAGTATTAAGTGCTTCAGCTAAGAAAAAAGTGATTCTTAATAAAGAATATCTTGATAAAAAAATTCAGAAATCTACTAAACCAATTTATGGAATAAATACTGGATTTGGTTCTCTTTGTAATCATGAAATTGATAATAATCAGCTTAGTAAATTACAATTTAATTTAGTGGTTTCACATGCTTGTGGGATGGGAGATGAGGTGCCTAAAGAACTTGTTAAAATAATGCTTCTTTTAAAGGTACAGTCACTATCTCTTGGACATTCTGGTGTTCAATTAGAAACTATTAATCGTCTTGTTGAGATGTTTAATAATAATATTCTTCCAGTTGTGTATCAACAAGGCTCATTGGGTGCTTCTGGAGATTTAGCTCCGCTTGCACATTTGTCACTTCCACTTTTAGCTTTAGGTGAAGTTGATGTTTTAGATACAGATGGTAGCTTTAAACGATATAACTCAAAAAAAGTATTAAAAAAAATGTCTTGGGATCCTATAAGCTTACAAGCTAAAGAGGGTCTTGCTTTATTAAATGGAACTCAATTTATGTCAGCTTATGGCGTGTGGTGTTTGATAAAATCTCAAAAACTGTCTTATTGTTCTGATCTAATTGCAAGTATTTCTATTGATGCTTTTAATGCTAGAAGTGAGAGTTTTGATCCATTAATTCACCTTGTTCGTCCACATAGTGGTCAAATCAAAACAGCTAATAATATAAGAGAATTTTTATTTGAAAGTGAAATCCAAATTAAAGATAAGCAACATGTTCAAGATCCGTATTCTTTTAGATGTATTCCACAAGTTCATGGTGCTACAAAAGGAGTTATTTCACATGTTTTAGATATTTTTACTACTGAAATAAATTCAGTAACTGATAATCCTACTATTTTTATTGAAGAAGATAAGATTATTTCAGGTGGTAATTTTCATGGTCAACCACTGGCAATGGCTTTAGATTATTTAGCAATTGCCATGTCTGAATTAGGTTCTATTTCTGAAAGAAGAATATTTCATCTTATTTCTGGTACAAGAGGTTTGCCTTCTTTCCTTGTAGCAAATCCTGGCTTAAATTCTGGAATGATGATTCCTCAATATACTGCTGCTAGTATTGCAAGTCAAAACAAACAATTATGTACTCCAGCATCTATAGATTCTATTGTGTCTTCTAACGGTCAAGAAGATCATGTCAGTATGGGTGCAAATGCAGCTACCAAATTATTTAAAGTTGTTGAAAATATTGAACGTATCTTAGCTATTGAATTAATGAATGCAACTCAAGCATTAGCTTTTCGTAATCTTAAATCTTCAGATTTTATAGAATCTATTTTAGATCTTTACAGAGAAAATATTGATTTTCTTAATAGTGACAGATTAATGCGTGATGATATTGAAAAGTCTATTGATTTTCTTAGGGATATTAATATTGATATTGAGCTTCTTTAGTTTTTTCCTGTAAAAATATATTCTAATATATTGGAACCCATTTTTAATGCTTTTTGTCTAGTTTCATAGCTGTCATTATGAACTTCTTGATCTTCCCAGCCATCACTTAAATCAGATTCATATGTGTATAAACATACTAACCTTTCATTGTGAAATATTCCAAATGCTTGAGAGTTTTTAGCATTATGAATATGGATTTTTGGCAAACCATTTGGGAATTTAAAAGTTTGATTAAATATGTTATGTTGGCTTGATATCTCTTGCAGTTCTGATTCAGGAAATACTTTTTTAATTTCATCTCTAAAGTATAGATCTAATCCATAATTATCATCTACATGCAAAAATCCACCTCCAATTAAATATTTTCTTAGATTTTTTGCTTCTTGCGTGTTAAAATTAACATTTCCATGACCTGTCATATGTATAAATGGATAATTGAATAACTCAGCACTACCAACATTTACAATCTCAGGACTTTCTTTAATATTAGTACCTATATTTTTATTTGCAAAACTTATCAGATTTGGAAGTGCACTTGGGTTAGCATACCAATCTCCACCTCCATTGTATTTTAGTATTGCGATTTGATAAGTGTTCTGTGAGAAGCTTATAATAGGAAATAAAAAACAAATTATAAGTATAGCATACTTTCTCTTAAGGATGATTTTTTTTAAGTTTATCATATTTAATTATAAATCATATTTATTGATTGTGTTGCAACTAATCCAGCTGTTTCAGTTCTTAATCTACTATTGCCTAAACTTATATGACTAAATTTTTTTTCAGTTGCCATTTGGATTTCTTCAGCTGAAAAATCTCCTTCTGGACCAATCATAATATGCATACGATTACTTTCTTTTTTTAGTTTTATTTTTTCATATTCTTGGCAATGAGCAATATATTTTTTTCCTTCATATTTTTTTTGGATAAAATCTTTAAACATAATGGGTTCATTTAATTTAGGTAAGTAGAACTTTAATGATTGCTTCATAGCAGATTTTAGAATTCTATTACACCTTTCAAGTTTAATGATTTTACGTTCAGAATTACTGCAGATTATTGGTGTTATCTCATCAATTCCTATTTCAGTAGATTTTTCTAAAAACCACTCAAACCTATCCATGTTTTTAGTTGGAGCAATAGCTATATGTAAAGAGTAATTATGATTTTTTATTTTCTTTTCTTTTTTAATAATTTTAACTGTTGTATTTTTTTTATCAGTTGTTATAATTTCTCCTGTTAAAAACATTCCTTTTCCATCAGTAAAATATAATTTTTCTCCAATACTTTTGCGAAGTACTTTAACTACATGTCTACTCTCCTCTACAGATAGGCTGAGTTCTTTATCATCATCTTTACAGAAAAATAATTGCATAAGTCAAAAATATAAAAATCTAGAAATTAAAGCTCTAATATATCTATTGATATCTTTTTGGAGCTGCAGTAAGAATTTCATCATTTGCATTTTCAGCAAATTGTTTAAAATTCTTATTAAAAGCATCTGCTAATTCATTTGCTTTATCTAAATATTCCTGTTGGCTTCCCCAAGTGTTAATTGGACTTAAAATTTCATCTGGAACATTTGGACATGATAATGGCATGCTTAAGCCAAATACTTGGTGATTAATATATTCTATATTTTCAAGTTCATTATTTAAAATAGCAGTAATCATCGCTCTTGTATATTTTAATGAAATTCTCTCACCAACTCCATATTCTCCTCCAGACCATCCTGTATTAATTAGCCATACATTAACATTATGTGACGTTATTTTTTCACCTAACATTTCAGCATATTTAGTTGGATGAAGTGGCATAAACGGCGCTCCAAAGCATGCGGAAAATGTTGTTTGTGGTTCTGTTATGCCTGCTTCGGTTCCTGCAACTTTAGCTGTATATCCAGAAATAAAATGATACATAGCTTGTCCTTTTGTTAGTTTAGATACTGGAGGAAGTACTCCAAAAGCATCAGCAGTAAGAAAGAAAATATTCTTTGGGTTTTTACCATATGAAGGTATTGCAATATTATTTATATGTTCAATAGGGTATGAAACTCTTGTGTTTTCAGTTATTGATGTGTCTTTAAAATTTACTTCATTAGTACCTTTGAAAAATGATACATTTTCTAATAATGCACCTTCTTTAATTGCAGAGTATATGTCAGGTTCTTTTTCCTGAGATAAATCTATGCATTTAGCATAACATCCCCCTTCAAAGTTAAAGACCGTGTCTCCATCCCATCCATGTTCATCATCGCCAATTAGATTTCTTGTAGGATCTGCAGATAATGTAGTTTTACCAGTCCCAGATAATCCAAAAAATATTGATGTGTCATTTTCTTGTCCAATATTAGCGCTACAGTGCATTGGTAGAACATTCCTTTCAACAGGTAAAATAAAGTTTAATGCAGAAAAAATACCTTTTTTAATTTCACCTGTATATCCAGTTCCACCAATTAAAATAATTTTTTTTGTAAAATTTAAAATAGCAAAGTTTTCTTGTCTTGTGCCGTCCTGATTTGGGTCTGCTAAAAATCCCGGGGCATTAAGAATTAGCCACTCATGAGAAAATTTATTTATTTCATCATCACTTGGTCTTAAAAACATATTATAAGCAAATAAGTTGCTAAAGGCATATTCATTAACTACGCGAATATTCAATCTATATTTATCAGCAGCACATGCATAAGCATCTCTAACATAAATCTCTTTATTAGATAAATAATTTAACACCTTTTCATGTAAGCTATTAAATTTTTCGTCATCAAATGGAAGATTCGTATCTCCCCACCAAACAGTATCATTGGTGATTTCATCCTGCACAATAAATCGATCCATAGGAGATCTTCCAGTAAATTTACCGGTATTTATTGTTATAGCATCTTGGGAAGTTAATTGAGCCTGACCATTTTTTAATGAAATTTCTGATAATTCTTTTGGAGAAAGGTTCCAATGAGCTCTAGAGTTTTTTATTCCTAAATCAGATATGGTAGCGTTTGTTGCTCTCTTTCCTGTTTCGGTCATAATATATCTTATTTGTTTAAGAGCATGCAAAGTTATATTATATAATTTATTATACTATTAGATTGCGATTTCTTTTTGATTGGTTATAATAAATAATAAATTAGCATTTTTAATTTTAACTCTAAAAAATGAAAAATATTCTTGTTATTGGTGCTGGGAAATCAGCAGTTACTTTAATTAATTATTTACTAAATGAAAGTGCAAAGAATAATTGGTTTGTTACAGTTGCTGATTTTAATTTAGATTTAGCATTAAAAGCCTCTAACAATCATAGTAATTCTAGATCTATATATTTTGATGTTAATGATATTAATCAAAGAAATAAAGAAATTATTAGCTCCGATATTGTTGTATCTATGTTACCCGCAAGTATGCATATATTGGTTGCAAGAGACTGTGTTAACTTTAAAAAGAATTTAGTAACTGCTTCTTACGTTTCAGATGAAATTTTAGCTTTAGATAATCAGGCAAAAGAAAATGGAGTTTTGTTATTAAATGAAATAGGTCTTGATCCAGGTATTGATCATATGTCTGCAATGAAAGTAATTGATGATTTAAAATCTCAGGGTGCAGAGATAACATCTTTTAAATCTTTTTGTGGTGGTTTAATTCATCCAGATTCTGATAATAACCCTTGGAATTATAAATTTACATGGAATCCAAGAAATGTGATTTTAGCTGGACAAGGGACTGCTCAATATATAGTTAATGATACCTATAAGTATGTTCCTTATCATCAACTATTTAAAAGGACAGAAACTCTAAATATTCTTAATGCAGGTGAGTTTGAAGCTTATGCAAATCGTGACTCACTATCATATCGAAAATCTTATGGTTTAGAAGATATATCAACGATGTTCAGAGGTACTCTTAGAAAAAAAGGTTTTTGTAGAGCATGGGATATTTTTATCCAATTGGGAATGACTTCAGATGATTATAAAATGATAGATTCTCAATCTATGAAATGTTGTGATTTTACAAATCTTTTTCTACCCAAGAATGATAAGATCTCATTAGAAGAAAATTTTTGCAATTATTTATCTATTTCTTTAGATTCTGAAGATTTTAAAAAAATTGAATGGCTTGGTTTGTTTTCTGATACTATAATTGGCTTAGATAATTTAACTCCCGCCCAATTTTTACAGAAGATTACAGAAAGTAAATTGTCTCTTGAAAGTAATGATAAAGATATGGTAGTTATGCAACATCAATTTGAGTACTTAATTAATGATTCTACTAATGTTTTGCATTCGTCATTAATAGTTTTTGGAGATAATCAGATCAATACTGCTATGGCAAAGACTGTAGGTTTACCCGTAGCTATTTCAGTAAAGCTTATATTAAGTGGAGCTATTAACTCATCTGGAGTAAAGATTCCTACAAGTAAAGATATTTATCTACCTGTTTTAAATGAGCTAGAAGATAATGGAATTACTTTTATTGAAGAGTTAGTTTAAGTTTAGTAATTCTTTTGGTATTAGTACCTCAATGATTCTATTTGCCGTATTTATATTTTTTACAAATTCTTTATTCATCGGGAAACAAAATTTCTGTTCATTATTAGTTACATAAATTAGAGTTTGTGGTGTTTGCGAGTCTATGTAGCTAATTTTCCCTAAATCTCCTAGATTTTGATCATTTACTTTGTATCCTGTAATATCTTCAATTGATTTTGTGTTTTTTACAGGTTTAAAGTTTTTAGGTAAGTAAACAGCTGATTTTAAAATACCTTTAGCCTCATCTTCAGAATTAATATCCTCAAATTTTACAAGTATATTTTTTGGTTTTGTATTTCTGATTTTAGAAATAAAAAATGGTATTAGTGAATTATTTTTTTCAATAAATAAGAATTCTATATTCTTTAAATTTAGAGTAACATCTTCTTCATTAAATATAGTTACATCACCCTTATAGCCATGTAATTTAAAAATTGTTCCAAGTAAGAAGCAATTTTCTTTAAGCATTGTAAAAAATTATGCGAATTATTTTGTTTTACTATCTTCTTCAG